>JBCCVW010000032.1:0-30446 GCA_039194665.1 Actinomycetota bacterium
CGCCCACTTCGGGTTTTCGGCGATCTGTAACGTGCTCGCCGCGATCAAGACCGCCCGGCTGTACGACCTCGGACCCGACGACGCGTTGATCACCGTCGCCACCGACGGGGCTGCGCTGTATCCCAGCGAACGGCAAAAACTGCTCGCCGAACGATTCGACGGGAACCTGAGCACGCTCGACGCGGCGCGCATCGTCGGCGAGCACTTGGCTGCGGTCGATACCGAGCACATGATCGACTGCACCGATGCCGATCGCCGGCGCATCTTCAACCTCGGCTACTACACCTGGGTGGAACAGCAGGGAACGCCGTTCGAGCTGTTCGAACAGCGCCGGTCGCAACAGTTCTGGACCGGGCTCCGCCGATACCTCGTCGAGTGGGACGAGATGATCGCCGATTTCAATGCCCGCGTCGCCGCTTCCTGACGGCCCCACGGGCTGGCGCTGTGCAGTGTGCGGTGCCCGCCGTTCGATCGGCGATCCGGCGCCGTGGCGTTGCCCGAACGCCACCATGGATGACCGCCGTCACGTGCTGCTCCTCGAACAGCCGACGGTGCCGATCGAACGGTCGCCAACGCGCCACGCGAACCCGTTTCGCGAGTTCGACGGCCGGTGCGCTTGGTCCGCCTTCGCCGCCGCCCATGGTCTGACCGATCGCGATCGTGACGCGCTGGTCGATCGGATCGACGAAGGCCTTGCTCGAATTGGCCTCTCCGGTATCGAGACAACGCCGTACGGTCGCGACGACGCGCTGTCGGAGCAGCTGGGCTTCGCCGCCACCGGCGGAGTCTGGGTCAAGGACGAAACCGGCGCTGTGGCGGGCAGTCAAAAGATCCGCCACCTGGCCTCGATCATGCTCCACCTGTTGGCTGCGGAGGCGGCCGGACTGCGCCGGTCGACCGAGCGCGAGCCGCTGGCGATCGCCTCGTGCGGCAATGCCGCCGTCGCTGCGGCAACGCTCGCCGCCGCAGTGTCCTGGCCGATCGAAGTGTTCGTGCCGACGTGGATGGATCCGGCGTTTGGGGCTCAGCTGCGTGCGCTGGGCGCCGTCGTCCACCGTTGCCCTCGCCTCGATGGCGACCCGCCGGGTGACCCGGCCATGCTGCGGTTCCGTGAGGCAGTCGAGGGCGGTGCGATCCCGTTCACCGTGCAGGGTCCGGAGAACGCACTGTGTCTCGACGGTGGGCGAACCATCGGCTGGGAGATCGCGGCAGCGTGCGTCGACGCGGGGGAACCGTTGCCCGATTCTGCGATGGTCCAAGTTGGTGGCGGAGCCTTCGCTGGTTCACTCGCGGCTGGTGTGGCCGTTGCCGGGGGTGTCCGTCTGCTGCCGGTGCAGACGAGCGGCTGCGCGCCGTTCGAGCGTGCCTGGTGTGCTTCGGCCTCGCGGCTGCACGGCGCTAGCCAGGTGCCGCAGTCGGTCACCGCCGACTGGGCGACAGTGATGACCACGTGGACCGAGCCGCAGTCGCTGGCAGACGGGCTGCTCGACGACGAGACCTACGACTGGATCGCTGTGATGAACGGGCAACTGGCAACAGACCCGCCCGGGACACCGATCGTGGTCTCCGAGGAGCAGGTGTCGCTGGCGCACGAGATGGCGACCGCTGCGGGGTATCGAGTGTCGCCGACCGGCTCAGCTGGCCTGGCCGGTGCGCTGGCCGCACACGACCGGCTCGAACCGGCATCGCGCCTGCTCTTGGTGATGAGCGGGGTCGCCCGCGAACCCGTCGGCGCCGCAAACCGATAACCTTGCCGCCACGTCTTTGAACCGAACGTCGGGGTGGGCCATCGCGGGCATCATCGGCACCACCGTCGCCATCGCAGGGGTCGGTTTTCTCGGCGCGCCTACGGGAGCGCAGACCGACTCGCTCGAGCTCGAGCCCGTGTCACAGCTGGCGGGCGACGGCGGTCCGATCGGCGGGTCGCCGCGGGCGCCGCACATCTCCGACGATGGGTGGGTTGTGGTGTTCGAGCACGACGGCGGCGTCGTGGTCCGCGATCGGCAAGACGACACCACCGACGTCGTCGAAGCGGCCGGAGTGGCCCCGGCGATCGCCGGCGACGGATGCATCGTCACGTACGCGGTTCCCGGAGATGTCGACACCGAGCTGCGGGCGATCGATCGTTGCAGCGATCCCGCCCTTGTCGCGCCCGAGGTGGTCGGCACCGTTGCGGCGGTTCCTCCGATGTTGGGCGCCGGCGCGGTGTCGGTTGACGGCACCGTGGCCAGCTGGTCGACCGGCGCAGCAGTGGTCCGCTTCGTGCGCACCGTCGACGATGCGGGCGTCGGTACCTGGCAACTCGTCGATCAATTCGACACAGCGCTCGACCCAACCCCCGAGCAGGGAACCGGCCCCGAGCTGGCGATGTCGGCCGACGGCAGACGCATCGCGTTCACCGCTGACGACCAGGTCTATCTGTGGACGCGTGACGAGGCCACGAGCACGGCGTCGATCTCGTTGCTGTCCGCTGCGGCGGTCGGGGTTCCCGCAACGGGAGCGTCCGGGGCTCCGACGATCTCCGCTGACGGCACGCTTGTCGCGTTCCAGTCCGACGCAACTGACCTGCCGCCGATCGCGGTCGACACGTCGGCGACGACACCGGCGGTCGTGTTGTACGACCTCGCCGACCAGCAAGCGCCGGTCGCCAGACTCCTGGCGAGCTCCGCAACGGCTCCCGAGTTGGCCCCCGATGGCGGCGCATTGTTGTACCAACGCGACGGCGCCCTGCAACTGCTCCGTTCGCTCGACGACGACGCTGGCGAAGACTCCCGATTCGCCAGCACCGACGACTCCGACCTGGCGGTATCGGTGGGCGCTGACGTCGCTGCGCTGGTTCCGGTCGCCGGAGCGCGCATCGCCAACGCCGACTCTGCGGGAGTCGGGAATCGTGCCCTCACCTTCGACGCACCCGTACGCAACGATTTGACCGCCGACACCCGCTTTCACGCCGAACCGCAGGTGTGGGTACACGCCGTGTCGACCGACCCGCTACCGCCGCCGACCACCACGACGACCACCACCGAGGCGCCGCCGTCGACCGAGACCACCGAGCCACCCGATACGACCGAGTCGACGACCACCAGTGGCCCGACGACCACCGTGCCGGGCAACTTCGTCATTCCGGGTGACACCGACGACGGCGCCGACAATCCGGGCGTGCCATTGCCCGGCCTCGGCACGATCGACGGTGGCGCCGTGGTGAACAACAGTGGATTCCCGTCCACCGGGAGCAGCGGCTCGGGGAGCACCCCGGTGTTCAGCTCCGGGTCGAGCGGTGGATCGAGTTCCGGAAGTAGCTCCGGCAGCAGCAGCGGAACTGGATCGAGCAGCACCGCAACGACGACGACCACCACCACCGTGCAGCCGACCGTGCAGCCCAGCCCGCTCGAGTTCGCCCCCACGATCATCAACGCCGGTCGCCGCATCGCCACCGCGCAGGTGGTTGGCGGTACCTCGACCGTCAGCGTGTCGTCCGTGCAGCTCACCCCGAGCGACGACTTCACCATCGGCAACGACGGCTGCAGCGGGGCCACGGTCGGTAGCGGCAGCACCTGCTCGATCGAGGTCGAGTTCGCCCCCACCACCGCCGGCTCGCTCACCGCCGAGCTGACCGTGCAGTTCTCCGACGGTTCGAGCTCGATCGCCACCGTCACCGGTGTCGGCGCGCCGACGCCCGTGCTGATCGCCGTGCCGGACGTGGTTGTTGCTGGTCAGGTGATCGCGTTGCGCGGCTCGGGCTTCCCCGCAGGCGCCAACGTCGAGTGGCAGTTCGAAGGCGTCGCGGAGTCTGGCACCGTTGCGGTCGACGAGCAGGGCTCGTTCGCCGACACCATCGTCGTGCTCCCACGCACGTCGGCGGGCCCGCACACGATCACCGTCGCTGGTCAAGCCGACCGGTTCGGTGATGTGTCGGTGGAACTCATCGTGAGCGCCCGCAGCGAGCGCGACGCGGCGGTGATCGGCCGTCTCGGTCGCTGAGCGAAACGGTCGTCAGCTGTCGTCGGCAACGAAGCCGAGGAGTGTGGCCCCCACGTCGCAGTTCGTGGCGCCGGGTCCAGGGGTGATGCAGTCGACCGTGATGTCGATGGTGCTCCCGGCGGGAAACACGAACGGTGCCACGAAGGCGAAATCGAGGTCGCGGAAGTTGGCGAGCTCCGATTGCAACAGCACGTCGCCATTGCGTCGCAGGGCCACGTTGCCGACCGCGCCGGTGGGGTTCTGGAACACCACGTCGGTGATCGAGATCTGGACACCTGAGGCCACGGTGGAGCTGGCGCTCGACGTGCTGCCCTGCGCTGGCTCGACCGCCAGGCGGAGGTCGTACGGGCTGCCGAACGGCAGTTCGGCGGCAGCTTCAGCGGCGGCCTCGAACTCGGCGAGTCGGAGATCTTGCTCGGCGCGGTCACGCGCCAGCGCCTCGGCCGCCGCATCGTCGGCGGTATCGGACACCCACGGTGCGAGAACGCCGAACCAGAGGATCAAACCGAGCACCGTCGCGAGTGCCGCTCCGGCCACTGCCGGGCCGACCCACGGCCGGATGCGCGGCAGCTGTTCGTACGTGCCACGCAACTCGTGCGTGGCGGCATCGCTACCGGTCGCGGTGATCAGCAGTTCGTGTTCGCGCGGGGTGCCGCTCCAGAACTTCTCGTTGGGCAGGACCTTCAGCTCGGCGCTACCAGTGCTGCTGGGATCGGCGGTGACGACCGTGGTCGTCAGCACGGCGTGGCTTCCGGCGGACGCCGTCGCGAGCATCTCGACGGCAACGGGCACGTTGCCGGTGTTTTCCACGTCGACGCGATGTCGGCCAGCGGAGCCCGAGCGGGAGCGGTCGGGCACCAGGCGCAGCGTGTACTCGGTCCACGGGAGGACCTCGATCGCTGCGGCGGCGGTCGTGAACTCCTCGTCGCCGGCACGGACCTCGACGAGCGCTTCATGATCGCCGGCGACGACGGCTGGCCCGATGTCGACCAGGACTGGCACTTCGAAGGTCTCCCCAGCGTCGAGGTGCACGGTGTCGGATTGCGCCGAGGTAATCGACGACAGCGTGCCGGCTGGGGTAATCGTGACGAGTTGGCCCTCGTCGCCATCGTTGGACAGTCGCAGAGACAGCCCGGCCGCGCTCCCGGTAGATGACGTGACACGCTCGGGGTGCAGCGTTGCGGTGACCGCCATCTGTGGAACGGTACCGCAGCGATAGCCTGAAGAGATGGCTGCCACCCCCATCGGTCCAGGTCCCGAGATGCTCGAAGGTGGGTTCGACCCCCGTTCGGCGGTGTTCGACCGGCTCCTCAAGAACCGCGTCGTGATGCTCGGTTCCGAGGTCAACGACGACATCGCCAACCAGATCTGCGCCCAGCTGCTGTACCTCGAGGGCGAAGACCCCAACGCCGACATCTGGCTGTACGTCAACAGCCCTGGCGGATCGGTCACCGCCGGTATGGCGATTTACGACACCATGCAGTTCGTCGGCTGCGACGTCGCCACGGTGTGTCTCGGACTGGCCGCATCGATGGGCCAGTTCTTGCTGACCGCGGGCGCCGACGGCAAGCGCTACACATTGCCGAACGCCCGCATCATGATGCACCAACCGCTGGCCGGCCTGCGCGGTCAGGCTGCCGATATCGCCATCCAGGCCGAGCAACTGCGATACACGAAGCGGCGGATGGCCGAGCTGATCGCCGAACACTCCGGCCAAACGCTCGAGCAGATTCAAAACGACAGCGAACGCGACCGCTGGTTCACCGCCGAGGAGGCCAAGGAGTATGGCCTCTGCGACGAGGTCATCATCCGGCGCGGCGAAATCTGACCGAGTTGCCAAGCCTGCGGGGCGACGGGCACTGCGGAGCGAACGGCGCTGCGGTTTAGGGGTTCTGCGGGACGATCGTCGCCACCGGCCCGATGTCGACCGCGCAGTTGTCCAACAGCCAACGATCGACCGCAGCGGCCGCCGACTCCGACGACAGAATTGCGGCGATCGCTGCCTGCTCCGACTGTTCGTCGCCAGGAACGACCGCACTCGCAGTCTCGTACGCCTCGACCAGCTGGTCCCACTCAGCCTCGATCGCCAGCGGGGCGAACGCCCCGACTTCGCGGTACAACTCGAGCAACGCATCGACATCGGACGTCGCCTCGATGTTCGGCTGCGTGAGCGTGGCCGAGTTGGCGGCCACCTCTCCGCAAAAACGCGCGGCGTCGCCAGCGTCGTCATCATCATCGAGCAGCCCGCAGCCCGCACCCAACACGCCGAGGGTCACCACCGGGACGACGAGAGCGATCGTCCGGCGCGGCACCGGCGCATTGTGGCACGGGGCACGGTACGGTTGGTGGCGCATCGGCGCCAGCGGTCGGACGGATCGACTGGCGCGATCGGCCTGGGGCCCCAACGCCGCTCGACGCAGACGCGTCGTTTCGTACTGGGGGTTCGATGTACTCCTCCGTCTCCACCGCCATGGTCGTCGGGTCAGCTGGCCATGCGATCACCGTTGAGGTCCAGGTCGCCAGCGGCCTGCCCGGTTTCCACATCGTCGGTCGCCCCGATGGCGTCGTCCGCGAGGCGCGTGATCGACTGCGCGGGGCGTTCTACAGCAGCGACGAGTCGTGGCCGAAAACCAACACGACGCTCAACCTCGTGCCGGCAACCGAGGTCAAGACCGGCTCGGCACTCGATCTCGCAATGGCCGTCGGCATCTTGGTCGCCAACGGCCAAGTCAATGCCGCCGATGTTCGCGGGCTCGCGTTCATCGGCGAGCTCGGCCTCGACGGCTCGATTCGTCACGTGCTTGGCGTGGCGCCGATGGTGGCCGCGTTGGGGTCGATCGACGTGGTGGTGCCGAGTGCCTCGTACCTCGAAGCGAGTATCGCCGCTCACGGCGACGTGCGTGTCGCCGACGATCTGCCATCGCTACTCGCCGTGCTGCGCGGGCTCCGCCCGTGGCCCGCTCCGCCGCCCCCGCCACCCACAACGCTGTACGACGACCCGCTCGATCTGTGTGACGTGCACGGCCAGCACGTTGCTCGTCACGGTCTCGAGATCGCCGCTGCCGGTGGGCACCACTTGTTGTTCGTCGGCCCGCCGGGGGCTGGCAAGACAATGCTTGCCGCGCGGCTCCCGGGATTGTTGCCACCGCTGACAAACGACCGGTCGCTCCAAGCGACCATGATTCACTCAGCAGCCGGGTTGCCGCTGCCTGCGGGGGGATTGGTGACGCGGCCGCCGTACCGCGCCCCGCATCACACCGCAACGCGTGCCGCGCTCGTCGGCGGTGGCTCGCATGCGTTGCGGCCGGGCGAAGTCAGCCTTGCCCACGGAGGCGTGCTGTTCATGGATGAGCTCGCCGAGTTCCAACCGTCGGTGCTCGACGGCTTGCGGCAACCGTTGGAGCTCGGCACGATCACCATCGACCGGGCGGCCGTGAGGGCCACGATCCCGTCCGCGTTCCAGCTGGTGGCGGCGATGAACCCGTGCCCCTGTGGCGGAGGTCCGCCGGGCGCCTGTATGTGCAGCGACGGCGAGCGGCTGCGGTATTCCCGGCGAGTGTCGGGTCCGCTGCTCGATCGGTTCGACCTACGCGTGCCGGTGTCGCGTCCTGGCGCCCACGATCTCCTCGATGGTACGGCGGGTGAGTCGACGGCGACGGTGGCCGCACGCGTGCGCGCCGCACGCGCGGTTGCCGTCGAACGCCAGGGATCGCTCAATGCCGCGCTCGGAGCGCGGCGCCTCGACGAGCACGCCGAGGTCGACGAAGCCGCGAAGTCTCTGCTGTATGACGAGATCTCCGCGGGTCGACTCAGCGGTCGCGGGTATCACCGGCTCCGTCGCGTGGCCCGCACCATCGCCGACCTGCGTTCAGTGCACACCGGTGAACTCGCCGGGGTCGTCGGTGCCGACGACATCGCTCTTGCGTTGGCGATGCGCACGCCGCTGGGAGCGAGCAGCAGTGGGTGGGCCGCATGAGCGGCTTTGTTGCAGCGCTGGCCGGATTCGAAAAGATGACGGTCGGCCGATTACGTACGCTGCTCGATCACTTCGAACCCGAGACGGCCTACGCCGTCGCCGCGGGTCACCACACCGCCGACGGGCCCGTTGCTGATCTCCTCGCCCGGAATCGCGATCTTGCGGCCGCATGGCGAGTCAGCGCAGCTCGGCGTGACCCGGTCCAATGCGCTGTGCAGTGTCGGCAGCTCGGCATCGTCGTCGTGACCGCGTCCGACGACGCGTATCCGCCGTCGCTGCTTGGCGACCCGTGGCGACCTGCTGCGCTCTTCGTCAGGGGCGACCTCGCCGGTCTCGAGCGGCGGCGGGTGGGCATCGTCGGCACGCGCAACGCCACACAACGCGGGCGTGAGCACGCGGCACGATTCGCCACCGAGCTGACCGAGGAAGGGGTCACGATCGTGTCGGGCCTGGCGAAGGGCATCGATGCTGCGGCACATCGTGGTGCGCTCACCGTGTCTGGCGCGCAGCCCGTGGCGGTGGTTGGCAATGGCCTCGATCGACCGTACCCGCAGAGCAACCGCACCCTCTGGGCTGACGTCGCCGAGCGTGGTGCCGTCGTGTCGGAGTGGCCACCGGGCACGCCGCCGGACGCGTTCCGCTTCCCGCTGCGCAACCGCATCATTGCCGCGTTCGCAGAGGCACTGATCGTCGTCGAGAGTCGAGATCGCGGCGGCAGCTTGATCACCGCGCGCGAAGCCGCGCAGCGCGACGTCGCGGTGTTCGCCGTCCCAGGAGGGCTCGACCACCCGGCCTCGGTCGGCACCAACGCGCTGTTGCGCGACGGTGCTGCGCCGGCGACCGAAACGCTCGACATCCTCATCGCGCTCGGCCTCGATGGTCGTCGTGCCGCCAATCGTCGCTACGACCCGCGGGCGCAGCCGTGCGGTCGTGATCAGCAGGTCGTTGACCGATGCGCTGAGGGTCCGTGCACGCTCGAACAGCTCGCCGAACAGTTCGCGTGTTCGTTGAGCGAGATGGCGCTGGCTGTGGCCAGGCTCGAACGCGACGGTTGGCTGCGCGAGACCGCCGGATGGTTCGAAACGTTGCTCGGCTGGGACCCGGGGTGATCACGATCGACACCGCGATCGACACGGTTGTCCCCGCTGCGCCGCATCGAGGGCGCTACGGTCCCCGCCGTGGACGATTGGCGGCTCGACGACTATTTGCGGGCGTTGACGTCGTTGTCCGAGCACACGGTGGCCGCATACGGCACCGACGTGCGTGGATTCGCGGCGTGGTGTGCGCGCAGCGAAATCCGCGACCCCGATGCGGTAACTCGCGCCACCGTGCGCCGCTACCTCGCCCATCTCACAACACGTCGGTATGCGCGCCGCACGCTGGCGCGCAAGACCGCCGCACTTCGCCGGTACTTCCGATGGGCGGTCGCCGCCGGCGTCGCCGCGGTCGACCCGACCGCCGGTGTGTCGGTGCCCGCTGGCGACGGTCGCCTGCCGCGGGTACTCGATCGTCGCGAGCTCAACCACTTACTCGACGCGCCGCCGCACGACGACGAGCCGGAGTGGCGTCGCCGACGCGACGACGCTGTCCTCGAGCTGCTGTACGGCTCGGGCCTGCGCGTCGCCGAGCTCTGCGGTCTGCAGATGTCGTCGTTGCAGCTGCGCGAGCGTGCGGCGACAGTGTGGGGAAAGGGAGGCAAGGAACGACGCGTGCCGCTCAGCGATCCAGCCTGCGACGCCCTCGATCGGTGGCTCCACGTCCGCCCGGATCGATTGCCTGCGAGTGCCGGCGGCATTCTCTTCGGCAACGAGCGCGGCAGGCCGTTGCAACCACGCGACGTGCGCCGCATCATCGATCGGCGATCGTCGTCACCCACCCACCCGCACGCACTACGCCATTCGTTCGCCACGCATCTGCTCGATGGCGGCGCCGATCTGCGTGCGGTCCAGGAGCTGCTCGGGCACACCGATGTGGCCACGACGCAGCGATACACTCACGTCAGTCGCGAGCGGCTGTCGGCCGTGTACCGCGACACCCACCCTCGAGCATGAGTATCGTCCCCGAAGACGCCGACCTGCAGATGCAGTGGACGCGCTGGCTGAACCGACGCAACCCGTCCGCCCGCGATCATCTGATCGTCCACTACTCGCCGCTCGTCAAATTCGTGGCTGGTCGTGTCGGCGCCGGGCTGCCATCGAGCGTCGATCCGGGTGATCTCGTCTCGAGCGGGGTCTTCGGTCTGATCGATGCCATCGAGCGGTACGACCCCGAACGCGGCGTCAAGTTCGAGACGTTCGCCGTGCCGCGCATCCGAGGTGCTGTGTACGACGGGCTGCGCCAGCTCGACTGGGTACCTCGCTCTGTTCGCAGCAGGGCGCGCAACGTGGAACGCGCATTCTCGGAGCTCGAACACGAACTTGGACGCTCGCCGACCGACGACGAGTTGGCCACCCACCTGCACATCTCCCCCGAAGAGCTCGCTCGGTGGTTAGCGGCGATCGCGAGCACGACCGTCGGCCCGCTCGATCGGGCCATCGCCGCAGGGGCCGAACCTGCGGCGGCCGAGGGGCCGGGCTCCGAATCGCCGGCCGCAGTGATCGAGGATCGTGAGCTCAGCCGGGTGATGCGCGACGAAATCCGCAAGCTGCCCGATCGCCCGAAGCTCGTATTGTCGTTGTACTACGACGAGGGCCTCACGCTCGCCGAGATCGGCGAAGTGCTGGGCGTGACCGAGAGCCGAGTGTCACAGATTCACACCAAAGCGGTGCTCCAGTTGCGGTCGCGCTTGGCCGCCGTCGGCGTCGGCTGACGCCCCGAACCCACTCAGCCACCTGGCTGGCCACGACATCGGGAGGGTGCCATGCGCCCTGGAAGTCTCCGTTGGCGCGCTGCGCACCGCGCTACTGCTCGCATGGTTGCGACCATGGTGTGCATCGTCGTACCGATCGGTGCGGCATCGTCACCATCTGCGGCCGCGTGCTGGGCGCCGCCAGTTGTCGGTGTCGTCGTCGATCCGTTTCGCGCGCCCCCGTGTCCGTACTGTGCCGGCAATCGGGGCATCGAGTACGAGGTTGCGCCGGGCACACGGCCGATCGCCGTCGCTCCCGGCACCGTGTCGTTCTCTGGGGTCGTCGCCGGTACGCGCTACGTGGTGGTCGCGCTGGCAGACGGTCGCTTGGTCACGTACGGCCGCCTGGTGGCGAGCCACCTGCGCGTCGGCGACCGTGTCCGCACGGGCGCAGCCGTCGGGATGGCCAGCGGGCCGTTCTACTTCGGAGTCCGGCGCGATGGAGTGCCGGTCGATCCCACGCCGCTGCTCGGACGGTGGGGTGGCGTCACCCGGTTGGTGCCCACCGACGGTTCGGCGGCGAATCCCACCACGGCGGTGCTGCGGTGTGCCAGCGATCTCCGCCAGCGTCTCCCGCACGGACCGGTCACGCGGCCGATAGTCTGACGCGCCGGATAGCCGATCTGGTGATCCACCCGCGCGCCGCCCGGCGTGCGCGAATCAACACCGTCCCACTGGTCAAATGCGGTCGCTTCGGCGCCGACGGGTGGGCCACAACCGCGAGGAGAACCACCATGGCCGTCATCACGATGCGGCAGATGCTCGAGGCCGGAGCGCACTTCGGCCACCAGACCCGGCGCTGGAACCCGAAGATGAAGCGGTTCATCTTTGGTGAGCGCAACGGGATCTACATCATCGATCTCGAACAGACCCTCGGTCGCGTCGAAGCCGCCTACGGATACGTCCGTGATCTCGTTGCTGGTGGCGGCACGATTCTTTTCGTCGGCACCAAGAAGCAGGCCCAAGACCCGGTGCGCAGCTACGCCGAGAAGTGTGGAATGCCGTACGTCAACGAGCGCTGGCTCGGCGGCATGCTGACGAACTTCGAAACGATCAGCAAGCGTGTCGGCAAGATGCTCGAGTACGAGCGGATGCAGGCCTCTGGCGAGTTCGACGTGATGATCAAGAAGGAGGCGCTGCTGCTCGAACGTGAGCTCACCAAGTTGCAGCGCAACCTCGGCGGGCTACGCAGCTTGAACTCGACACCTGACGCCATCTTCGTGCTCGACACCAAGAAGGAGCACATCGCCGTCACTGAGGCCAACAAGCTCGGCATCCCGGTGGTCGCCGTCGTCGACACCAACGTCGATCCCGAATTGGTGCAGTATCCGATTCCCGGCAACGACGACGCCATTCGCTCGAACAGCTTGTTCGCCCGCGTGGTCGCCGATGCCGTCGAAGAGGGCCGCTTCGTCGCCAGCCAGCGCACCCCGGCGGTGCCGCCGGTCGAGCGCAGCGCCGAAGAGATCGCCGAGTACGAGGCGGCCCAGTCGGCCGCCCGTGCGGTCGCCGCTCAACAGCAAGCCGACCGCGATGCTCGCTTGGCGGCTGCCCAGCAGCCCGTGGTCGAGGCGGCGACCGAAGATGCGGCCCGCCTCGCTGCCGAGACCGGCGCGCCGGCCGAGGCCGTGCAGGCCGTTGCCGACGAGACCGCCGCCGACGTCGTCGAGCAAGTGGTCGAGAACGCCGCCGACGGAACGACCGACCAGAGTCAGGAGCACTGATCACCGATGGCATTCACCGCCAAAGACGTCAAAGCGCTGCGTGAGGCGACCGGCGCCGGCATGCTCGATTGCAAGAAGGCGCTCGAAGAAACCGATGGCGACCTCGAAGCGGCCAAGCAGTTCTTGCGTGAGAAGGGTCTGGCAGCGAGCGCCAAGCGTGCCGATCGCGACGCCGACCAGGGTGTGGTGGCGTTGGTCGTCGATGGTCATGTAGGCGCGCTCGTCGAGCTGAAGAGCGAGACCGACTTCGTCGCGGGCTCCGATCAGTTCAAGGACGAGGCGCAGGCGCTGGCCGAGCTGGTCGCCGCCAATGGCGTCGACGCCGTAGCCGAACGCGCCGCCGAGCTCGACGAGCTCAAGGTCACGCTCAAGGAGAACATCAGCATCGGCGAGGTCGCTCGCATCGAAGCTGCTGCCAGCAATGCGCTCGGCACGTATCAGCACATGCAGGGTGGCCGCGGCGTCAACGGTGTGCTCGTCGAGGTGGCCGGAGGCTCGCCCGAGTTGGCCCACGACGTCGCCGTACACATCGCCTTCGCTCGTCCGAAGTATCTGTCGCGCGACGATGTACCCGAGGACGTAGTTGCCGCCGAGCGGGCCACCCTCGAAACGATCACTCGCAATGAGGGCAAACCCGAGCAGGCACTGCCGAAGATCGTCGAAGGGCGACTCAACGGCTTCTACAAGGACGTTGCGCTGCTCGACCAACCGTACGCCAAAGACGACAAACAGTCGGTGTCGCAGTTCATCGGCGGCGCCACGATCGTCGCCTTCGCCCAAGCCGAGATCGGCTGAACCGTGGGGGGCGAGTCGACGAGATGGAAGCGGATCGTCTTCAAGCCCTCCGGTGAGGCGTTGGCGGGTTCGTCGGGCTCGGGCCTCGACGGGCCCACGCTCGAGTCGACCGCTAAAGAGATCATCGACCTTCGCCAGAACCTCGACGTCGACGTCGCGGTGGTTGTCGGCGGCGGCAACTTCTGGCGCGGCCGCACCGGATCGCTGGGCGGGATGGACGCCACCCAGTCGGATCACATCGGGATGCTCGGCACGGTGATGAACGCGCTGGCACTGCAGGATGCACTGGAGCGACTTGGTCAAGACACCCGAGTGCAGTCGGCGATCGAGATGCCCCGTATCTGTGAGGCGTACATCCGCCGCCGTGCGGTGCGCCATCTCGAGAAGGGCCGCGTCGTGATCTTCGCCGCGGGCACCGGGAATCCGTTCTTCACCACCGACACCGCCGCCGCCCTGCGCGCCGCTGAGATCGAAGCCGACGTGGTCATCAAGGGCACCCACTCGGGGGTCGACGGGGTGTACACCGCCGATCCTCGTTCTGACGCCAGCGCCACGAAGTACGACGAGGTCAGCTACCTCGAAGTGATGACCAAGAACCTGAAGGTGATGGACGCTACGGCCATTGCCTTCTGCCGAGACAACGGCATTCCAATCGTGGTGTTCGACATGTCGAAGCCGAACTCGCTACGCAACATCTTGCTTGGCTCGAGCGAGGGCACCATCGTCCGAGACGTCTGACCGGGCGGTGTGACACGGCGCGATGCGCGGTCGTGAACAGCGGGTGTTCCCTGGTCATGGCCCTGATAGGTACGCTTGCGCCGTGATCGACGAGACGTTGCTCGACGCGATGGACAAGATGGACCGCGCGGTCGAACACACCCAGGGCCAGTTCGGGACCGTGCGCACGGGCCGCGCCACGCCGTCGTTGGTCGAACGCCTCTCGGTCGATTACTACGGCGCCCCGGTACCTCTGCAGCAGATCGCCTCGATCTCGGTCCCCGAGGCGCGGCAGCTACTGATCAAGCCGCACGACCGGAACTCGCTCGAAGCGGTCGAGAAGGCGATTCGCGACAGCGACCTTGGCGTTGCGCCGAACAACGACGGCGTGTCGATCCGCTTGTCGTTGCCCCAGCTCACCGAAGAGCGCCGCAAGGAGTACGTGAAAGTGGTCAAGAACATGGCCGAGGACGGGCGCATCGCTGTACGGGCGGCACGCCGCGATGCACGAAAGACGCTGGAGACCGCCGAGAAGGACGGCGACATCTCCGCCGACGAGCTCGAGCGAGCCGAAAAGGAGCTCGAGCGCGTCACCCACGACCATGTTGAGCGAATCGACGGTGCGCTCGGCAACAAGGAGCAGGAGCTGCTCGAAGTATGAGTGACGACATCTGGCGAAACGACGACGACGCTCCCGA
This sequence comes from Actinomycetota bacterium, assembly GCA_039194665.1. Lineage (GTDB taxonomy): Bacteria > Actinomycetota > Acidimicrobiia > Acidimicrobiales > Ilumatobacteraceae > JABSQH01. The sequence goes on from JBCCVW010000032.1 coordinate 14,740, forward strand.
TGAACGAACACCAGGGCGCCGCGAGCGGGAGATGGACGACTTCGACGACGACGAGTTCGGTGGGCCATTGTTTGGCGAAACCACCGAACAGCCGGTCACCTCGGGTGAGAAGCCGATGCAGCTCGGCGACGACAGCGGCCCCCTGCCCGACTGGACGGCGCCGGCCACGGGCGAGGTACCCAAGATCGAAGCGACCGAGCGGACGACGGGACCAGAAGGCGGCGAGGACATCGACGTGTGGTCGTCGTTCACCGGCGAGATACCGACCGACACCACCGGGGAACTGACCTGGGACGACGGTACCGACGGCGACAGCGACCACGACGTTTCTTCGGGCGTCGCGGCGGATGCAGCCGACGACCAGGATTCGGAGCGACTTGACGCTGCTGCGGCGCAAGCGACCACTGCCCACGACGCGATCACCGAACCCCAACGCGAGCCGGCGCGTATCACGATCGGCACCGATCCCTCTGGCATGCCGCGCCGTCCCGATCCGCGACGCCGTGGGGCGAGTCCGCAGCGCCCGCCGGGGGCCGCTGGTGGCGCGCCATCGCCCGAGGGCCGCAACCTGCCGGTGGCGGTGGCAACGGGGCTGTTGCTGGCAGCGGTGTTCCTGGCGCTCACGATGTGGCGACCCGCCGGTGCGGTGGCCTTCGTCACCGTGGCGCTCGGGCTCGCATCGTTCGAGTACTTCGCCAAGGTGACCGAGAAGGGCTACCGGCCGGCCGTCGCCGCCGGAGTCGCGGCATGCGTTGCGGCACCACTCGCGGCGTATTGGGTCGGCGACGAGGCGCTGCCGCTGGTGATCGCGTTCGCCTTCATCGCAGCGGCGCTCAGCTTCATCGCTGCCGATTCGATCGAGACCGGACCGATGCCAAACATGGCCATCACCATGCTGGGGGTGGTGTGGATCGGTTTGATGGGCGCGTTCGCGGCGCTGATCCTGCGCTGGTCGACGTTCGGCGACGGGACGCCGTGGGGTACCGACACGCTGGTCTTGTTGGCCATCGGTGTTGTTGCCAACGATGTCGGTGCCTACTTCGTCGGTACCGCCTTCGGGCGCACGCCGCTGCGTGGCTGGATCAGTCCGAACAAGTCGCTCGAGGGATTGCTGGGCGGCACGATCCTGACGCTGGTGATCTTCCTCGTGATCGGTATCCAGGACCTCAGTGACACCTGGGGTACGAGCAATCTGTTGTGGTTCGCCATCGTCATCTCTGCGCTGGCGCCGCTCGGCGATCTCACCGAGAGCATGTTCAAGCGCAACCTCGACGTCAAGGACTTCGGTGCGATCATCCGCGGTCATGGCGGGGTGCTCGACCGATTCGATGGGTTCCTGTTCGCATTGCCCGGGGCGTACTATTTGATGCTCGTGCTCGAGCCCTGGGCTGGCTGAGCGCGCACTCGATGGCGCCGGTACGTGTCGCCATCGCCGGCTCCACCGGCTCGATCGGCATACAAACCCTCGATGTCATCAGCGCGGAGAACCGGCGCGCGCCGGGAAGCTACGAGGTCGTCGCGCTGGCCGTCGGCCGGTCGGTCGACACGCTGGTCGAGCAGGTGCGTGAGCACCGGCCCAGTGTCGTCGTCGTCACCGACGACGACGCACGAACGACCGCCGCCGAGCGCCTCTCCGCGGCGGGATTCGACCAGGCGATCGAGTCGTCGCTGACCGTTGTGGTCGATCCCGCCGACGTGGTTGTCAACGCGGTCGTCGGGTTCGCCGGTCTCGACGTGACCGTCGAGACGCTTCGTGCTGGAAAGCGGCTCGCCCTCGCCAACAAGGAGAGCCTGATCGCCGCGGGGCCGGTCGTGCAGCCGTTGCGCGCGACCGCCGGCGCCGAACTCGTGCCGATCGACAGCGAACACAGTGCGCTCCACCAGTGTCTGCGTTCGTCGGCGAGCGCCGATCGCGAGGTCGCTCGACTGCTACTCACCGCCAGCGGCGGACCGTTCCGTGGTCGTTCGGCGGCGGCGCTCGCCGACATCACCGTCGACCAGGCGTTGGCGCACCCGACGTGGTCGATGGGCCCGAAGATCACCATCGACTCGAGCACCCTGATGAACAAGGGCCTGGAAGTCATCGAGGCCCACGAGCTGTTCGGGGTCGACTACGACCACATCGACGTGGTCGTCCACCCGCAGTCGATCGTGCACTCGATGGTCGAATACGTCGACGGGTCCACGATCGCCCAGCTCAGCGAGCCCGACATGCGGTTGCCGATCGGGTACGCGTTGGGATTTCCGGCGCGCATCGCCAGCCCGTTCGGAGCGCTCGATTGGCGCCAACTGGGCCGTCTCGACTTCGAGCCACCCGACCGAGAGACGTTCCGCTGCCTCGACTTGGCGTTCGATGCCGGTCGTGCGGGCGGCACCACGCCCGCGGTGCTGAGCGCCGCCAACGAGGTGGCCGTTGACGCATTCCTTTCCGGAAACTTGCGATGGAATCAGATCCCTGACGTGTGCGTTGGGGTGATGGAGCGCCATGATGGAGGGGTGCCCACCTCGATCGACGACGTCATCGCCGCTGACGGCGATGCGAGGCGACTCGCGGCCACACTGGTAACGACTCGATAACCACCACTATGACTGACCAGCTCACTCCTCCCGACGAGCAGCTTCCGCCGCCGTCGCTCGGCGAGGTGAGCGGCACGCGCCTCGACCGCATGAAGAGCGAGGTCATGGCGGGCGGCGCGGTGGCGGAGCACTCCGAAGACGAAACCGTCGGCGGCTGGCGTGGCTGGTTGTCGATGGGCGCCATCGTGGCGCTGTTCGCGTGGCTTGCGTTCGTCAACATTTGGATCTTCGTGTTCGTCGTCGGCGTCGTGCTGTCGATCTTCCTCCACGAGCTCGGCCACTTCCTCACCGCCAAGTGGACGGGGATGAAGGTCACCCAGTTCTTCTTGTTCTTCGGTCCCCGGCTATGGAGTTTCCGCCGTGGCGAAACCGAGTACGGCGTTCGCGCCTTACCGCTCGGCGCGTTCGTTCGCATCGTTGGCATGAACCGGATGGACGAGGTCGAGCCCGCCGACGAGGGCCGCACCTACCGACAGCAGAGCTACCCGAAGCGCATGCTCGTGATCTCGGCTGGATCGATCATGCACATGATCATCGCCGTCGTGTTGTTGTTCGGCGTGTATGTCACTCAAGGTGAGATCACTTCGGCCGACGAGCCACGGGTGATCGTCGGCACAGCAGCCGAGGAGCTCCCGGCGTGGGCGGCAGGCATCCGCGACGGTGACGAGATCGTGTCGGTCGGTGGCATCGCGGTGACCTCGTCGACCGAACTCGGCGAGGCCGTTCGCTCATTCGAGCCACAAGAGACCGTGCCGATCGTCGTCGTCCGCGACGGTCAAGAGTTGACGATCCCGGTCGGTCTCGGAGCCAATGTCAGCGTGCCCGAAGACGACCCGAGGTTCGGCACTGCACTGCTCGGCGTGTCGTCGTACAGCCCACCCGTGTATCAACAGCACGGTGCCGGCGCGGCGGCCGTCAACTCGGTGACCGACATCGTGCCGGTGTCGTGGGAGTCGACCAAGGGCATCGTGCGCGTGCTCAACCCGGTGAACATCGTCGGCCACCTGACGGGTTCGAGCGACGACCTCGAGAGCCGCCCGACCACCCTCTACGGCGTGGCCACCGTTTCAGACGACGTCGGCGAGTCCGCTGGTTTGGCAGGGGTCATCTACCTCCTCGCCGTGCTCAACGTGTTCGTCGGTGTGTTCAACATGGCCCCGTTGCTGCCCCTCGACGGCGGTCACGCGGCGATCGCCACCTACGAGCGGTACCGGGAGTGGCGTCGCGGTGGACGCCAGCGCTACTTCGCCGATGTCGAGCGGCTCATGCCATTCGCGATGGGCGTGATCATGGTGCTCGCGTTGTTGATGTTCACCGGTCTCTACCTCGACATCACGCAGCCAATCGGGTAGCGGTGCAGGTCTCCAGCGCATCGATCACCCGGCGGGTCACCAAACAGATCTCCGTCGGCGACGTCAAGGTCGGCGGCGATGCGCCCGTCTCGGTGCAGTCGATGACGACGACGAAGACGGCCGATGTCGACGGCACGTTGCAACAGATCTATGCGCTCGCCGCAGCCGGTGCCGACATCGTTCGATGCACGTGCAACGAAGCGGAGGCCGCTGAGGGGCTCGCTCAGATCGTGCCCCGCTCGCCGGTGCCGATCATCGCCGACATCCATCACCAGTACAAGATGGCGCTCGCCGCGATGGAAGCTGGCGTCGACGGACTACGGCTCAATCCGGGCAACATCCGCAAGCCCGAGCACATCAAGGCGGTGGCCGCCGAGGCCCGCGATCGCGGTGTGCCGATCCGCATCGGCGTCAACGCCGGCTCGCTCGATCCGAAGCTGTACGAGAAGTACGGCGGAGCCACTCCAGAGGCGATGGTCGAGTCGGCGCAGACGGAGATGGCCTACTTCGACGAGGTCGGGTTCGATCTGATCAAGATCTCGGTCAAGGCGTCGAGTGTCCCATTGATGGTCGAGGCCTATCGACAGCTTGCTGATGCGACCGACCACCCGCTGCACCTGGGTGTGACCGAGGCCGGCCCGCCACCCGAGGGCCTGGTGAAGGCCACTGCCGGAATCGGTGCCTTGCTTCTCGAGGGGATCGGCGACACCATCCGCTACTCGCTCACTGCTGACCCGGTCGAGGAGGCCAAGGCCGGGCGGCAGCTGCTCGAGGCGCTTGGTCTACGCGAGCGAACGAACGTCGACCTGATCGCCTGCCCGTCGTGTGGACGAGCCGAGGTCGACGTGATCGAGGTCGCCAATCGAGCGCGCGATGCGTTCGAGGATCGCGAGATCCCCCTGCAGATCGCGGTGATGGGTTGCGTGGTCAACGGTCCGGGCGAGGCCCGCGACGCCGACCTGGGGATTGCCGCTGGCAACAAACGCGGCCATCTGTTCATCAAGGGGCGCAACGTTGCGGTCGTCCCCGAAGATGAGATGGTCGACCAGCTCGTCGAGTGGGCGGAGTTCATCGACGAGCACGGCATCGATGCGGCCCTCGAGCGCGTCGATCTCGACAAGGCTGCCCGCGAAGCCGAGAAGGACCGCGCCCGCCTGTTGGACGACAAGGGTGACGACGCCAACAACGCCACAGAGAAGATCGTCGAGATCCGCCGCACCACCAGTTGACGGGTTACACGACGACGTACGACGTGCTGTCTCGTTGATATTCGCTGCCGGGTGGGAGGTACCAGGTGGTGCCGTCGAGGCAGATGGCGATCTCCCGTCCCGCCGACGTGTGCGCAGCCCCCGGCGCCACGTGCGTCAGCGTGACGCCCACCTCGGGCAGGGGATAGCGGCCTGCCGCCGCGGCGTCGAGCATGACGGGCTCGGCGAGCGGGGTGCGATCGACGATGTGCAGCAGCTCGTCGACATCGACGTGTTTCACCGTCAGCCCACCGCGCACGACGTTGTCGCTGGCCCCCATCAGCTCAACGCCGGCACCACGTAAGTAGGCGTGAAGATTGCCGGCGGTCAAGTGGATCGCCTGTCCGGGTTCGAGGTGCACATGGTTGAGCAGCAGGGTCACGGCGATGCTCACCTGGCCGGGATACATCTCGTTCAGTCGCCGGGCCCATACCGCCTCGACGCGATCGCTGCCGTCGCATGCGGCGATGGTCGACGCGGGAGCGAGTCGGCCGCGGTACAGCGCATCGAGCGTGCCGCCAAGGCCGTCGTTGCGAACGGCTGCGGCGAGGTCCCGGGCGCCGAGGTCGTCGAGTAGCTCGAGGGTGGCGTCGACCGGACGCAACCCGCACAACGCCTCGAATGGCGTCAGGGCACACAGCAGCTCGGGTTTGGCCCGGTCGTCGGGGTAGATGCCGCGCCCGAATCCATCGATCGCCTGCGCCGTCGTCGGGTGGGCCTGCATCGACAACGGCTCGGCAGCGGAGAGCACCTTGAGGAGGTACGGGAGCTCGCCGATCTCGTCGATCAGCGGCCGGCCGTCGAGGTGTGTCGGCCCGCTCGGATGCGTGCCGAGCCAGAGCTCGGCCCACGGCTCGCCAGTCGGCGCGACGTGCAGGAAGTCGGGGATGAACGTCGGGTCGCCCCAGGCGTAGTGCTGGACGAACCCGTTCAGCGGGAGTGGGGTGACGGTGGCAGGCATCGACGGAGTGATCGAGCGTTACAGCACGACCACGCTGCGCAGCACCTCGCCATGGTGCATTTTTTCGAACGCCGCCTCGACATCGCCGAGCTCGATCTTTTCGCTGACGAACCGGTCGAGGTCGAGTCGGCCCTGGAGGTACAGGTCGATGAGCATCGGGAAGTCGCGCTCGGGGAGACAGTCGCCGTACCACGACGACTTCAGTGCACCGCCGCGCCCGAACACCTCGATGAACGGCAGCTCGATCGTCATGTCGGGCGTCGGCACGCCGACCAGCACGACCGTGCCGGCCAGGTCGCGGGCCTCGAACGCCTGGCGGTACACCGCCGGATTGCCCACCGCCTCGACACATACGTCGGCTCCGAATCCGTCGGTCACCGATTGGATGTACTCGACCGGATCAGTGGTCGATGAATTGCACGTGTGTGTTGCGCCGAGATCTGTGGCCCACTGGAGCTTCTGGTCGTCGATGTCGACGGCAACGATCGTTGATGCACCGGCCAGGCGGGCCCCGGCGATCGACGCGTTGCCCACGCCGCCACAACCGAACACCGCGACCGATTGGCCCCGACGGACACCGGCGGTGTTCAACACGGCGCCCAGTCCGGCCATCACGCCGCAGCCGAGCAAACCCGCAGCCTCTGGCGGGGCCGCAGGGTCGACCTTGGTGCACTGGCCGGCGGCGACGAGGGTCTTGTCGCAGAACGCGCCGATCCCCAGCGCCGGGCTGAGCTCGGTCCCGTCGGCGAGAGTCATCTTCTGCGTGGCGTTGTGGGTGGAGAAGCAGTAGTGCGGCTCACCGCGCTTGCAGGCGCGGCAACTCCCGCAGACCGCCCGCCAGTTGAGCACCACGTAGTCGCCCGGCGCCAGGTCGGTGACGTTGGGTCCGACCGCCTCGACGATGCCAGCGGCCTCGTGACCGAGGAGGAACGGGAATTCGTCGTTGATGCCGCCCTCGCGGTAGTGAAGGTCGGTGTGGCACACCCCGCACGCTTGTATCTCCACCACTGCTTCGCCGGGACCCGGATCGGGCACGATGATCGTCTCCATCGTGACCGGCTCACCCTTGGCCCGTGCGATGACGCCTCTGACTTCCTGGCTCATCGCGCCGACCGTAGCGCAGGGAACCACCGTGCCAGTCCGGACGTCCAAGGAGTATGCGCGTGACGCCGTTCAGAGTTCGATCGATGCTTGGGCTGGCCGTGGTCGGTGCGCTCCTCCTGGCGGCGTGCGGTGACGACGACAGCGGGACCTCCGCGACGCTGCCGCCGGACACCGACGCGACGACCGACTCCACGGTGCCGGACACAGCCCCAGCGGAGGACTTCACGTACCCGACCGGTGCTGACGACGTCGTCGTGGAGTACGCCGAGGTCGGCGGCTTCACCACACAGGCGTTCGCCTTCCAGAATCCGCCGAGTGTGCTGATCTCTGGTGATGGGCTGGTCTACGGCGGCGGTGCGACCCTTGCCGTGTTCCCCGGCCCACTCGTGCCGCCGGTGTTCGTTCGGACGATCACTCCCGAGGGCATCGAGTCGGTGCTCGCAGCGGCAGACGAGGCCGGTCTTCTCGCTGAGGTCGACTACTCCAGTGAAGCCACCGACTTCGTCGCCGATGCGACCACGGCAATGGTGACGATTGCGGCGAACGGTGAGCGCTGGGTCCACGAGGCCTACGCACTCGGCGTGGGCGGCGGCCCAGACGGGAGCGAAGAGACCGCAGAGCGGGCAGCACTGCAGGAGTTCCTTTTCCAGCTTGGTGATCTCGCTGCGCTCGTAGGCGCCGATCAGCTCGGCGAGGAGCGGCCCTTCGAGCCGACCGAGTACCTGATCCTCGCAGTGCCGTTGGACGACCCGCTCAGCCGGGGCCTGGAGGGGCAGGACCCGACGATCGTCGAGTGGCCAGCGGACGCATCGGTACGCCTCGCCGAAGCGAGCGAGTGCGCCGAGATCTCGGCAGACGAGGTGGGCGAGCTGTTTGCCCAAGCAGACCAACTGACGTTCTTCGACGATGGCGGTGTGGCCTACGAGGTGATCCCCAAGCCAGTGCTTCCTGGCGTGGCCTGCGCGTAAGGGCTTGCCAATGCCGGCACGAAAAGACGATTCCCCGCTTCGATCATTAGGCCGCGTTTAGGTGGCGCACAGATCCAAGGGCAGACAGTGGAGATCGATCATCTCCGCCTCACACAAAGGGACAGCCCAATGGATGACACGCCCCAAGCCCCAGAGACTCCACCGCCCGCCCGCACCGGGTGGATCGTCGGCGGCATCGCTGCCGTTGCCGTACTCGTCGGCGGTATCGCGATTGCCTCGAGCGGCGCGACCGGCACCAGCAGTTCACAGCTTCCCGGCGACGCCGGGGTGGCCGACGGCGCCGGTTCGGCGACCGGTTCGTGCGTCTACGACAGCTACGTGTTCATCGGCGAGGAGACCGGTCGGCTGACCACACCCATCGGTGGCTTCGACATCGAGGGCGCAGCCTTGAGCCCGACGACCGATGGCGGTCTGTGCGGCTACGTCGCCGTCAGCAGCCTCGATACGGGCGGCATCGTCCGTAACGAGCAGTTCGCGATCGTCGATGCGTCGCTCGATGACGAGCGCACGGAGCTCTCGCTCCGGCTCGATCATCCGTCCGGTGTCGCGGCGTACGGCACGCTCACCGGCGTGCCCACCGCCGACGGTGCACTGATCTTCTCGGGCATGTTGCTCGACGTCGACAATGAGGTTCCCTCGGTCGAGGTGTCCGGACTGGTGCTCGATCCGGAGGTCGCATAACACTCGCCCTCGTGGTGACATCGTGGTCGTCGGTTCGAGATCGGTTAGCTTCAGGCTGTCGCAGTTTCGCCGATGATCTGTCATGACCTACGCAGCCACAGAGGGAGTCTCCGCCGAGCGCTCCGCCGATCACATCATCGTGCTGGACCAACAAGGGGAGGTCTTGCGCACACTGAACGCGGTTGGGGCACTCGTGTGGGAGCAGCTTCCTGCGACGATCGACGACCTTGTTGATCACGTCGCCCAGCAGTATCCCGCAGTAGGTCGAGAACGGCTGGCGGCCGACGTCGGTCGATTTCTCGACGAGCTCGTCGCCAAGGGTCTCGTCGAAGAACTCGATGCTCCGAGTTGAGGGCGTCGGCAAGACGTTCGATCCCCCAGGGGTCGCGCTGCGCTCGATCGTTCGAACGGCCAGCAGTGAGCCGGTGTGCGCGCTCCACCGGGTCGATCTGCACGTCGACCCGGGCGAGATCGTTGGCCTTGTTGGGCCCAATGGTGCGGGCAAGTCGACGCTCATCCGCATCTGCGCCTCGTTGCTCACCCCGTCGCACGGACGGGTACTCGTCGATGGAGTCGACACCGCCACGAGCCGTGCGGCCGGGCGCGCCCGCGTCGGCCTGCTCCTCACCGACGAACGGGCCTTCTATTGGCGCTTGACGGGGAAGGAGAACTTGCGGTTCTTCGGAGTCATGGCTGGTCTGTCTCCGCAAGAGGCATCGCGCCGGGCAAACGTGCTGCTCGTCCGCTTCGGGCTTGCACATCGCGACCGTCGGGTGTTCGGCTACTCGTCGGGGATGCGCGTGCGGCTCGGCCTCGCTCGAGCGTTGATCGGCTCGCCCGGATTGCTGATTCTGGACGAGCCGACGCGCAGTCTCGACCCCGTGGCGAGCGATGAGTTCATTGCCGCAGTGCGCGGACTGGCGGCGTCAGGCACTGCGATCCTCTTGTCGAGCCATCGATTGGAAGAGGTTGCGGCAAGTTGTCATCGCTCGGTTGTCCTCGTGAACGGTCATCAACGAGGTGTGGTGCAAGCCTCGCCTGAAGGCGCGGGGCCGGACGGCGCGGTGCGACAGCTGCGCGCGCTCCTGCAGGACATGGAGTGAGCGTGACCCCTCGGCCGGTTGCGATTCGCCAGATCGGGGCGATTGCCCGCCGCGACGCGTTGGTGCAGCTGAGCTACCAGCTCAATCTGCTGCTGTATCTCGGCACCGCCGTCTTTGGTGCGTTCATCGCCTACTTCGTCGCCGAGCTGGTCGGTGACAGCGAGCTGTTGGAGCCGTACCGCGGCACGTACTTCGACTTCGTGATCGTCGGACTTGCGATCACCTCGTACGCATCGTTGGCGGTCGCCGCGTTCAACGAGCAAATCCGGCAGGAACAATCGATCGGGACACTCGAAGTGTTGCTCGCAGGTCCGGCTCGGTTGTCGACGTTGTTGAGCGGTGGTTTCGTCGTGCCGCTGATCTTGACCACCCTCGAGGTGGCGTTGCTGCTCGGTATCGGAATCGGGGTTTTCGGAGCAGGCATCGGATTCTCCAACCTGCTGCTTGCGGTGCCGGTCGTCGTGTTGACGGTGTTGAACTTCTGCGCTCTCGGCATCGCGTCAGCCGCGCTGATCATGCTCGCCAAGCGCGGCGATCCGATCAGTGGGCCGCTGTACCAGGCGACCCTGCTGTTGTCCGGCGCCATCTTCCCGATCGAGGTGTTCCCAGGATGGTTGCAGGCGGTGAGCAAGGCGACACCCGGTTACTACGGCGTGCGAGGTGCCCGCGATGCGCTATTGACCGATGGCGGATTCGCAGCGATCCGTTCTGACCTCGTCGTACTCGCGCTGTTCGCCGCCGTCATGCTGCCGGTCGCCGTGTGGATCTTCGCCCGCGCCCTCTCCGCTGCGAAGCGGCTTGGTGTTCTGGCCTCCTACTGAGATTCTGAGACGGTGGCGGTGATCGACTCGAGCAGTGCGGCGGCGCTGTCGACGCGCGCGCTCGGCTTGCGATCGTGGAGGAGCTCGTAGGCGGGTAACGATGCAAGCTTCGCAATGGTGGGGAGTTGGCGCTTCATCGACTCGGGGCGATGAGCCTCGAGGAAACCTTCTGCGATGGCGGCCAACGAGTCAGGGCGCGTCACGATCGAACCGTCGGCGTCGCTATGTCCGAGAACGACCAGCGCACCGATCGGCGTGCTCTGTCGGCTGAGCATTTCCGACGAGATTCGGACTCGACTGCGCTGGTCCAGTTGCTCGGCGCCAGACCGGTGGACAGCTGCAGGCAGTAGCGCACGGTCGATCGACAGCGGCTTGGGCACTCCGTAGCCGGTCGGGCTCGAAGTGGCCCGGATCACCACCAAGTCGTCGCTATGAACAGCCCAACCGGCCCGGTGGGCGGCGTAAGCAAGCGTCGACTTCCCAGCACCGCTCGGTCCAAGGATCAACAGCCCGAGTTCCCGCCGGGAGATCAGCGCGGCGTGCAGCAAGAGGGTGCGCTTTCGGTCCAGCCACCACGACAGGGCCGAGAAGAGGAGGTGGCGCATCTGCGGTTGCAGCGGGTTGGTCACATCGACGCCGATCGAAATTCCTGATTCGGTCGCTGTTGCGCTCGCTCCGAGGTCGTGGGCCAAGTGCAGCAGCGGGTCGTCGTACCAACATCGCACGGGCCCTTCCCTGTGGTCGGGCGCGCGGCCGACGGTGTGGTCGACCGGCGCCTCGTTGGCCTCGACATGCACCTCGAGCCGGTCACGACCATCGGTCATGTTCGGTGCGTTCGGTCCTCCAAAGAACTCGCACACTGCGTCGATGAGCCATTCGCTCGTGCCGCTGATGATGATGTCATAGCCTGCAACGGAGAGTTCTTGGCGTGGCATCTACAGGCACAATAGGCACGAGCGACAACCGCGACCCTGTTGCCGTCGCCGCGCTGCTCCGCAACCGAACCCGACGCGATGGCATCCTTCGCGTGCCAGCCCGCGGTCGCTCGATGGGGCGGCGGTACAGCGCTGGCACGTCGCTGTACGTGGTGGAACGCAATCGACACCCGCGCGTCGGCGAGGTGTGGGTTTTTGTCGACGCCGACGCCCAGGTGATTGCGCATCGTTGTTGGGGGCGTGTGCGCAGGGCCGACGGTTGGCGATTTCGGGGCGACGCCAGGCTCCGGTGGGATCCTGCAGTTCGTGGTGAGCAGCTCGTCGGACCGGTCGCTCAGTTCGAGACACATTCGGGGCTCCGTGAACCCCGAATGCTCGACGTGATCCCAGCGACGGTCGAGGCCGCACTGTCAGCGCTCCGGCGGCGGATGTCAAGAGTTTGTGTTTTGGCCTTTCGTCGGATCGTCGGTCGGCGCTAGAGTGGGTCCCCATGGAGAACGAGAAGACTGCGTACGAAGCTCCGGCAATTCTCAGCGAGCTCGAGCTGTCCGCAGCAATGGGCGGACACTGGGGCGGCGGACACTCCGGCGGTGGCGGCGGTGGCGGCGGCCACTCCGGCGGTGGCGGCGGCGGCCGTCACTCCTGATTCTTGCTCTGTCGCCAGTAGCTCTGGGTGCGGCGGTCGCTGAGGCGATCGTCGTCGACCCCGGTGGTGCGCTGCACCGACAGCCCGACCCCGGAGGGTAGCGAGGCAGGCGCGGCTGACAACAGTGCGTCTATCGCCGCGCGCAAGCGTGCCTCGCCGCGGAATCTGCGTGGAATGCCGAGATCGAAAGTCAGCCAGGCGCTGCTCCTCGCCGCATCGGCGGGGACTTGCATGGGATTGGTGTCGCTCACGAGCGTCAGTCCGCCACGCTTCTGACGCGATGTCTCTGCTGCGGCTGCGGCAACCATGATCCACGCCAGCCCCTGGCTGCGATACGACGGCTCCACGACGCCGTCGCTCCAGAAGTCGTACTGCTCGGTCGTTCCCTGGCGGAGACCGCACCCGACGATCCTTCCGTCCCGCTCGATGACAACGACATAGTCGTCGAGGGCCTCCCTGATCCGGCGGCGCAGTAGCCATCGATTCTGAAAGCCGTGTGACGAGTACTGCCACACGAGGTCCGTGACCTCGTCGAGATCGGCGGCGACAGCGCGGCGAGCGTCGCCCGCGTCGTCCTCCCACGTGAACCCGGGTGGATACGATGCGGGCGTGTCGCGGGACACCGAGATGATGCGCCGACGCAGATCGAGCGGCTCGAGGTCTTCGCTCATTCCTGCAACGCTTGTCATCGATGAGCGGTCGATCGCGGCTGCGACGTCGTGAGCGGCGTCGGCATCGAGGAGTAGCACGATTCCGGCACATCGGCCGATCGACCATCGTTCCTGCACGATGCAGGCGACCGGTCGACCGTCTCCGCCGAAGGCCATGTCTGCACGGCATCGGTGCCCGCGCAGACCTGATCGGCGTGCAACGGCGAGCAGCGGGGTGCTGCGCGGTTCGAACGAGGTGACGAGCGCATTGAGGACCTCGGCATCGCGAATCCTCCTCCAGGTGATCTGTCTGCTGGTGTTGTCCACGAGTTGAACATACGCGCATCGATGTTCCTCGATGGTTCCGCGGGTCGGCCGTCGCTGCCAGTCGAGGTCGCCACCCTCGTCGGTTTGCAGCACCTGCCCCGAGGCCCGTCGTACTGATTGGACTACCGAGGAAGCAAGAGCCTCGGTCGTCGCGCCGAACTCGTCTCGTGCCGCGGTCACGAGTACCCCCGGAACGGCGGGGGACGTGAACGCGGGAGTTGTGCGGTACGCGTGGTCCAGCGCCCGATTGGTCGCCCGAAGGGCACTTCGTGACCCGATCAGCAGTTGTCGGGCAGCGTCGGAGCCGATCAGCGTGGCGGTCCGTTGGAGCACGGTGTTGGCAATGCTCGCGGCGCCGGCGGCGCGCGCCCGGACCGCGAATTCCCGGCGCTCTGATACGGCCCGTCGAGCGAGCAGGTCGACGTCGACGAGACCGCGGAGTCGGCGCGCCCCGTCGAGCCCCACGTTCACGCACAGATGAATGAGCGCATCCACTGGGTCGAGCGTGCGCACCGATGTGTCGCCGAGAGCGATCGGTTGACCGCGCTCGAGCAGCGGTTGCGTTGGCAGGAAGAAGTCATGTCGCTGCGACTCGAGTGCAACGAGGCTCCAGTGCAGATCGACCGACAGATGCTGGTGGCGCAGTGGGACCTCGGCCACTCCAAACTCGGTGAAACCGTGCCAGTTGGTGGCGGAGGGGGCGATCCCCGCGGCTCCTAACGCGTCGAGGGCGGTCGAGAAGTTGGTGGGGCTCACCAGGACGTCGAGATCTCCGTACTCGCGAGCGCAACCCAGCTGTTGCCACTCCGAAGCGAGCACTGGCCCCTTCACGATGAGGAATGGCATCGTCAGTGTTGCGTTGAGAAGCGAGACCGTTCGGCGGGCGTGGAGCTGCGCAGCGGCGGCGCGCACTTCGGCCCGGGTCAAGGCGTCGATCTCCAAGTCGGGTCGGCGCAGACGCAACCGATGAGCGACCAGCGGCCCGATGCGGTGGTAGTCGGCCAGCGACGCCAGCGCGGCAGCGTTGCCAGGGTCTTCGAGCAGCGCCACCGCGCTTGGAGCAACGGTATCGGCGGCGATGTCGAGGACGAGCCGCCGAATCGGTGCCCGCCCGGGATGCTTACTGCTCCACACCGAGCGGCACCGTAGCGGAGCTCGCGTCAGCCGACAGCGAGCAATCGACGAAGTCCGTGCGAGGTGCGTGGAGGACTGTCAAGAGATCGTCAAACGCGCTCGTCGCGCTCAAGTGATCGTGTGTCCCTGCCGACGATTTTGCGCGAACACCTCTTCGCGCAACGGCTGGATGTCAAATTCGTTGCGTTTATATTGCGAACAGATAACAATTCCGCTACTGTCCGTGATCGGGCGACAACGAACGGAGAAGTCGAGTGCTCTTTGGTCCGAAGCCCTTGTTCACCATTGCCCTTGCATTGCTTGCGGTTCCGTCAATCGATCTCGCTACCGCCGATCGCTCAATCGATCCGGTGGTGGCCCACGCCGATGGCGCAGACGTGTTGTGGACCGACGTGCAGGTCGGGCTGCGTCCAATGCCGACGATCACCATCGACGACTCGGTGTATCCCAATTCGCAGGGAGTCCAGTTCCACGTGAATGGCGCGGTGGACGATCGCAACGCCCGGGCGCGACCGAACGGTTGGGATGCGACCGGTCCACGTGATGACTCCGAGTTTCACATCTACCCGCGACTGAAGCTGCGCAATGGCGATGAGCTGACCGCTCGGTGGACCGATGGGCGCGGCCGGCGGCACGTGAGTACCCACATTGTCGGCACTGATGTCGATCCCGACGCGCAACTGGTTGCTGATGGCGACGCGGTGTGGTTCGGAAGTGATCCGGGACGGCGCAAGCGGCCGCTCGTGTCAATCGATCCGAGCGTGTATCCCAACGCGCGCGGTGTCCAGTTCTTCATCGATGGCCGAGCAGACGATCGCTCGAGAAAGGCCCGCCCCGACGGATGGGACGCAACCGGACCATCAGTCGGATCCCAGTTCCACGTGTATCCGTCGATCCGACTGCGGGAGGGAGTTCGCCTGGAAGCGCGATGGATGGACGAGAAGGGAGTGGCCCGTCGGAGCGTCTATGTGGTGGGTAGCGGCCCGGTGATCTCGCCGACCACGACTGCTGCACCGACCACGACTGCTGCGCCAGCGACGACTGCTGCGCCAGCGACGACTGCTGCTCCGTCTACGACTGCGGCGCCAGCGACGACTGCTGCGCCGACGACGACTGCTGCGCCGACGACGACTGCTGCGCCAGCGACGACTGCTGCGCCGACGACGACTGCTGCGCCGAC
>JBCCVW010000033.1:0-29909 GCA_039194665.1 Actinomycetota bacterium
CGACCAACCACCGGACGGGTCCAACATCGGCGCGCCACCGTCACCCCTCACATCACCCAAAATCCCAGGTTGACAAACGAAAGCTCTTCAGGGATGCCGATATCGCGTGGGCACGTCGCTGTTCGACGTGTGCCGATATCGGACGGGTGCTTCCTGCGTCTAGCTGCCATGTCCTGCGTACTGGTCGCGCATAGATGTGCCCCCTGCTGAGCTGCGCCGTGCGTCGAGCTGAGAGACTCAGCTCGTGGATGTCGACGCGATCACTCCGGTCGGCCAAGAACACCTCGACGGCGTACTCGATCTGTTTGCCGGCGAGTGGTGGAGCCGCCATCGCACCAGCGACGATGTCGAGCACATCATCGCTGGAAGCACGACGGTTGGTCTTCTTGAGCACGGAGAACTCGTGGCGTTCGCTCGAGCGATCTCTGATCGCAGCCAGCTCGCTGTCGTGCTCGATGTGATCGTGCGTCCCAGCGCCCGTAGCCGAGGACTCGGGGATCGACTCATGGCTGAGGTACTCAACCTCCCGGAGGTGCGAGCGGTCCGCAGCATTGAGCTCGTCTGCCAGCCCGCGCTCTTCGAGTTCTACGCTCGACATGGCTTCACATCGAACGTTGGCGATTCAACGCTGATGCGTCGAACATCGGATCCGGCGCTCCGTTCCTAGCGGTCGCGGCGCTGCAGCCCCGGTTGGCTCGGAACCGAAGAGCAGGTATCTCCCTGACTCGCTCGTTGAGGCGGTACCCACATCTGGGACGGTAGACGGTCGCCGGGAGGGTCTGTGATTCGGCCCTCGCGTGGCCTTCCTCGAGATACGGCCACGCATCGAGGGGAAATCGCTGGCCGGCTGGGATTCGTCTTGTGCGAGGGTGCCAACCAATGGGGGTCGATATTCGCAGAGCGGTCGGTCGCGACGCTGTGGGAGTTGCTGAGCTGAACAGCGCAGTTCAGCAACTGCACTTTGAACAACGTCCCGATTGGTTCAAGCCACCAAACCCGGCGGCCTTCGTTCCGGTCGTCGAGGAGTGGTTGTCGGTCGAGTCGACAGCTGTCTTCGTTGCAGAGCTCGAGGGTGGGGCGCTCGTCGGGTACGTCGCGGCGATGCGACGCGACCGGCCCGATCATCCGCTGGTTCACCAGGCCGGGGTGGTGGAGCTCGATCAACTCGTCGTCACCGCTGAGTATCGCCGGACGGGAGTCGGGACATCGCTGTGTCTGAGGGTGCTCGACTGGGCCCGACAGCAACGCGTCGACCGCATCGAGCTCGGCACATGGCACTTCAACAATGCTGCCTACACACTGTTCGAACGACTTGGGTTCGCGCCGACCCAACGACGAATGTCGCTGTCAGTTGCAGATGAGTAGCCGGCAGCGTTCCCCTCGGCAGGTTGCTGGCCGACTACTAACGTCGCAACGGTGCCCATGAGGTTGCCGATCCCGTCGGATCCAGACCCGCGCAAGGTGCTCGATCGACAGGTCGCAGTCATGTTCGAGCTGGCCGAGGATGTACTCGACGGTGTGACCCTCGAAGAGTGCCTGTGGATCTCAAGCGACCGCAGCTGGACCGTGCACGAACGAGACGACGGTTGGTTTGGTGAGCTCGGCGAAGAGCCGCCAGATCTCCCCACGCCATCGCTGGGATGGACGATGTGGCGGAGGCCGTCAACCTAACGTGAGGCTGGTTCCGTCAGAGGCTGAGCTCCGCTCTGTGTACGAGCGTCTGACGGACGGTGGGGTGCCCACCGAATGGTCCGGCTACAAGGGCACCGTCGTGCGGCGCCCGGACGGCGTGGAGGTCGGCATACGATCAGAGTCAGGGACAGGTGGCCCGACTATCGATATTCGGAGACCAGGACATCCCCGGCCGGAGAGGGTGCACATCGAGTGAGTGGATGGGACGATCGCACTTTGCTTGAGGATCTAGTCGCCTCGGGGGTCGATGATTGGGTTTACGCCGCCGACGCGTATGGAATCGCGGCGCGGACGGGAACGACAGGCGAGGCGCTCCGCTTGCTCGCCGTCGGGCTTGTCGTGGACGCGGTGGCCGCGGGACTCGCGATACCCGGTGAGTACAACGGATCTGCGCATGCCCCTTGGGAGTGCACGCGCGGCGAAGCGATCGAACGGATAGCGGAGGCGTGGCGAGAGTGGGGCACCGGGGCCCCTACCCCAGGTGCGATCGTGTGGTTGGACCTCACGGCCGAGGGCAAGGCGCTCGGTGAGGCAGTTCTAAATCGGGAAGCGTCATAACGATGCCTACAACCCGTCGCACGGGGAGGCGAAACGTCGGGCTTTCCGAACTGCTTCGACGAGCGGGGCGACGGCCTGGGTGATCGATTCATTGCTCGTGGGGCCCGCGCGCCGCGGTTGGCGGCTCCGACCAGATCGGCAGGTTCGAGGCTTGGGAGCAGTCCAGTGCTGTTCACAGGATGCAGATCGAGTGGAGCGATCTTGGGTGTGATCCGAACATCGGAGATGTCGCGTACCTACGCAGAGACCCATCCGACCACGTCGGCCCGGCGCAACAGCACGATCCACACCGAAGATCGAGCCACGACTAGACCCTGATCGGAAGTGCCCGGAACGAGTCGGGCGGGTTTGAAAGCCATCGCAAGACTTCCGAGAAGTGAGACCGTGTGACCGAGCAGGAGCTGCAGCAGATGCGCGCGATAACGCGCGGGAGCAGGAAGCGTCCGGACCCGCTCGGAAACCGGCACGGCCGATCGCGTCGGACCGCTCGTATCGCCACCCTCTCGCTCGACGCACATTTCCGAGCACATGTACGCACGCTGTTCGTGCCGAACCCGGACAGGTCCGTTCGCTTTCTGCGATCGCGATTGTCGAGTGGATAGTTGGAGGGGAGATGTCGTCCGTTGTTGCATGGCCGGGCGTTCCGCCTCCAGCCGTGGCCCATCGTCTACTTGATTGAGCAGTGGGCTGCGTCGACGTCGGCTCGAGGCGCGGGCATCCGTCGAACCCGCTGCGCAGCGAGCGACGCGACTTGTTGGCGGTTCGTTGGACGACTCGCTGCAAGCGGGCGATTGGTGTCGACGGGCGTGTTGTAGTGGTACGGGTTCATTGTCCTAGCCAGCGTTGTAGCGCCTCGAGGTTGCGCTGTCGCTGATTGGTGCCGAATGGCCCGCGCATCGTTGCTCGCAGCTCGATCGATCGCCCGTCGCGCAGAAGTGCCATGGTCACGCCGCCAAGTGACCGCGGCAGCGCGCCCGGTGTGTGCTCAATGAACCGATCGATGCTGGACCGGGGATACCGCTGCTCGGCGGCGAAGTTCACCACTCGCAGCTCGGTCGGTCCAGCGACGACCCTTGCTCGCAGATTCGCCGTCGTGACGACTACGCCGACTATGAGCATCAGGGTCAGCAACACCGTCGGCACACCCGGTCCGTTTGCCACACTCGCAGCGAGCATTGCGCCGACCAGACCGCACCAGAACAACCCGAACACGACGAGATAGATCCGCACGGGTAGCGATGGCCGGATGTTGACGAGTTCAGCCTCAGCGATGGCCATGTTCGTGCATCGGCACGAGAGTGCTCCAAGTCAACGGAGGCGGAGGTCGAGCCGCTCAAGGTGCAGCTGGGTTTGCCGATAGCCCGGTGTGAGCCGTGTGCTGACGCAGCATGTTGTGCAGCGGCTACGCACGTCGTTCGCCGGTCGCGTTGCCGTGCAGTCCGCTGCCGTGGTGCTCCTGTCTGTTGTTGGTAGCACGCTCAGCGCCGAGGCCACATCCAGTCCAGCGACGTTGCTCGCGGGAATAGATCTGGTTGGCTACTCAGCGGTATTCGACCCTTCAATCCCGACACACGACCTCACATACGGGGAGTTCCTCGACCTCGCTGACGCCGCTCCTGAGCTGTACCCACCGGAGGACGACGTCGCTAACTTCCGCGGCGCAGTTCGACTGTGGCTCGGACCATCCGACGATGTCGTCGTCGTATCAGCGGCGACGTTCGGCGACCGACTATCGGCCAGTGCGATCGTCGACGGCGCCGTCGAAGCCGGAGAGCGATCCGGCACGGAACTCGACCCACCGTTTGCAGACGCACGTTCCTTCCTGAGCACCGCCGACGGGATCGACACGGCCACGGTGGTGTGGACACAGGGTGACTACGCACTCATCATCTCCCACCTCGCCGCTGAAGGCAACCATCGAGAACTGCGCGTCGACACCATCGCCCAGCGAGTGGAAATGGATGTACGGCGCCAGGTCGGCGAGTCGCCGACAGCGCCGACGACGGCTGACAATCGGGGGATCGCATACCGCATCGGCTACACCCTCGGTCCATTGCTGTTGGCACCGCTCATCGCCATTCCAATCGTGTGGTTCGAGCGCCGCCGCCGACGCAGACTGGCGAGCGCGACACCGTTGCCACCACCCGCACAGTGGCCAGCGCCGACCCACGACCACACCCGGTAACTGAACCGATTGTGGTCCACCGGCTCGTCCGGCCAACGTCCTGAGCTGTCTCCAACTGAGCGCCTGTCGAGCTGCCGCCCGCTCGCTTGACGAGTCCCGAGACCGTCCAGTTCCGAGCACCTACCCACGCGCGCCATGTGCCGTTCCAGAGCGGATCGGTCGCCATCGGGGTTCGAGCTCTGTTCGCGCGCCGCGAACGGCGCTCCGGCGGTGTCCGCGCAGGGCACCGGATCGGTCCTAGCGATGCTCCGCCAGCAAGGCATGCAGGTCCGCCTCGGCACGGGATGTGAGGTCGACCGAGGATCCGTCTCGCTCGTAGGTCAGCGTCAGCGCACCCTTGTTCGGCCTGCTATCCACGGCGGCGACGCCGTCGAGCACGCAGAGGACTCGGTGAAGGACGCCGTACGCAGCCGAACGCATTGAATCCACGACCAGCGATCGATCATCCTCGGGCAGGCCACTGAACCACTCGGACCGAGCGACGAGGTCAGTTGAGGGACTGCGACCGGGAGGATCGAGCAGGGTCGAGATCTCCCCACTGATCACCTGGTCGAAGGCGACCTCAACGAGCGCGTCGACAAACTCCCGCTTGGTCATTGGCTCGTCCATCTGCGCAGCTTCCCCGCTTTCACGATCATGGGTCAACCTTGCCTGCCGCATCAGCCTCGACCGAGAACGCCCCCATACCGAGCGGCCGGATTTGCCTCTTGAGTCCTAGTGGGTGTGGTCGACGACATCACCGTGGCCGGTCATGAGATCTCGATCAACCGACACTTTGAGAGACCGACGATCAGCGCACGAAACGTCGCGTCGTGAGGCGCAGGTCGGTCACCGCCACTGGATCTATCACGGCGATCGCGCCGCCTGAAGGAACCGTTATCGACGTCCGCGAAGCGACGCGCCAAGTGACCTTCGTTGACGGGTCGATTGCGCTGCTTGTCCTGAAGGCCCAAACCGGGGCGCCCAACCTTGTCGTCATCGGGCCCGGTGGCGACGAACCTTCGAGCTGAAGCGCATCGCGCAATGGCGCTAGTGAGCGAGTGACGGCAGAGTCGCGCAGCTACTGGAAGGCGCCGTTTAGAAGGCGCCACGGAGGTCAGTCGCCGTCGTGATTCCCCAGCGCGCCTTATCGAGCGAGTTGTGCCGATACCGGACGATCTGGGCCTGTCGGACCACGCGCTGACGTCGGGCGACTCTCGGTCCACACCCACACGCACAGTGCTGTACCCGGACGGCCTGCCAGAGCTGAAGAGTTGAGCGATATGCGTGCCCTGAACCGCGAGGCTTCGGAGGCGACTGTCGGTTGCTTCTCGCCACGGCGCCCGTGATTGGCGCGACGGCACAACCGCGCCGACCATAGGGTTGTGTGCGTTCGCTCTACTGTCCCGACATGACTCGCAGTGTCCGATGGACGGGCTCGTGCAATGCCCGAGATCTGGGCGGATTGCAACGAACCGACGGGACCGTCACCGCATCCGGACGAGTGTTCAGATCAGGCCGCATCGAACCGATCACCTCCGAAGGCTGGAACGCACTCCACGGTTCTGGCGTACGCACGATTGTCGACCTCCGCAACGGAGACGAGATTGGTCGAACCGCACACGACCCCGATATCGACGACGCGGTACTAGCGAGAATCACTCGCGTGCATCGACCGATCGAGGATCAACGACACGAAGAGTTCATGTCCCGCTGGGGTGAACTGCTCGCCCACCCGAGCTACTACTCGGCGACGTTTGAGTACTTCCCCGAGTTGCTTCGCTCGGCCTTCGAAGCGATTGCAGAAGCTGAGACCGCAGTGCTGTTCCACTGTTCTGCCGGAAAGGACCGCACTGGACTGGTCGCCGCGATGATCTTGGCGCTCAACAATGTGACCATGGCCGACATCGAAGCCGACTATGAGCTTGGTGTTCGAGGCTATGCGGAGTGGCTCCACGCTCATCCGGGTCAAGGCCGAGAGCGCGTCCTGCCGGACCATGAGCTCGAGGCTGCGATCGTAGATCGGCGGCGTGCGCTCCGGGCGTGGATCTCAGCGGTGGACGTGGCCAACCTCCTAGCAACGCGACTCGGTCTCACCGGCGACCAGGTTGCCCGGCTCAGTCGGCTGCTCGTTGACTGACGACGTCAGCACCGTGGCCGGGGAGGGATCCGCAAGGACCGAGCGGTGTCCGAGGCCGCCTGCGCTCACGTCCGATTCCGAGCGTACCGACACTCACATCGGTGCCGATCAGGAGCGAATTCCGTGCGGCAAGCGACTTGCGACTTCGACTCGCGCCCGCCCGCGCAGGCGTTCCTCGCCCGCCAGGAACTCAGCCCGCAGGTGCTCGGGCAAGCCGTTGCACGCAGCGGCCATCGCATCCGCGTGTGCCGCTGTTACGTCACCATCCGCGAGTGCGTCCTCGACGTCGGCGGCTTCGTTGCAGGAGTCCTCACGGGCGGTCGCGGTGTCCGCCTCTTTGGAACCCATTCCGCCGGCCGAACCCAGGAGAGACTCGGCCGGTTCGGACTGTCCGGTGTCGGCGAGCTCGCGGGCCCGGCGGGTGTAGCTGACCTCGGTGGCGGCGAGCCGGCCGCGGAGTCGGCGAATCACCGCTGATCGCTCGGCTACCTCGTTGCGCGAGGCGTCCTCCGGACGACCTGTCAGCAATGTCGCGACGGCGCTCTGCACGTCGTCGTCGGTCATGGTCACTCCTTCGCTGTGGTGTTGAAGCCTTGCTGAGAGCACCGCATGGTGCCGATCTGTCCAACGCCCATCTTGACGGGAGGGTGTCACACCGACATCTCGACAGCATTCGCATTCGCGGCTCTCTGCGCCGGTCGCATTTACGCTGTCGACTGATGTGGCGGTCAAGTGTGGTCGTGCTGGTCGTTGGCGTTTTGGCGAGTTGCTCAGCGATGAGCGAAGACTCCGGGGGCACGAGTGTTGCCAGTAGTTCTTCGCCGCCCTCGCCGTCGACGGAGTCGGAGGCGAGCGAGGACCGAGACGCTGCTTCGTTCGAGTTCACGGTGACGGCGATGCTCGACCAGTTGATGCCTCCAGCGATCCCGAATGACCGCGTCTTCGTGGATGTCTACGACCGAGTTGCCGCCGCCGATGCCTTGGCACTCAGCGATGCGGACCACTTCCGCCGTGCGCTCGGTATCCCCGGCACGGGGTCGATCGATGAAGCCGAGGCCGAGACCGGGTGGGGTGCGGAGACCATCCGGCTCCACGGATCGGTGGAGAGTCCGCCGGAACGCTTCGCCGTGGTCGTCGGTCCCGTCTCGTGGAATGAGGATGCAGCAGACCTTGGTGGTGGCGTGGCGAGCTTGGGGGAGGGGTCTGACTTCGCCCGCAACGTCTCGGCGCGCACTCAGCTACGGCCGATCGGACGGCCCCTGCGCGTCGCCGACGACGGCGGGGTGCTCGCCGCCTCCTCTTCGACCGACCTGCTGCGCGGTTGGCTCGACGGCTCCGCCGAGCCGCTCGGCAACGACGATCGCTTCTCGACCGTGGCCAGAGCGTTCGACGAACGCGGCGTCTTTCAGGCGGCGTTCATCGATGGGTCGTTCGATGTCGATCGGCGCTTCGAGGATCTCTCTCCGGAGCGACGTGCCGAGATTGATCTGCCCGAGGTTCCGATCAAGGAGACATTCGACCTCGTCGCCTACGGCGTTGTCGAACGCGATGGCGAGTTGGGCGAAGTCATCGCATGGGTCTTCGCCGACGAGGGTGCAGCGAGTCGAGCCGTCGACCAGATCATCGTGGCTGCGAGCGCAGACCAGCCGGCGGCGCCCGGCCGCACGGACCACTCGCTGTCCACGTTCTACGAGATCATCGACATCGTGGCCAGCGGACGGGCCGTGATCGCCGACGTGGCCTACACCGACGACGGAGCACCCGGCAGCGTTACCCACCTCATCAACGTCGACGACTTGGCATTCGTTCATCCGTAGCGCGTGGCACCGGTGCGCTCGGTGGTGGGAGCGCGGCCGATGGCGCTACGGCATCGGTTCCAGGTTGGTCAGCTGAGGATCGAACGGAGCGCCGCGGAACGCGCCACGCTGGAGTCGTTGCCGACAGCGGCCGGCGCTAGAGACGATGTGCCGGCATCGTCGCCGCCCACTGCTTGGACCACGTGGCCAGTGGCTCGAGGTGGTGGAACAGCTCCTCGCCGCGACGAGTGAGTTGATAGCCGCTTCCTTGGTGGTCGACCAGCCCGGTTGCTCGAAGCTCCTGCAGTCGCGTATTCAACAACGAAGGTGAGATCCCCTCGCAGCGTGCTTGGAGCTGGCGAAAGGTGCACGGCCCGTCGTTGAGCTGCCAGACGACCCCCATCGCCCAAGCGCGACCCAGGAGATCGAACAGTGCCATGACTGGCCGCCCCGACGTTG
This sequence comes from Actinomycetota bacterium, assembly GCA_039194665.1. GTDB lineage: Bacteria > Actinomycetota > Acidimicrobiia > Acidimicrobiales > Ilumatobacteraceae > JABSQH01. Next base: position 8,810 of record JBCCVW010000033.1, read on the forward strand.
AGCCGCGTACCGGCTGACCTGGAATGGGGACGGACTTGCTCACCATGGCGTCACTTCCGAACCTCGAAGTCCCGAACGCTGTGCTACCGATAGCATAGCGCTACGTTATCAGTAGCGCATCGACAGCGCGAGGAGCTCTGGAGCACGCCATGCGGACCATCCCACGCCCCCGACCGGGCGAATTCGCCCCGTACACGGTGGAGTACTTTCGCCACGTACCCGACAACGTCCTCGACTACATGTCGGCGTGCCTCGACTCCACGCCGAGCTTCTTTGCGGCGATCCCTCGGTCTCGACTCGACCGCCCCCACCAACCGGGGGAGTGGACGGTGAAGGACATCCTTCTCCACATCTGCGACGACGAGCGGATCTACGCGTACCGCGCACTGCGTTTCGCGCGCAACGACCTGACGGCGCTTCCGTCGTTCGAGCAAGACGTTGTTGCCACGCACTCGCAGGCCAACAGTCGCTCGCTCGACAGTCTGCTCGACGAGTACCGCAGTGTTCGCCGCTCGACGCTCAGCCTGTTCGACGGTCTGCCTGACGACGCCCTCGCGCGCGTGGGCACTGCCAACGGGAACCCGATGAGCGTGCGCGCTGCGGCGTTCCACATCGCCGGTCATGAAGCCCATCACCTGGACAGCATTTCGACCAACTATCTCGACTCGGCCGGCTCCAGCGCGTGACGCCCCCACCATCGCTCGATCGTCGCTCTGTCTCGCGGTGCGAGGATGAGCCGATGTCGGACGAGGAGCTGTTGCACGGTGGGGTAGCGAACGCAGGCGCTGTCGTGCGGGTAGGGGAGCACGTCCTTCGCCCATCGAACCCTCACTCCGGTTCGATTCACCGCTATCTCGACATGCTCCGTCGCTCCGGTTTCGACGGAGCGTCGGCGCCGATCGGGATCGACGCCGACGGACGCGAGCGACTCGAGTTCATCGCCGGTGATGTCGCCATCCCTCCGTATCCGGAGTGGGCGCAGACCAACGCTGCGCTCGGCTCGATCGCTCGACTGATGCGTCGGCTGCACGATGCCTCCGTCGGTCTCGACCTCAATGAAGCGACGTGGAGCGACGAGATGGCTGACCCCTCAGGAGGTGAGATCGTGTGCCACAACGACGTCTGCCTCGAGAACGTGGTGTTCCGCGACGGTGAAGCGGTTGCGCTCTTGGACTTCGACTTCGCTGCGCCGGGTCGTCGTGAGTTCGACCTCGCCGCATTCGCTCGGATGTGCGTTCCGGTCGACGATACGGCTGCGACGCCCGCGCTCGGATGGTCCACCGTCGAACGACCCGCACGCGTTCGCCTGATCTGCGACGAGTACGGGCTCGATGCGGCAGGCCGAACGACACTCTTTGAGTGCCTCACTGACTCGATCGCCCGAGGCGGAGAGTTCGTTCGACGGCGAGTAGAAGCAGGCGAAGCGGCGTTCATCGAGATGTGGAACTCGATGGGCGGCCAAGAGCGCTTCGATCGGCGACGACGTTGGTGGGACACCGCCCGACACGACTTCGCCGATGCGCTGGCGTGACCCCCCGACGGGAGAGTCAAGCTCCGACCGCCATGACGAGTGTCACCAAACACCTGGTCGAGCTTCCGGTCGTTGACCGACAGCGAGACTCGGTGTTGAGTCGGGCCATGACTGCCTCGCCGAGCCGCCCGACCACGGACGTGTCGGTCGTCATCCTCGACTCGATGGATCGCATGTTCGGGCAACTGCTCGAACGGCTCGAGGGTCTCACGAACGAGGAATACCTGTGGGAGCCCGTGAGTGGATCATGGTCGGCTCGTCGGAGATCAGACGGCCGGGTCGTCGTCGACGGCGCCGGCGAACGGGACATCGACCCAGCTCCGATCACCACGATCGCGTGGCGCCTGTGGCACATCGCCATCGACTGTTTCGATGACTACTCCAGACGATTTGGTGGCGACCCAAGCGATGCACCCGAGACCTGGACGCTCGATGCGGCGGAGGCGACCGAGACGCTCCGCGAGAGGTGGAACAGTTACCGATCGCTCATCGGTCGACGCAACTGGTGGGATCAGCTCGGTCCGAACTGGGAGCACTGGTCGCAGCATTCCGTCGCCGACATGGCGATGCACGCCAGCAACGAGCTGGTGCACCACGCCGCCGAGATCGCCCTGCTGCGCGATCTCTACCGGGCATCGTTTGCGCCACCGAACTTCGAGGGTGCGACGCTGTTCCGAACGAGTTTCAAGGGCGCGGCGATGCGGGGCTGCGATGTCAGCGGCGTCACGATGCGCAGCGCTGATACGGACGGACTCGACATCGACGGTCAGGACCTGTTGTTCGGCAGTCTCTGCGTTTGCGGGGTCGACGTGGTGCCGTTGGTCGACGCCGAACTGAACCGGCAGTTCCCCGGCCGCGAGCTCCAGGGTTCGCAGACACCCGCAGGCCTGCGCGACGGGTGGGTCGCAGCGCAGGCGGCGTGGTCGACGACGGTGGCCGACACGCCAATCGAGCTGGTCGACGCCCACGTCGACCACGAGTGGTCGCTGGCCCAGACCCTGCGTCACCTCGTGTTGACGACCGATGCCTGGCTTCGTCTCGCCGTACTGCGAATCGAGCAGCCATTCCACGAGATCGGCCTCATGTTCAGCAGCGCGGCGGAGATGGGCTTCGACATGTCGAGCTTCCGCACGGACGTGCCGTCGCTCGACGAGGTCCTCGCGGCGCGAGCGGAGCGACAACAGATGGTGACCGACTTCCTCGCCGAAGCGACGCCCGAATTGCTGGCCGAAGAACGCGACAATCCCTGGGGCGTCGAGGGCTGGCACCCAACTGTCGGCGACTGCGTGCGCGTGATCCTGGAAGAGGAGTGGGCACACCTGCGCTACATCCGCCGAGACCTCGCGCTCCTCGCCTAGCCAGCCGACGCCGTCGCACTCGGTCGGAGTCGTTCCGCAACGAGGGCATAGATCTCGTCCTCGGTGTCGCCGACGTCGACCTCGATCGCCGTGAGCCCGAGAGCGGCGGTCTCGCCGCGGACTCGGTCGGTGAACAAACGATCGCGCTCGAGCAGGTTGTCGAGCGCACGTTGTGGGTCGGTCGTCTTCCCGGCGATCGTCCACAATGACCGACGATTCTCGAAGGCGATCCGTCGGAACTCTGGCGTCGGTAACAACCACACCGCATCGCCCACGTCGTCCAGCAGCGGCGCCACCATCGTGGGCAGCAGCCGGAAGCCCTCCGCAACCACCGCGCCGTGCTGACTCTGCGCGACGAGGTCCTCCACCACGAGGTCGAAGCCTTCCCCGGCAAACCAGTGAAACGACTCCAGCATCTCCGCAGCCGATCTCTCGACCCATCGTTCATCCATCGTCATCGCGAGAAATCGATGCAGCTGGGGTGCGCTCTGTTCATCGAGTCGACCGATGTGGCGTGACATCGCGTCGTCGGTGTCGTAGAGGATGGCCCCGCGTGCACCAGCCAGACGACGGGCGATCGTCGACTTGCCGGCACCGCTGCCGCCCCCGATCCACCGCACGCCACGCAGCGGTCGACCACCGACGCTCACGCCGGGGTGACAGGCGTGAGCCACCCGCCCGGGTCCGGCCGCACCGCGGTCTGGATCTCCGCGAGCACGTCGAGCAGACGTTGCGTGGTGGCGCCGACCTCGCCGTTGCCGACGGTGAGTCGCTCGTCGCTGATGACCAGCGCGCCGACGGCGGCCATGCCTGCCGCGGTGCCCGAGAGCGCAATCTCCCCGTCGGGTTCCGTGGCGAAGTCCGTGAGGTCGTCGACGGTCACCGCTCGCTCCTCCACCTCGTAGCCGAGGTCGGCGGCGATGCGCAGAATCGAGTGACGGGTGACGCCGTCGAGAAACGCGCTCGTCAGCGCCGGCGTGATCACACGCGACTCGTCGAGCAATACGACGTTGGATGCACCGGTCTCCTCGATGCGGCCGCCCGGCGCGAACAGCACTTGATCGGCGCCGGCGGCCCGTGCCGACTGGGTGATGCCAAGCGCCATCACGTAGTTCGCCCCGGCCTTGGCGGCGCCGAACTGCGGCGTCGTGCGTGGCTGTTCGGTTTCGACCGCCACCGTCAGGGGACGGCCACCACCAGCGAAGTAGGCGCCGACCGGGCTCGCCAGCACGAGGAGCATCGCCTCGTTGCTCGGGCTTGCCGCCGCGCCCACGTTCGGCTCGGTGCCGAGCAGCGTCGGTCGCAGATAGAGCGACCCGGGCGGGTCGGGCACGATGTCGTGGCACGCGGCCACCACGTCGACCACCATCTGTGTCACGAGGTCGACCGGCGGAACCGGGAGCACGACCGCCGCAGCCGAGGTCTGCAGCCGTGCGGCGTGACGATCGAGTTGGAAGATGCGCACGACGCCGTCGACGCCGCGGTGGGCCTTGAGACCCTCGAAGCACGCGCTGCCGTAGTGCAACGCGTGGGAGGCGGGGTGCAGCGACAGTGGCTGCAGCGGGACGAGCTCGGGTTGCGTCCAGACGCTGTCCGCCCAGCGCGCCACGCTCATCGACTCCCCGAACGATGTGCCGAACGGTGCAGGCGTGTCATTCTGGCGCGCGGTGCGAGTATTCGGTTCGGAGTTCGTCACCGTTACAGCGTCGCACCGTCGAGGTGGTGAGCAGAAAGCGGTTGCGTGAGATGGACGTTTCACCCTTCGCGCTGGCGGCATCGGTCGTCGTTGGCGCGGACAACAGCGCACCCCGACGGAGCGGGATCTAGCGTCGCTGTCGTGACGGACGGTTCCGTGTTGGTCGCCAGCGCACCGAGCCCCAACAACGCCCGCACGCGCTTCGCTCGCTCACTCGTTGCTGCCGCCGTGCTGGCAGTACTCGTGCTGGCGGTGTGGTGGCAACGGGCGACCGTCGGTGAGGCGCTCGTGGAGTTACAGGCGATGACGATGGCGGTCGTCGTCGGTCTCGTACTGCTCGGCATCGCTGAACGGCTGATTCGTGCCGACACGCTGCGCAGCCTGCTGTCCGTCCCGACCGCACCGAGTTTCGGGCGGGCGCTGACGATCCACGACGTGGGTGCTGCGGCGAGCAAGGGTGTGCCGCTCGGCGGGCCACTGTCGCTGACGTTGCGCTGGTCGATCGCTCGCGACGCGGCGATCTCCAGCGAGCGACTTGCCGCGGCGCTCGTCGCTTACGGCGTCGCCACCACGTTCGTCACGTGGCTGCTGCCGTTCGCGTGGATCGTGGTCGATGTCACCCAGCGTCCGGCGACGAGCACCGACATCGCCGCGCTGGCGGTGAGTGCAATCGTACTCACCGGTTCGGTGGTGTTCTGGGCGGTCGTGTTGACCAGCCGCCGGGCCGAGCAGTGGACCGGATCGCTCGCTGCGTGGCTCTGGCGACCCGTTGCACGACGCAGTCGACGTGCTGCGCGGGTTGATCCGTCGGTGTGGCTCACCGAGACACGCCACGCACTGCGGGCCTCGGCACGCCGGCCGTTCGGTTTGTTCGGCCGGGTGATCGTGATTCAGTGCTGCGGTGCAGCCATCTTGTTGCTCAGCTTGCGCGGTCTCGGCGTGGGCGCCGAGTTGGGGTTGGTGGAGTTCGCCCGCGTGTACTTCGTGGTCACCTTGCTCAGCTCCTTTGTGCCGGTGCCCGGCGGCGTCGGTGTCGTCGAGGCGGGTCTCACCACGGCGCTCGTCGCCGCGGGCGTACCGGCGGCGCCGGCCCTCGGCGCGGTGTTGGTGTACCGGCTGCTCACCTACGTGACGCCGATCGTGGTCGGGGCCGTGCTGTATGCGCTCTGGCGCTGGCGCGCACGTGCCGTGTGACACCTGAACGATCGCGCTCTTGACAGCGCAAGTGCGTCGTGTGCCCAGCACACTCTTGGTATGCCCGTAGTCCCGTCTGATGTGCTCGACCTGCCGGTGACCGGGGTTCGGCTGGGTGGCGCAACCACGCTCCGCGCTGTCACCAACGATGGTCCGACCCTCCTGGTGTTTCTGCGGCACTTCGGTTGACTGTTTCCCAAGGAGGTCATCGAGGACCTCACCAGGCTCGCCGTGCGCGATCCGTCCTTTCCCCACCTTGTCTTCGTGGTGATGGCCGACGCCGACATCGCCGCGCGTTATCTCGATGATCACAGCGCACGCGAGGCCGTCGGCACTGCGATGGCGATCGCCGATCCGGAGCAGGTGCTGCATCGCGCGTTTGCGGTGCCGCGGGGTGGCTGGCGCGAGATGTTTGGAGCCCGGGCGTGGGTCGCAGGCGTGCGGGCCACGCTGCGCGGCAAGTTCATCGGGGCCAAGGTCGGTGATGGGTGGACACTGCCCCTGTGGACGGTGATCGACGGCGATCAGGTGCAGTGGCGGTGGGTCGGCACGCACGCTGGCGACCGTCCCGACCTGGCCACCATCCCGCGGGGTGCTCGCACGTGATCACCCTGGTCGCCGTGCACGGCAACGGCGGCGGCGGGTTTCGTTTCGCACGCGCCGCACCCTTCGTCGCCGACGACATCAACTTCCACGCGGTCACGCTGCCCGGGTTCGGTGGTCGACCGGCCGAACCGTCGCTGCGCACCCTTCCGGACTACGCCGAGCAGCTCTGGCGGGAGATCGCTGATCTGCCTCGCCCGGTGGTGGTTCTGGGCCATGGCATCGGCGGCTCGATCGCCCTCGACATGGTGCAGCGTCACACGATCGACGGCCTGATCCTCCATGCTCCTGTCGGCACACGCCTGGATCGACGCTGGTTCCCGAGACTCATGCGACCCGAGCCGGTGCGTTCGCTGATCAAGTGGGGGATCAGCTCGAAGGTGACTCGACCGGTCGTCGGGCGCCGGTTCTTCTCGCCCGCCGTTCCGGCCGACTATCGCAACCGATTCCTCGACGAGTACGCACGCGCCGAGTCGTTCTCGCAGATGTTCGACGTGATCACCCCGGAGTGGTGGGACGGACTAGAACCGGTCGATCTTCCTGCGTTGATGCTGTGGGGCTCGGACGACCGCGTCCTCGGCGCCGACCAGGTCGCCGACTACAAGGCACTGCTGCCGCACACCTGGGTTGATGTGGTCGACGGTTGGGGCCACTTTCCGATGGTGGAAGGTCCCGCGGACTACGCCGCCACGATCGGCGACTGGGCTCGTCGCCTCGTCGACGGCCGCCCACCCCCGTTGCGCGTCGGGTCCGGGCTGCTGGCTGCCGATGGCGTCGGTCCGAAAGCGGCGCTCCTCGACCGCGCCGTGCTCGGCGGGCTTGCGGTACCGGCCGCAGCGGTCATTCCGCCCGATGCTGAAGCGTTGCCTCCGCCGTCGGTCGCCGGCGCTGCGTCGGTCGCGGTTCGTTCAGCGTTCTCGTCCGAAGACGGCGTCGAGTCGTCACAGGCCGGCCGATTCCGGACGGTCCTCAACGTCGATGTCGTACACGGCGATGCGTTCGCCGAGGCGGTCGAGGACGTACGACGCTCTGCCGACGCGGCGGTTGCCCGGGCGGACGTGATGGTCATGGAGATGGTGCCCGCCAGAGTGGCTGGTGTCGCCTTCAGCGAACCCGGGTGGCAGGACGACCTGGTCGAGTCGGTCGATGGTCTTGCCGATGGCCTGGTCGGCGGCAGTCGTCAGGGGGAACTGGTAGCGCTGCCACGCGTCGAGCCGGGCGAGCGACTCGACGACGTCCACCCAGCGTGGCAGCAGCGACTTGCGGACCTACTGCGCTCGATTCGGTCGGTGTTCGGCGAGTCGTCGGACGCTCCAGGATGGGACATCGAGTGGGCCGACGACGGAACGACCTGCTGGTTGCTGCAGATCAGGCCGATCACCGACTCGCCGGTGCGTAACGAAGCGTTCACCATCGCCAACCATCGCGAGATCCTTCCCGACCCGCCGTCGGTGTTCATGACGGCGGTGATCGCTGAGGGTTCGCCCGCGCTGTTCGACTACTACCGCAGGTTCGATCCGACGCTGTCGACGGACCGCGACTTCATCGAGGTGTTCGACGGGCGTCCGCTCATCAATCTGTCGTTGATGGTCGACTTCATGCGCTCGCTCGGCCTGCCGACCAGGCTCGTCACCGATTCGATCGGTGGCAGCGACGACGGTGGTGTCGGTCTGCGACTGCGGCGAGTGGTCCGCCGCTGGCCCGTGCTCGCCAGGCTCGGTGGAGCCCAGCTCGGCGCGCTTCGTTTCGCCGGCGCTGTGGCCGACGGCATGGCGGTACTCACATCGGAGCCCGCGTCCACCGTGACCGAAGCGGTCGATCGCGCGGTGACGGCCTATGTCGGCACCGTCCACGCCATGACTGCGCTCAACACTGCGGCCAGCCTGCCGACGTCGGTCCTCCGTTCGCTCGGCGTGCTCGAAGAACACGCCGCCCGCAACGAGACTGCGGCGACCAGGATGTTTCGTGACCTCGACACGGTGCGCCTCGACGACGCGTCGTGGCAGCAATGGATCGACACCTACGGCCACCGCGGGATCTACGAGTCCGATCTGGCCCGGCCGCGCTATGTCGAGGACCCCGCGCCGATCGTGGCAGTGCTCGACACGCCGGCCACGCCGAGATCGCTCCCATCGCGCACGGTGTGTGGCGTGCTCACCAGCCCGATGTGGTGGGCGGCGCGGCGGCCGATCACCGCGCGAGAGCGGTTCCGCAGCGACGCGATGCGCGCCTTCCTGTCCATCCGCACAGATCTGCTGCGCACCGCTGCAGAGCGCGGCGTGGATGCCGACGCGTTGTGGCTGCTCGACGCAGCGGAGGCGCGGCGCATCGACGGCGGCTGGAAACCCTCGCCCGAGCTCGTCGCCCAACGGACCGCCGAGCAGACACTGCGGCGGCAACACCCGATCCCCGACGTGATTCGCCGATTCGATCCACGCGCTGAGACGCACCCCGTCGACAACGCCCGCAACGAGTTGCGCGGCCTCGGACTCGTGGCCGCCTCGGCCGAAGGCGTGGCCTGGGTGCTCGACGAGCCGGCGTACGAACTCCCGGACGGCTTCGAGCCGAACTCGACGATTCTCGTGGCACCCAGTGTCGACCCGGGGTGGCTGACCACGTTCCGTCGCGTCGCCGGCGCGGCGATCGAACTCGGCGGGGATCTGTCGCACGGCTCGATCGTGCTGCGCGAGCTGGGTCTTGCCTCGGTGACGAACGTCAGCGGGCTGACCGCAGCCGTGCGTACTGGGGACCACATCGCCGTCGATGGGCGCACCGGGCGGGTGCGGATCGCCCAGTGACACGGCGGTATTGATGGCGGATCGCTCGCCGGACGGCAACGATTCGCCGACCGGCAATTCGCTCGCAGGCGATTCGCCGACAACGGACAACGACGCCGCACGCAGCATCGAATACATTCACGCCATGGCTCGATTCGGCCGTGTGCTCACGGCGATGGTCACCCCGTTCGACGAGCACGGCGAGTTGGCCGTCGATCAGGCGGTGCAGCTCGCCCGCTGGCTCGTCGAGCAGGGCAACGAGGGACTCGTCGTGTCGGGTACGACGGGCGAGTCGGCGACGCTGTCGATCGACGAGAAGCTGACGTTGTTCGAGAACGTCGCCGCGGCAGTGACGGTCCCGATCATCGCTGGCACGACCGGTTCGAACACGCGCATGGACATCGGTCTCACCGAGGAAGCGTCCAAGCTGGGCATCGCCGGGATCCTTGGGGTCTGCCCGTACTACAACCGCCCATCGCAGGCCGGACTCGAGGCGCACTTCCGGGCGATTGCGGGGTCGGTGGATCTCCCGTTGGTGCTGTACGACATCCCGGTGCGCACCGGCCGCAAGATCGATTCGACCACGCTGGTCCGGTTGGCCAACGACGTGCCGAACATCGTCGCCCTCAAGGACGCAGCGAAGAATCCGGGGGCGACCGCTGCGGTCAAGGCCAACAGCCCGAGTGACTTCGAAATCTACTCAGGCGACGATCCGATGACGTTGCCGCTGATGGCGATCGGCGCCGTCGGCGCGATCGGCGTCGCCACCCACTGGTGCGCCCCTGACCACGTGGAGATGTTCGATGCGTGGGCGCGCAGCGACATCGGCGCTGCACAACGGATCAACGCTCGCCAACTCGAGTCGTTCGAGTTCGAGACCAGCGACGAGGCGCCGAACCCGGTGCCGTCCAAGGCGATGTTGCGCACGCTCGGACATGACGTCGGCGAGTGCCGATTCCCGATGGGACCGACACCACACGGCCTCGAGGACGCCGCCCGAGCGGTGTACCAGCGCCTGGTCGACGCCCGTGGCTGACGCGGCGACGCTCGGCGTCGAAGTTCCGTTCGACCTGATGGTGCCCGTGCGCGTCGTGTTCCTCGGCGGGCTCGGCGAGATCGGTCGCAACTGCATGGCGATCGAGCAGGGCGCCGCCGACGATCCGGAGCGCACGATCGTTCTGATCGATTGTGGGCTGATGTTCCCCGACCCGGGGATGCACGGGATCGACCTGATCCTGCCCGACTTCGGCTACCTGCGAGACAACGCCGAACGGATCTCGGCACTCGTCCTCACTCATGGTCACGAAGACCACGTGGGGGCGATCCACTTCCTGTTGCGTTCCGGCGATGGAATCGGCGATCTCCGCAGTGACCCGCTCCCGATCTACGGCTCGGCGCTCACGCTGGGCATTGCCGCCAACCGCATCGAAGAAGCGCGGATGATCGACCGCGTCGACCTGCGCGAGGTCGGCGACGGTGAGTTGGTCGACATCGGCGACTTGCGCGTCGAATTCATCCCCGTCACCCACTCGGTGCCTCACGCCCACGCCATTGCCGTGCACACCACCCAGGGTGTCGTGTTGCACTCGGGCGATTACAAGATCGACCTCACGCCGGTCGACTCCCGGCGCACCGATCTGGCGCGCATCGGTCAGCTGGCCAAGGCCCCTGGCATCCGCCTCCTGATGGCCGACTCGACCAATGCGGAAGAGCCGGGCTTCGCACCGTCGGAGACCAGCGTGGGCGAGGTGTTGCACACGTTGTTCGCCGACCATCGCGAGCGGCGGATCATCACCGCCAGCTTCGCCAGCCACCTGCATCGCATCCAACAGATCGCCGATGCGGCGATCGCCGACGGGCGAGTCGTCGCCACGCTCGGGTTGAGCATGAAGAAGAACGTTCGTCTCGGGCGGGCGTTGAAGGTGCTCAACATCCCCGAGTCGTCGCTGATCGACATCGAGCAGATCGACGACTATTCGCCCGGGCAGGTGTGCGTCATCTCGACGGGGTCGCAGGGTGAGCCGATGTCGGCGCTCGGGCTGATGGCCCGCGGCGAGAACAAGTTCTTGAAGCTCGGTGACCACGACACCGTCGTGCTGTCGAGCCACGCCATCCCCGGCAACGAGAGCGCCGTCAATCGCGTCATCGACGGGCTGCTGCGGCTCGGCGCTGAGGTGATCCACTCCGGGGTGAAGGATGTTCACGCCACCGGCCATGCCCAGGCCGACGACATCAAGACGTACCTGTCGATCGTCAACCCCGAGTGGTTCGTGCCGATTCACGGCGAGTACCGCCACATGGTGGCCAATGCCCGGCTGGCCGAGCTGATGGGGGTGGGCCGCGATCGTGTTGTGTTGTGCGAAGACGGCGACGTCATCGAGTTGTCGTCGCGCGGCCTCGACCCCGTCGGCCGCGTGCCGGCTGGCTACCTCTACGTCGACGGCATCGTTGGCGACGTCGGCCAGGGCGTGTTGCGCGACCGGCAGAAGCTCGCCGAAGAAGGCGTGGTCGTCGTGGTCGTCACCGTCGACGTGCAGACCGGCAAGGTGCTGGTGGGTCCAGAGATCATCACCCGCGGCTGGGTGTATGCGCCAGAGGCTGAAGACCTGCTCGACGAGGCCTGCGACGCGGTCGCCGACGCGGTGGAAGATGCCCTCGCCGACGGCGTGCGCGACGTCGAAGCCCTCGAGCGCGATGTTCGTCGCGCGGCGGGGCGGTTCGTCAACGAACGAACTCGTCGTCGGCCGATGATCGTGCCCGTGGTCATGGAGGCATGAGGGTGATGGAAGCGTGACGGTGATGGAGGCATGACGGGGATGCACACCTGACCATGACCGCACCGCTGGACACGCTCGTACTCGGCGCCGCCGATGTCGCCGCCATCGTCGACCAGGTCGGCCGCGACGAGCTGATCGACTTGATGATCGCTCGGTTGCGTGCCCGCTGCGCCGAGCACTCGGCTGGCACCACCGAGGTTCGTGCTCGCGACGGGTTCCGCTACGACAAGCCCGATCTGGGGCTCGTCGAGTGGATGCCGACGCACGAGGCGGGCGGCCCGGTCGTGGTCAAGATGGTCGGCTACCACCCAGCCAATCCGGTACAGCGCGACCTGCCATCGGTGATCGCCACCTCGTCGATGTGGGACACCGATACCGGTCACTTGGTGGCCCTCGCCGACGCCACGCTGCTGACAGCGTTGCGCACGGGAGCAGCATCCGCATTGGCCACCGATGTGCTCGCCAACGATGGGCCGATCACGCTTGGCATCGTTGGCCTCGGCGCGCAGGCGGTCACGCAGCTGCATGCGATCAGCCGCGTCCGTTCGATCGAGCGAGTCATCGCGCTCGACACCGATCTCGATGTTGCGGCCTCGTTTCCCCAGCGGGTGGCGTTCTGTGGGGTTCCGGTCGAGGTCGCCGAGCCCGAACGAGCCGACACCATCGCCGCTGAGGTCGATGTGTTGTGCACCTGTACATCGGTCGATCTCGACGCCGGACCGGTGATCGGCGACACCACCCCTCGACCGGGGCTGCACGTCAATGCGGTCGGCGCCGACTTCCCCGGCAAGCTCGAACTCCCTGGTGCGTTGCTGTCCGACGCCTTTGTTGTTCCCGACATCGTCGATCAGTGCGTGCTGGAAGGGGAGTGTCAACAGGTACCTCGCGAGCGAATCGGGCCGCCGCTTGCCGAGATCGTCCGCGACCAGCCCGAGCACCGCTCGCGACGCAACGATGTGACCGTGTTCGACTCGACCGGCTGGGCGGTCGAGGACGATGTGGCGCTCCGTCTGCTCGTCGAATGTGCCCAAGAACGTGGGATCGGCCGCCGCATCCCGATCGAATACCTCCCGACCGACCCCTACGATCCATACGCGCCGCCGCGCTGAACTCACGCACTCACCACTATGTCGTCACGACCATCTCCCCAGGACCTCGTCAAGATCGCCATCGTCGGCGCCCTCGTCGCGGTGTTGACCCCACTGTTCTTTGCCCACCGGACCTACCACCGGTGGCGGTCACGCCGGGTGTCGACCCCGGATGTCACCACGATCCCGCGGGTGTCCCTCGACGACCGGTCGCTCGCCGACATCGTCGACGGCACCGAGCCGGTCATCGTCGAGGGACTGGTTGCCGCGCTGTCGCTGCCGCGCACCCCCGACGTCGCCGGACTGCGTGCGCTGGCGGCGACGCACTCCGCCACCTTTCCGGTCAAGGTGCACAAAGACCACTCGCCGTACTTCTTGTACGTGGGCGACTATGGCGCTGAGCTCGACCGTGTGGAGCAACACGACCTCGACTCGTTTCTCGACGCGATGTTCGTCGATGGACCCGCCGATGGCGAGTGCACGTACCGGCTGTTCTCGACGCGCGACCTCGACGGCGAGGTCGGTTCGATCATCGGAGAGTTGGCCACCGCCATCGAGGCGCACACCGGTCGGCGTGCTGAGCAGTCGGCGAGCGGCTTGTGGATCGGCTCGACCGGGGTGACCACCCCGCTGCACCACGACGCATGGACTGGGATCCTGTTCCAGTTCGAAGGCGCCAAAGATGTCGTGATGTACGGCCCCGGCGACCGGCCGAACCTGTACTTCACGTCGCCATATGCCGCCACCGACCGCTGGAGCATGCTGCCCGCGCGCAGCCGCGACGCCGAGGTCGAGGACTACCCCGACCTGGCGCAGGCGCGCCGGTGGGAGGGGCGCCTCGAAGCCGGCGACGCGTTGTACATCCCGCCGTTCTGGGCCCATGAGGTCGAGGCGCTTGAGTCGAACATCTCGATCCCGTTCCGCTTCGCCACGCGCCCGGTCGACTACGCCAATCCCGGATTCCTCCGCCCGGCCTACGAAATCTTGCACGGCAAGCTCGCTGCACTGCGGTGAGCCTGGATCCGCTGGTCACGGCGATCTACCGGCAACGCGTCACCGACTACGCAGCCGAACTCGACTCCCAGGGCGAAGCCGACGCCGAACTGGTCCAGCGCACCCGTGCCGCGGCCGCAACGTGTCAACGCATCGGCGAGCAGACGGACGTCGAGCGGCGACGAGTGGATGTCGGGCTGGCCGACGCCGGCCTGGCGGTGCGCACAGCATCGGGCGGTCCGCAGCAGCATCACACGATCGATGTGTCCGTGGCCGACGCCGATCAGGCGCTCGCTGCGGCGACGGCGTTGCGGTCGCTCGGCTATACGCCGTGGGAGTCGTGGTCGAACGGCGCGCTGGCGTCCTACCGCCGGTTTGGCTCCGAACTAGTGGTCGCGCAGACCGACGATTGGACGTCGGTGGTGCGCCTCCGCTGGGCGAGCTCCCGACGTGGCGCGGTGGCGCGGGCGTTGCGTCCGACGCCGGGCGACTGGGACGTCATCGAGCTGCCCACCTGGGCGTGGCCGGCGTACTCGGGGGTGCGGATCGGCCGTCTGCTCGCGGAACGCGCCGGGTGGCGCAGCCGGCACGCAGCCGGGATCGGCCCGTTCTTGGCGACCCCGGACTCGTTGATCGACCCGCTGTTCGACGTGGCGGGCGTCGGCCCTGATGATTTGCTCGTCGACTTGGGCTGCGGCGATGGCCGGCTCGTGGTGGAGGCCGCTCGTCGTCGCGGCTGTCGCGCCCTCGGCGTGGAGCACGACCTGACGTTGGTCGAGCTGGGCCGTGCACGCATCGCTGCCGCTGGGGTGGAGGATCGAGCCACGATCGTCCACGGCGACGCACGGACCGCCGAGATCGGTGAGCCAACGGTGGCGCTGCTGTTCCTGCCCGCTGTAACGGTCGGCGGCGTCGTCGATGTGCTCCGCACACGCTGTCCGGCAGGCGCCCGGATGGTCGCCCACGAGCAGAGCCCGCTGCCACCATCGGCACCGTCACCCGACACCAGCGTCCCGGTGGTCGCCACCGACGCGCTCACTGTCGCCCACACGTGGACTGTGTGAGTGGCGGACTGTGACGGTTGGGATCTGACCCCAGCGATCACCACCATGACGGCTACAGGCGTGACGGCTACAGGCCGAGGAGGCGGGCGATGATGTTCTTCTGGATCGAGCTGGTGCCGGAGTAGACGAGTCCGCCGACGGCGTCGCGCAGGCCGCGCTCGACCTCGAATTCCGACACGTAGCCCCTGGCGCCGTGCACCTCGACGCTGCCGAGGGCCGCGGCGATCCCGGTCTCGGCGCCGACGAGCTTGCCCAGCGCTGCGGCCGTGGCGAACTCGTTGCCGGACGCATGGGCGAGTGCCGCGCGGTAGAGGAACAGCCTGGCGGTCTCGTGCTGGCGCTTCATGTCGACCAGCTGATGCGCCACCGCCTGGTAGCTGGCGATCGGCTGGCCGCCCTGCTGGCGCGCTTTGGCGTACGCCACCGCTTCGTCGAGTTGGCGCTCCATCGAACCGACCTGGGTGGCAAACACGAACGCTCGCTCGACCTCGATGATCGAATTGAAGATGCTGGCGCCAGAACCCTCGCGACCGATGATCGAGTCGGCCGGCAGCACCAGGTCGTGGAACACGATGTCGCAGAACGGCGTGGTGCGCATGCCCATCTTGTCGCGATTCGGCTGTCGCTTGACGCCGTCGGCGTCGAGCGGTACGAGGAACGCCGACACGCCCCATGCTCCAGCACTGGGGTTGGTCTTGGCGAACACCACCGCGACGTCGGCGACCGAGCCGAGCGTGATGTACGCCTTGTGGCCGTTCAGGGTGTAGGTGTCGTCGGCGTTGCGTACGGCGGTGGCCGCATGGGCGTAGGCATCCGATCCGGTCTCGGGTTCGGTCATGCAGAACGCGCCATACGCGTCGCCGCGCATCAACGGGCCGAGCCAGCGGTCGCGCTGGGCGTCGGTGCCGAAGCGCACGAGCACCTCGTGAGTACTGAGGATCTGGCTGCCGATGGCGAACGACAGCCCCTCGTCGCGACAGCCCTTGCCGAGGCCCTCGAGGGTGAGCAGCGTGGTCGCCCAATCGCCGCCGCCTCCGCCGAACTCGGTCGGCACGCGCACTGCGAGGATCCCGCGTTCGGCGCACCGCCGCCAGTCGTCGGCGGCGAACAGTGATGCCAGCTCGTCGCCCACGCGATCGCCCTGGGCCAGCTCGGTCGCCGCGAATTCGGCAACATCGGTCTTGATCGGATGCTGCGGATCGGCCATCGCCTCCGCGATCGCGGTGAGTCCGCCGCTCATGTCGGCCTGATCATGTCGGTTGGGAGCGGAGCACGAGGCGACCGTATTCGTCGACGTCTTTCCACTCGTCTTGGAAGTCGTCGTTGTTCCACTGTCCGAGTCCGGGATAGAACACGCGGCTGCCGCCGTGGCCGGAGAAGTTGGCGCCGTTCCAGCGTGGGTCGGCGGGTTCATCGATCCGCTGGTAGCGGCTGTCGCTCGATAGCCGGCAGCGTCCGGTCGTCGATCGATTGTCGAGCGCGCCATGCAGCATGTGCATGCCGAAACACAACACGTCGCCTGGCCGGAAGTCGGTGCTCAGCCAGCGGTTTCCGTACTGCTCTTGCACCACCACCGGGTCGGCATCGAGCCACTGCAAACCGTCGCGGTCAGCATCGGCTTGCAGGTAGCCCTGGTGGAGGCGCTCGGAGCGATGACTGTGTTCCAACAGCATTAGCGCACCTTCGTGGCGGTCGACGCGGCCAAGCGGAATCCAACTGGAGAAGATGCGGCTGGTGCCGCGGTTCATGTACGGACCGTCGCAATGGAACCCGCACCCCTCACCCGGCCGCACGAAACGTGGCCACCGCATGTCGAAGCTGCGCACGTCTCCGCCGAGGAGCGTCCGATGGACGGCGAGCACTTCGGGGGCATCGGTGACGGCCATGTACGCCGCGCCGGTGCGCACGCTCTCGGAAAATGCGCGGATGTTCGCCACCGGGACCGCTCGCCGATCGCCGGCGATCGCATCGTCGACCGGTGATCGGTCGTCGATCTCGCCGAGGACGGCGTACTTGAGCAAGACCTCGTGGCGTGCTCGGAGGACGACCTCCTCGTCGAGCAGCGCACGGAAGAACAGGTACCCCTGCTCGTCCATCGTGGCCCGCAGCGCCCGCCCGTCGCCCAGGAGATCGTTCGCCGGTTCGAGTTCTCCGAAACGGTCGTCGGACTGGTCGACGGTGTGATCGTTAGCGGTGAGCAGCATGGGAACGGTCTCGGGAGGAGTTCACATACGCTGCCGACCTCGGCTACGCATGTCAATTCGTGATGTCCGCCGCGCCGCCGAATTCGCTCGCCGCGCTGATCGATCTGGCGCGGCTCGAGCGCCTCGGCGTCGACGTCGACAGTACCGCCATCACCGACGGATCGGCGTCGCTGAGCTGGCGGGAATTCGATCGGCGTGTCGGCCAACTGGCAACGGTGCTCATGGACGGCGGCGTACGGCGTGGCGACCGTGTGGCGGTGCACCTGGCGAAGTCGGTCGACTCGTTCTGCGCCGTACACGCCGTTCTCCGGGCGGGCGCCGTGATGGTGCCGCTCGATTCGCTGGCGCCCGTGACCGCGGTGTCGACGGTCGCCGCCGATGCGGAGCCGACGGCACTCGTCACCGATGCCCGCGACGTCGTGCTCGGTCCGCTGCTCGATCAGCTGCGCCCGCCGCTCGTGGTCGTACCGACCCGCAACGATGTGCCCGAACTGGCCGCCGAGGGCCTGGCGACGGCGACCGCAGACGCGATCGCCGCGGCCGATCCGTTCCCCGGACACGACGGCGATGGCTCCGACGCCATTGGCCCCGACGATCCGGCGTACATCATCTACACGTCGGGTTCCACCGGCCGGCCAAAGGGCATCGTGCACACACATGCGAGTGCCCTGGCGTACGCGCGGGCCGCCGCCGAGCTGTACGCGCTCACGCCCGCCGATCATCACGCCAACATCGCACCGCTGCACTTCGACCAGTCGACGTTCGAGTTGTACGCCGCTCCGTTGGCCGGCGCGTCGGTGCTCGTCGTGCCCGATCCGGTGATGCGCTTCCCCGCCAGCCTTGCCCAGCTCGTCGAGGAACAGCGCGTCACCGTCTGGTACTCGGTGCCATACCTGCTCACCCAGCTCCTCGAACGTGGTGGCCTCGACGAGCGCCACCTCTCGTCGTTGCGCTGGGTGTTGTTCGGCGGTGAGTCGTTCCCGCCCGCAGCGCTGGCGGCACTGATGCAGCGATTGCCGTCGTGTCGTTTCTCGAATGTGTACGGTCCCGCCGAGGTCAACCAGTGCACCCACTACGAGCCGACATCGCCGCCTGAGGCGTCGGTGCCGATCGGCCCACCATGGGCAGCTGCGAGCGTGCTGGTCGTCGAGGCGGGCGGCGACCCCGGGAGTGCACCGCTCGTCGCGGGTGACGCTTCCGGTCAGCTGCTGGTGGCCTCGTCGACGATGATGCGCGGGTATTGGCGGCGCGACGATCTCACCGCACGAGCAATCGTCCGTCGCGACGACCGCCCCGGGGCCACCTGGTATGTCACCGGTGATCTGGTGCGTCGCCGTCTCGACGGCGACCTCGAGTTCCTTGGCCGCGCCGACAACCAGGTGAAGGTGCGCGGCCACCGCATCGAGCTCGAAGCGATCGATGCCGCGCTGCTCGATCAGCCCGGAGTGGTTGCCGCAACGGTGGTCGTCGACCGCGTTCCCACTGCTGGTGGTGGTCGCGATGGTGGTGGTGGCGCTGGGGGTGACCGCCTGGTCGCGGCCGTCGTCGCCTCCGAGGCGTCGATCGACGAACGGGCGATGCTGACTGCGCTACGCCGAGTGCTGCCGAGTTATGCCGTGCCGAGCGCGATCACCTCGGTACCCTCTCTTCCACGGACCGGGACGGGCAAGGTCGACCGCAATGCGGCGGCGACGATGCTCGGCCTCGATCGTGAGTGACCGACTTCCTCCCGCTGATTGATCTTCGCCTGATTGATGCCTGATTGACATGGAACGAACAGACGCCGCGCCCACTGCCGCCCTCACCGAGCGGTTGATCGATTTCATCCAGTCCGACGTGGCGCTCCACGACGAGCCGATCGAGGGACCGACCGACCTCTTGATGACGGGGCTGGTCGACTCGCTCGGCGTCGTGGTGATCGTCGACTGGCTCGAGGACGAGTGCGACGTCACGATCGATCCGGCCGATGTGGTGCTCGATCACTTCCAGACCGTCGACCAGATGGTTGCCTTCGTCGGCACGCTCAGATGACCGATCAGTCGTCCCGGTCGACGTCGCCGGTGCGACTGCGGCCCCGCGTGGTCGCCCGTCACGAGCTGACCCGCACCCAGTCGCTGATCTGGACCAGCCAGACGCTGCAACCCGACGTACCGCTCGCCAACATGGGCAAGCGGAGCCGCCTTGATGGTCCGCTCGACCCCCGACGGTTGGGACGAGCCTTTGCTGCGGTCGTCGGCCACTGCGAGATCCTCCGCACGGTGATCGACCCCGAGCAACGGATGGCCACGGTGCTCGACCGCGGCCCGGCCGAGACCGAGGTGATCGACCTCGACCCGGCGCTCCTCGACCGATGGTGCAAGGAGCGCATCGCCACGCCGATCGACGCCACGCGCGTGATGTACGACTCGGTCGTCCTGCGTCACGGACCCGACGACCACACCTGGTGGCTCGATCTGCACCACCTGACGACCGACGCGTTCGCTTCGGCGTTGATCTACGACGCCACCGCTGCGGCGTATCAGGCGGCCGAGTCATCCGCGGGCCCGGACGAGGTCGCGGCGATGCGCGCCGCCGTCGCCGAGCTGGTCGACTCCGACTACTTCGCCTTCGTCGATGCTGCCGAGCCACCACGCCGCGGGACAACCGCGGAGCGCGCTGCGGCCTGGGGGGATGATCTGGCCAGCGCCGCCGACGTCGCGCCGCTGGCTCCGTACGGCCCGCGCGGGGCGCGCACGACGGTGGTCGACCGGCTCCCGCTCGCGGCCGACACCGATGCGGTCCGCCGTGCACTCGACACCAGCTTTCGTTCGATCAGCGCCGAGCTGAGCTTGCTCGTCGTCGCCTCGATGGTCAACGCCGTTGGTCTGCACCATCTCGACGGCCGCCGCCATGTGCGGTTGGGCATTCCGGTGCACCACAGGAGGACGCCGGCGGCGCGGCGCGTCGTTGGGCCGCTGATGGAGATCTATCCGCTGGTGGTCGAGGTGCGTCCAGACGACACCGGAAGCGAGCTGTTCGGGCGGATCATGCGTGATTTGACCACCCTGCTGCGCAGAGCGGTGCTCGGCGAGTCGCCCGACGCCGACGTCGACGCCATCGTGAACGTGGTCACCGCCCGCTATACCGACTTCGGGGAGATCCCAGCCGTCTCCGAGTGGATGCGCTCCGGTCACGTCGATGCGACACACCCGTTGCGCACGCAGATCTACGACTACACCGGCACGGCCGACGGTCTGCAGTGGGAGCTCGACGTGAATCGTGGCCTTTCGGTCGATCGGTCGGCCGACCGGCTGCCGGCACACTTCGGCCGAGTGCTGACCCAGCTGATCGCCGACCCGGATCGGCGTGTCGGTGACATCGCATTGGCCGGCGCCGATGTCCAACTGACGCTGCTCAACCCCGCGCCCGCACCGCGAACACTCGATGTGCCGATCCATGAAATCGTGCGCCGCCGGCTGCACGCCGACCCAGAGTGGATCGTGGCGGAACACCGCGGCGTGCAGATGACCGCGGCCGAGTTCGACCAGCGCGCCGACCGGGTCTCAACGGTCTTGCGGGCGCGCGGCGTTCCGCCCGGTGGGCGCGTTGGTCTGGCCCTGCCGCGCTCGACCGATGTGCTCGTGGCGATCCACGGCGTGTTGCGCGCGGGCGGGTCGTTCGTGATGGTCGCCCCCGACGATCCACCGGCGCGGCGCACGCTGATCGCCGACGATGCGGAGTTGGTGGTGATCATCGACGACGTCGACGCGTTCATTGGTGGTGAGGATCGCGACGGAACCGTTCCCGCGGAACCGGCGGTCGGCCTCGACGACGTC
>JBCCVW010000034.1:0-29522 GCA_039194665.1 Actinomycetota bacterium
AGAGGCGGTCGAAGGTGAGCAGGAACAGCGCCACCGAGATGACCGGCATGGCGAAGACCAGCAGGAACTGCGTGATGAGCAGCATCCAGGTCAGCACGGGCATCTTCATGAGCGTCATGCCCGGGGCCCGCATGTTGAGCACGGTGACGATCAGGTTGACCGCACCGACCAACGAGGCGATACCGGTGATGAGCAAGCCGAGCGTCCAGTAGTCGACGCCGTTGCTGGGCGAGAACGGCACGGCGCTGTTCGGGGCGTACATGAACCAGCCGCCGTCGGCGGCGCCGCCGAGGAACCACGAGGTGTTGAGGAAGATGCCGCCGAATACGAAGGTCCACAGGCTCAGCGCGTTGAGGCGGGGGAAGGCCACGTCGCGGGCGCCGATCTGCAGCGGGATCATGTAGTTGGCGAACGCTGCGGCCATGGGCATCACGAACAGGAACACCATCGTGGTGGCGTGCATCGTGAACATCTGGTTGTAGGCGTCGGCCGACAACACGGTGCCTTCCGGCTGCGCGAGTTGGAGGCGAATGAACAACGCCTCGACACCACCGACGACGAAGAACGCCATGGCGACGACGCCGTACATGATGCCGATCTTCTTGTGGTCGACGGTGAACGCCCACGCACGCCAACCGGTGGTTTCCACCGGTCGACGGAAGTAGCCGTATGACCGCGTCGGCGTGACCGCGGGCGCGTCGCCACCCGGCGCGAGCGCCGGTGCGTCGGTTGGGCGTTCGATGATGGCCATCGGTGCGTGCTCCGGTTACTTGCGTTCCAGCAGGTACGCGACGAGCTCGTCGATCTGGTCCTCGCTCAGGGCCAGATACGGCATGCCTCGTGGCAGGCCATTGGTTTCGGCGAGCTGCGTCGGGTCGGTGTACATCGGCTTGACCGCGGGCGAGTCGCGCAACCAGTTGCGCAGATCCACGCGGTTGAGGCAGTCGGGGGTGACGCCGGCGAGGTAGCGCTCGCCGAACTCTTCAGGTGGCGCCTCCCACACGTCGGCTCGACACTCGGGGGTGAGCAAGTCGAACATCGCGCCGGCGAAGGTGTTGCGGGTCATCAGATACGACAGGTTGGGCGCTGCGCCCGAGAACACGTTGAGGTCGGGCCGCGAGACGATCGGGTCGCCGTTGGAGTCTTCGAGGCCGTTCACCTGGTGGCACCGCGAACACTGGGCGATGAACGTCGACTCGCCGGCCTGTGCCACCTCGTTGGTGGGCGACTCGTACGCGCTGAGCTGGTTGGCCTTCCACGTTTCGACGTCGTCGGCCTCGAGGGCGACGACTTCCATCCGCATGTTGGCGTGCGACAGGCCGCAGAACTCGGTGCACTGGCCGGCGTAGATGCCGGGCTCGTCGGCCTGCATGCGGTTGGTTTGCACACGACCGGGGACCATGTCGCGCTTGCCGTTGAGGCGCGGAATCCACCACGAGTGAATGACGTCGCGCGAGGTGCCGCGCACCAGTACCGGCGTGTCGACCGGCAGCACCATCTGGCCGGACGTGACGATCGGCTCGGAGATGCCACCGCAGCCGTCTTGCACCGGGTAGTCGACTTCCCACCACCACTGCTGGCCGGTGACGTTGATGACGCACTCGGTGTCGTCGTCTTCGGCGAGGGCGAACACCGTGGACACGGTGGGGATGGCGATGCCGATCAGGATCAGCGCCGGAATGATGGTGAGAAAGATCTCCAGCGCAGGCTTGCCGTGCGTCTGCTCGGGAATCGCCTGGCCACGGTCGCGGTAGCGAAAGATCACGAAGGCGATCACCGAGAGCACGATCACACCGACGATGCCGGCGATGATGAACACCGGCACCTGCAGGTTCTGGATTCGCTGCGCGTTCGGGCCGGCGGGATCGAACGTGTCTTGCGGGGCGTCTGAGGCGCATCCCGCGATGAGCGCGCCGAGGCCGACGACGGCGGCGATGCGGAGGCGACGACTCACTGATTCGACGGTACTCGCGCCTGTGGAAGCCGACCTACTTGTTCGTTTGTTCATCGTTTGCGATCGAAACTGCTGTTCGCTCACGGAACGATCAGCTCCAGGAACGCGGACTCCACGCCGGGCACGAAGAAGAAGTAGCCACCTTCGACCGAGTTGCTCGGGGGCCCGATGGTGAGGGTGATGTTCTGCACGCCACCCTCTTCGACGAGTGCCGTGCACAACTGGATGCGCTCGACTTCGGTCTCTGCGCCGTCGACCTGCTCGGTGACGTCGCCGACTTCGATTTCGGTTTCGCCGAGGTCGACCGACAGGCGACGCTTCTCCGACGACTCGTTGCGGAACACGATGTTGCTCGGATTCGAGCGGGGCAGCGTGAGCGCCGACGACTCGGCGGGGCCGTTGAGCTTCTTGGTCAGCGTGCCGTCTTCGGTCAGCGTGATTTCAGCAGCGACGCTCGCCTGCGCGGCCACCGTTTGGGCGGCGTTCTTGTCGGCTTCGGTCTTCTCGGTGCTCTCGCACAGTCCTTCGGCCGCTTCGCCCTGAGCGGTTTCGTGCTCGGGGATGTCACGTTCGCCGTCGAGGCCGGTGACCACACCGCCGGCGATGAGCGCGACACCAGCGACCGACATCGTGCCGACCATCACACTGCGCTTCACATTGGGCCGGTAGGCGAAGAAGAAAGCCGCGGCGAGAATCAGCGCGCCGACGATGGAGAACACGACGACCACGTTGACCTTCGACAGGAACAGCATGATCCGGCTGAACGAGTAGGCGATCACGCCGATGATCGCCGCGCCGCCGATCGGGTATTCGAGTGGGTTGGCGATGCGGGCCCGCACCTCGCGGTTGTGCGACGCGGTGCCAGAGGCCCGCTCGGCCCAGGCCTGGGCAGTCCATTCGGCGCCGCCGGCGAGCATGGCGATGACGCCGATGATGAACATCGGCTCGACCGTGACGAGGCCGATCACCATCAAGAAGGCGCCGAGGGCGAACAGCAGCGGCCAGGCGCTCGGTCCGGGGGCGGGGTTCGACGCCGGGCAGGTGGCCACCGCCGCGTCATCATCGACGAAGATGTTGGCGTCGCGGGTGAACAGGTTGACGCCGGTGACGAGCGCCAGGGCGACCGACGCCGAGATCAACCCGATCGTGCCCATCACGCCGTCTTGGGTGACGCCGTAGACGACGGTGACGATGATCGAAACGACGGTGGCGCCGACGAGGAACTTGGTACCGGTGGTGAACATTCAGCGGCTCATTTGGTGACGTAGACGAGGAACCAGATGCCGGCGTAACACGCGGCGACGGCGTACCAGTAGATGGCGTGGGCGGCGAGCAGCTCGCGGTCGTCTTCGCGTCCGCCGATAAAGCGGAACGCGGCGACGGTGGTGAACGCCACGCCGACGATCAGCAGCACGGCAAACATGCCGGTGATCGCGTAGAACATCGCTTGGTAGGTGCCGTCGGCGGCGCCCATACCCATCTCGAACCAGATGAACGCTTGGGCGTTGAGGATCAGGATGCCGAACAGCCCGGTCAGCCCGAGGGCCAACACGGTGTGGGCGCGGTCGCCGTGCTCTGCTGCCCAGTGCGCCCATTGCACCATCACGCCCACGCCGACGAAGGCCACCAGCATCACGTTCGACGGCACTTCGGGGATGGTCACGCCGTCGGGGACCCACGTGTCGAAGGCGTCGAGCGAGCGGGTGCGCTGCAACGCCCAGATGGCGAGCATCGACCCGGTGAGCATGATCATTGCGCCGGCGCCGAGCATCGAGGCGACGAGCAACTGGCGGCGCGGGGCCGGTGCCGGAGCGGCGGGGAGCGCGAGGCTCATGCGTCACCTCCGTCGGTGGCAGCAGACGCTCGTCGCTGCTCGTCGAGGTCGTATGCCGGCTCGGCGGAGTGGACCATCGGCAGATCGACGAAGTTCTCCGGCGGGGCTGGCGAGGACGTTGTCCACTCGACGGTTTGGGCGTTCCACGGGTCGGGGGCGTCGTTGCCGTCGGGATCGGCCTTCACCATGATCACCAACGCGGCGACGAAGGCGAGCACCACGATCAGCATCAGCGAGTGGCCGACGAGCACGAGGATGTTCCAGATCACGAGGTCGCTGTCGCTGTAGAACAGGCCGCCTTCTTGGTCGAGCAGGCCGGCGATGTAGTGCGGGAACGAGGCGAGGATCGTGGCCAGCACGCCGAGCAAGGCGAGCGGCACAGCGATGCCGACGGGGAAGATGCCGCCGCGCCACTTGGGTACCCAGTGGGCGATGCCGCCCATGATGCCGAGCACGCCGCCGTAGGCGACGTAGACGATCACCGCTTCTTCGAACACGGTGCCCTGCACGCCGAGGTCGTCGAGGGCGTACATGATCCCGCCGACCATGCCGACGAGGATCATCCCGAACCCGAAGAAGGCGAACAGGAACGAGCTGGTGAGGTAGAAGCCGAAGCCGCTGTCGTCGGGCTTGGCGAGGAACAAGCCCATCAGGAACACCAGCAGTAGACCGGCGATCGGGATGGCGTTGAAGATCACGTATGGCGCCAGGTCTTGGAACTTGTCGCCGAGGTTGTCGGTGTTGAACCCGCCGCCTTCCCAAGGGAGGTTCTGGATGTTCTGCTGGGTCACAGCCGACAGCGCCGCAACGCCGACCAGGCCGAGCCCGGCGATCATCACGCCGCGCGCTGGGGTGCGCTTGCCGAACACCACCGGCAGCAGTTCGGCGAACACGCCGATTGCCGGGATGGCGAACAGGTAGGTCGCCGGCTGGGTGAGGATCCACCCGGCCCACGTGTAGAAGCCGGCGTTGCCGCCGAAGCCTTCCCGTGGGTAGCGGTGGTCGACGAACAGGTAGGTCAGTGCGCCGACCAGCACGGGCATCACGACGATGACGCCGAGCGAGAAGATCATCGCCGACCACGTGAAGAACGGGGTGCGCCGCAGCGTCATGCCGGGCGCCCGTGTGGTGAGCACGGTGGTGACGATCGAGGCGGCAGTGGCGGTGAGGCCGACGGCCATCGTGCCGACGCCGAGGAAGAACAGCGACACCATGTCTTCGGACCCGCCGAGCGAGCCGCCGTTGTTGGCCAGCGCAATGGCGAAGGCGACGGCGCCACCGAACCAGATCCAGAATCCGACCGCAGCCATGCGTGGGAAGGCGAGGGCGCGGGCGCCGATTTGCAGCGGCACGACGATCACGCACAGCGCCATCGCCAGCGGCAAGAGGGTGCCGAACACCAGCCCGACGCGTTGGGCGTCGAGCAGCTGGGCGAGCACGTTCTCGTCGAGCACCACCGAGTCGCCGTCGGTGCGTTCGATGGCCAACAAGATGTTGACCACGATGGTGGTGAGCACCGTGAGGAAGGCGGCACCGAGGTAGGTGCGGCCGATCCGCTTGTGGTCGGCGGAGATCAGCCAGTGGGCAACCGGTGACGACAGCAGTACTTCGCCCGCTTCGAAGGGCTCGTCTGTTGTCGTGTCGGTGCCGGTGTCGTCGGTGATCGTTTCCGCTCGAGTGTCGATGGTCGTCATGTGCTGCTGGTCATGTGGTGGCCGTCATGCGTATTTGCGAACTCGCTGTGCCGGTGTGTCGGGTACACGCGCAGGCGCCCGACGCCGGCCGAGACACTACCTGCCGGTCTGCCGCCGAGCCGAAACCTCGTGCGCTTGAGAATTGTCAGCCAAATCCTGCGCCATCAGCACGCCGCTCCACACCTCCGAAATTCTGTCGAATCACCGCGCCACGCGCCGGATTCTGACAGGAGAACCGCCGGGCGTTGCCACGGTTCACCGGAATTCTGTCGATTCGCCGCGGCTCGCGCTGGATTTCGACAGGAGAACGGGAGCGACGGTGCGTTACCAGCCGTAGCGCACGAGCACGTCGAGGGTCATCGCGCCGAACAGCACGGTGACGTACGTGATCGAGAAGGTGAACAGGCGCATGCTCGCCGCAGGCGACGGGCGCTTGCCCAAGTAGATGGTGCCGCCGATGAACATCGCGCCCAGGACGACGGCGGTGATGCTGTAGATCCAGCCGAGGTCGGCCACGGGGATCAGCACCAGCGTGGTGATCACCAGAGCGATCGTGTACCACAGCATCTGGCGCACGGCCTGGGCGAAGGGCGCAACGGCGGGCAGCATCGGCACGTCGGCGCTGCGGTAATCGTCGGCGTACTTCACCGCTAGCGCCCAGAAGTGCGGCGGCGTCCACAGGAACATGGCCACGAAGAGAACGACCGGTGTCCACGAGAGCGAGTTCTGTACCGCGGCCCAGCCGACCAAAACCGGGACGGCGCCGGCGGCGCCGCCGATCACGATGTTCTGCGTGCTGGTGCGCTTGAGCCACAGCGTGTACACGCCGACATAGAACGCCGCCGCGCCGAACGCCAGCACAGCCGACAGGAGGTTGGCGCCCGCCCACAACACCGTGAACGCCGCGATCTCCAAGACCACCGCGAAGACCAGTGCGTTGCGCGGCTTGATCAGCCCGGTGACGAGCGGGCGGTGCTGCGTGCGCTCCATCAACGCGTCGATGTCGCGATCGACGTACATGTTGATGGCGTTGGCCCCACCGGCAGCAAGTGCGCCACCGATGAGGGTGACCACGACGAGCCAGGTCGACGGCCAACCGCTCTCGGCGAGGACCATCGTGGGCACGGTGGTGATCAGCAGTAGCTCGATGATCCGTGGCTTGGTCAGCGCGATGTAGCCACCGATCACGGTGGTGGCGGCGCGCTTGGACCCGTGAGCCACTCCGCCGGGCGTCAACCTGGAGGGGACAAGTGGTCGACTGCCAACGGCCATGACGGCGCTCATGGTACGAGACGGGCAATCGCCGCACCAACGCGTGAACATGTGATCGACCCCTCACCGAAATCCTGGCGACTCCAGGCGCCTCATGCCGGAATCCGCGCACACTTCGCCACGGTTCCCACCGGTCTGCCCCACGCCGGGCGACGACGCTCTAGAGATACGGCAACAGATCGGAGTGGAAGTTGATCAACTTCAGCGCGCCGTTCTCGCGGCGGAACACGTGCGTGCCACGCAGCCGTACGTCGAGACGTGTGCCGTCCGGGCCAACGTTGTGTCCGACGCCGTTGCACGTTGTCACGGCGAGGTCATCGGTCGCTGTCACGAACACCATGTCGTGCTGGATATCGCCGCCCAGCTTGAGCGCGGCTTGCGCCTCCCAGTCGGCCCGGATCGCCGGCCAGCCAGCGTGGATGCCGCCATCGGGACCGAGGTACAGCGTGTCGTCGGCGTGGGACCACAATTCGAACATCGGACCGACGTCGCCGGTGAAGAGCGCACGCAACGCCGCATAGAAGCCATCGGTCGCCCGCTGCGCCTCGGTTTCAACGGCGTCGTTCGCCATGTCAGCGCACGATAGACGCCCGACGGCGCTGCCGTATGCGGCGAACCGACGGCAATAATGGAACGGTGCCGACCACGCTGGAACCCACTGAGGTGGTGGAACCCGATGTCGACGAGGTATCGGCGACCGACCGCCCGTGGATCGTGCTGGTGTGGAACGACCCGGTGAACCTGATGAGCTACGTCACGTTCGTGTTCCAGAAGCTGTTTGGGTACTCGCTCGAGAAGGCCACCGAGTTGATGCTCGATGTGCACGAGAAGGGTCGCGCCGTGGTCGCGTCGGGCACCCGCGAGGAAGCGGAGATGCACGTGTTCCGCCTGCACGAACACAGCTTGTGGGCCACGATGGAACACCCCGAGCAATGACGTCCGGCGACACCGGCCGAGGGCGGCACTGATGGCTCGTCCGTTCACGCCGCCGATCAAGCAGAGCCGCCAGGGCTGGCAGATCAACCTCGATCAAGACGAGCGCGATCTGATCATCCGCCTGATGGGCGAGTTGAAGGCGTTGCTCACCGAGGCCGACGACGACGAGGCCAGTCCGCTGCTCGCTCGTCTGTTCCCAGCGGTGTATCCCGACGACCCGGAGAAGGAAGCCGAGTATCAGCGCCTGATGCGTGAGGAGTTGGTGACGAGCCGGGTCGCTGCGATCGACTCGGTGACCGAGACCCTCGGACCCGACGGACCGAAATACCTCGACGAGGGCCAAACGACGGCCTTCATGCAGTCGGTGAACGCCGTGCGCCTCGTGCTCGGCGCGATGCTCGACATCTCCGATGATGACGACGCCGATGAAGCCGACGACGCCGACACCCCCGAACATCACCTCTACAACTTCTTGTCGTGGCTGCTCGAGTGGACGGTGCGCTCGATGAGCGCCTGAGCGAACATCACGCAAGCGAATTCGTCGGAAGGCGTTCCGCTCCACGTGGCCACTCGCCCACTCTCCGCTGATGGGCAATGACAGCGTCCGCAAGGCCGACGAGGCGCGACTAGATTCCACGAATCCGGCAGCGGGGCGACTGCCGGACGATCGGGCAACCGAGCGGGCGCTGGGGAGCAACCGACAAGTGGAGCAGATCGCTGTGGGCGACCAGTTGGGGAGGAGCGTTCCCTCGGTCGCGCCGGCTGTGCCGACCGCAGCCACCATGCGGCGCATTGCGACGGTTTCGACGGTCAGCGGCACCGCAGTCCTGTTGTGTTGTGCAGCCGTCACCGCCGACGCACCGCTTGCCGCCGTCATCACCATCGCTGCGCTGTTGCCCGCCACTGTCGTCGACATCTACGACGGCCGACTCCCGAACGCGCCGCTGGGACTCGCTGCGGTCGCATTGGTCACCGCGCTCACTATCGGCACGATCGGTGGTGCGACGTGGCCGATCGCATCGGTGTGTGCCGGCCTCGCTGCGGCCATCCTGCCGATGCTGATCCTGCACGTCGCGTCGCCAGACGCATTGGGCTTCGGCGATGTCAAAGCGGCGGCGGTGCTCGGGGCCGCCGTAGGGGTCGTCGACTGGCGGCTCGCCATCGTGATGCTGGCGCTCGCTGCGGGTAGCGCTGTGGTGATCGCATCAATGCTGCGAAGGCGGTCGATCGCGTTCGGTCCGCCGCTCGTCGTGGGTGCATCCGCAGCGCTCGCCATACATCCCTCCGTGCTCGGAGTGCTTGGATCATGACCGACACGGCACGACAGCGGAGTCGCCCTGCTACTACCGAACGGCGACCTGCCGCGGATCCGCCGGCTGCGCGTTTCCGGCCCGCCAGTCGGCGGTGGAACAGGATCGCCATCGGCGTCGCACTTGGGGCGCTTGCAATCGGCGCCAACATTTGGGTGTACAGCGGCCTCGACGACTCATCGTCGGTCGTTCAAGTGGTGGTCGACGTGCCGGCCGGTGAGCAGATCGAATCGTCGATGTTGCGAACGGTCGATGCTGATCTCGACGACTCGGTGAATGTCGTCGATGGTTCAGAGCTCGACTCGCTGATCGGCACGTACGCCAGGGTCCGATTGGTGTCGGGAAGTCTGGTGACGTCCCAGTCGGTGCAGACGGAGCCGCTGCTCGGGGAGGGCAACTCGGTCGTGGCGATTCAGGTGAGCGATGGTTCGATTCCCGTCGGTCTACGCGAGCGCGTGCCCGTCGAGTTGGTGGTCCCCATGCCCGACATCGTCGACGGCGCGAGTCAGCCCATCGTGGTCTCCGGGCGAGTCGTCGGACTTCCAACAGAGACGTCCAATGCCCTGGGCACCCTGTCGATCTCGGTCGAGGTGCTCGCCGATGACGCGGCAGTGGTCGCCGCCGCCGACGACGTTCGGATCGTGCTCGCCGAGCCGTCGACTGATCCTGCGGCGGTCGACAACGCAGGAGCGCTGGAGGGCGAATGACCACGGTCTCGATCGTCGGGGACGCAGCGACCACGACTGCAGTTGCGGTCGCTGCGTCTTGGCCCGCCGATCGGACGCGCACGGTGATCGAACTCGACCCCACCGGGGGAGCACTCGCTGGATGGCTCGATGCGCCACTCTCTCCGTCGATTTCGACGCTCGTCACGCACAGCCGACGTGAGGGTCTCACGCGTGATGTGCTCGAGCCGCTGATCCACCGCAGCGGGAGTGGGATTGATGTGATCGTTGCGCCGGTGCGGGCAACGGAGTCTTGGCGGGCGGTAGCCGAGGCCGACCCCATCGTCGCCGACGCGGTGCGCGCTGGCATCAGCTTCGATGTGCTTCTCGATCATGGAGCACTCGACCCACGTCATCCGTTGCCGACATCGCTACTTGCGGCCGACGCGGTCGTGCTCGTGCACCGACAACCGGTCACTGCGCGTGCCGCCGCAGTACGTGTCGACCGCCTGACCGAGACCGCGGAACGGTTGGCCGCGGCTACTGCGGCACCATTGACACTCGCCGTCATCGGCGACGATCCATTCGACCCAGCAGAAATCAGCACGTTCGTCGGCGACAGCGCGCAACGGGCGATTGCGGTGGCACCACTCCCGGTCGACGACCTCGCCGCAGCTGTGCTTGCGGGGCGACCCGGCGTCTCCCGCCGCCGACTCGCCCGGATGTCACTGCTGCGGGCGGGAGGCCAGTTGGCTGCGGACGTACTCGCGACCGCCGACCCGGCACGAGACCACGCCAACGCCGGAACCAGCTCGGGGCTGAGGTGACGTTCGCCAGCGCCGATCCGGCGCACGACGACGAGTCCACCATCGCCATCGTCACCGAACGAGTGACTGCCCGATTGGTTGATGCGCTCGACCACGACGAGAGCGACGGTCGCGCAGTCGTGTTCGACGAACGACGGCAGCAGCTGATGCTCGGGGCCTGGGTCGCCGAAGAACTCTCCGAAGTGAACGCCGAGCGGCTACGGCGCGGCGAGCGACCACTCGACGAGCTCAACGAACAACGCATTCGGGCACGCGTCGTCGCCGAGCTCTCGGGCGCAGGCCCACTCGAGCCGTACCTCAGCAATCCCGATGTCGAAGAGATCGACGTCAACGGCCCGCACTCGACCTGGGTCACGTACCGCGATGGGCGCAAGGTCGACGTCGGCGCGCTCTGGGCGCACGATGCCGACCTCACGGCATTCCAGAAACGTCTTGCGCTACGCGCCACCACAACAGGCGAACGGCGGCTCGACACCTCCGAGCCCATGCTCACGTTGCAGACCAACGATGGCGCTCGTGTGGTGATGGTGCTCGGCGGCAGCGACGAACACGGCATCTCGACCCATCCCCGCATCGCCATCCGCCGATTTCTCATTCGCCACGTCGGCCTGACCGGACTCGCCGATCTCGGATTGTTCCCGCACGATGAGATTGCGCGGCTGAGCGCCTTGGTGCGCGCCGGATTCACGATTCTCGTGTCAGGTCCGCCCGGCGCCGGAAAGACGACGTTGCTGACGGAGCTACTCGGCGAGATATCACCGCTCGAGCGCATCGTCACGGTCGAGAAGAACCTTCTCGAACTGCGCCTCGAAGACGACCCCCGACACCCCGATGCACCGGCGTTGTTCACCCGCACCGCGAATACCGAGGGGGAGGGTGAGGTGACAACCCGGCAACTGGTCGAGCTCACCCGACGCCTCAATCCAGATCGCGTCGTGGTGGGCGAGCTCGTGGAGGACGAGGCGCTCGACATGCTCGACGTCGCGTCGATGTGCAAGCGCGGTTCACTGGCCACGATCCACGCGCACACCGCCGACGTGGTCTTGCAACGACTCGCCTACTACGTGGCCAAGTCGAACACGCAGCTCCCAGAGTTCGCTGTGTCCTCGCTCATCGCCCAGACCGTCGACTTCGTCGTACACATCGACTTGGTGCGCAATGCGGCTCGCGACGAGACACCCGTTCGGCGCGTCACGTCGATCATCGAAGTGGGCGGGCTCGGCGAAGCCGGGGGCGTCGCCAGCACGGAGACGTGGTCCATGACCGATGACGATGTCCTACGCCAGCGACTGCCGCTCTCCTCGGCCCATCTGCAACGCCTTCAGATGGCTGGCTACCCCGCCTCCCTCTTCGCTCCGGAAGACGACCGATGAGCGTCGACCTCGCCGTGCTCATTGCGTCGACAGCGCTCGGCGTGCTTGCCGTCTACTACGTCGTCACACCGCCGGCCGCGACCCGTGCGCGACCCTCGGTGCGCATTCGCCCGGCGCCCGCGATCAGCGGGTCGGTCGCTGGAATCGTCGTCCTCGCTGCGTCGGGGTGGCTGCTGCCATCGTTCGTGGTCGGCGGCGGGGTGTGGTGGCTCGTTGCACGTGCCTCCGCGCCCAACCCGACATCATCTTCGGCAACGACCGAAGCGCTGGCGTCGTGGGTAGAGAACTTGCGCGACGTGCTCCTCGCTGGTGAGCAGCCGATCGGCGCTATCGCCGCCACAGTCCCGACCGCGGCGAAAGAAATCCGGCCAGCGGTGCGGCGTCTGTCAACCGGTCTCGGACATCAATCGACACAGTCAGCGATGCGCACCTTCGCCGACGAGATCGATGATCCACTCGGAGACCTCATCGCCGCTGGCTTGGCGATCGCGATCGAGCGCGGCGGCCGGACCACTGCGGTGCTGTCGGCAGTTGCGGAACAGGCGCGGTCGCAAGCGGATCGGCACCGGCTGGTCGAGGCTGAGCGAGCACCCGTGCGGCGCGAAGTGACGTTGCTCACACTGATGATGGGCGGGCTCATCGTTGGGCTGCTCGTCTTCGGGCGGGCGGAGTATCTCGCCCCCTACGACGAACCGGCGGGGCAGCTCTTCGTTTCGGTGGTGCTTCTCATCTACGGAGCGCTACTCGTACGGGTCCAGCGGCTGGCCCGCTACCCCCGACCCGGCCGGTTTCTGGCGCGGGCGGGTTCCGTCACCGCAAGTCATGAGGTGGGGACCGTGCGATGAGAGTCACTGGACTGCTCGTCGTTGCATCGTGTGCTGCGATCGCCGCCGGATGGCTGATTGTTGTCAGCTGGCGCGCCCCGCGTCCAAGCGTCGATCGCGCCATTCGCGGACTGAACGCGCACCGAGGCACAGCTCGGCGGGAAGTCGGCACGGCGGCGTGGATCCCGAGTTCGGCACAGCGCTGGATCGACGCTCGCAGACTGCCGCTGCGCCTGATCGGGCGATCGCCGGAGCACCACCTTGTCCTGATGATCACTGCGGGGCTGCTCGGACTCGTCGCTCCAACACTCATCGCGGGGGTGTTGGCGGCAACCGGTAGCGCCTCCGTCGGATGGGTCATCCCGGCTGCCGCATCGCTCGCAGCAGCGGCCCTCGGGTCCGCCCTCGTCCACAGCGACGCATTGTCGAAGGCGGCTGCGGTGCGGGTTGATCTGCGTTACCAGCTGGGCGCCTATGTCGACATGGTCACGATGCTCCTCGCCGGCAACACCGGGTACGAGGGAGCACTCGAGCGGGCAGCGCGCGCTGGTGACGGTCGTTTGTTCATCGAGCTGCGACGCCGGATGCGCGAGGTCGCAGCGACCGGTCAAAGCATGGGTACCGCTCTCACCATCGTCGCCGACGATCTCGGCATCGTCGAGCTCGAGCAGGTCGCGGCCACGGCTGCGCTGGCATCGACAGAAGGCGCACCAGTCGCCCGCACGCTTGCCGCGAAGTGTGCAACGTTGCGATCGTCGCTGGCTGCCGAACTCGAGGCCGACGCCCGAATTCGCACCGACAAAGTCACGCCGCCGTTGGTGGGGATGGCCCTGCTGTTCATGGCGTTGCTGATCTACCCCGCACTGAATTTGAACTGACACGACCCACCGCGACCACCACTTCAACATCGGACCTCAGAACGGAGACCGAGATGCACGACCCGCAACTACTCCTCGCCAGCGTCCTCACTGTTCTCGACCGATGGCGGCCGTATCGCCAGGACGGACCGGCCGACCGACGCGACTGCGGCGCCGTATCAATCGAGCAGGTGCTCTGGTACGCCGCCGCAGCCGTCAGCGTTGCCGTGGTGGCAGCGATCATTTGGAGCCAAGTCCGCTCCACGGCGAGTACGCCGGTGCAGTCACCAAGCGCGCCCTAGCTGCGCCTGAGGACCGCGAACCCGATGAGCAACGAAGTCGACGCTGGCGACCGCGTCAACCGTCGCGGTGACGATTGCGACCGCGGGTCGACGTCGCTTGCAATCGCGCTGCTGACCCCGCTCTTTGTGATTCTGGCCTTCGCCGCTGTGCAGGCCGCACTCTGGAGCCACGCCCGCACCGAAGCGCGTGTGGTCGCCCGCGACACTGCAGCACTCGTCGCCCGATCTGCGGTCGGCGGCGGCGACGCTCAGGCCGCCGCGAGAGCGATCTTGGCGACCGACACCGACCTTCAAGATGTCGCGATCTCAGTGGACCGACGCGGCGATGTCGTCGCCGTCACGATCGATGCAACCGCACCCGGCATCATCCGCGGTACATCGGTCGACGTGCGGGTGACCGAGGCGTTGCCCGTTGAGGAACTCACGCCATGACGGTCTGCTCGGTAGCGAGACCCAGCCAACGAGTGTTCGACCGCGGCAGCGCAGACGCATTGGGCTTAACGATCATCGCTCCCGCGATCATCGGTCTGGCGTTGGTACTCGTGTTCGTCGGTCGAGCCGTCGACGGCAGAGCGACGACCCAGTCGGCTGCGGAAGCGGCCGCCCAGGCCGCAGCGCAAGAGCGATCACCGGGCGCTGCACACGCGGCGGCGCAGCGGGTGGCCGGTGCGATGCTCGTCGATTCGACCAGCTGCGCAGAGCCCTCCGTCACCCTCGATACGTCAAGCTTCGAGCCGGGCGGAATCGTTTCGGCGACCGTCAGCTGCACGGCAACGTCGGCCGATCTCGGGCCGCTCGCGTCAAGTGGCAACCGCCGAGCGACCGCCACCGCGTTCGCCCGCATCGATCCGTTTCGCGGCGTGGATCCGTGACTACGAACGCACCAATTCCGTTCTCGGACCCCGGACCGGTCGCTCCGCCGGCGCCCCGGCGACTCACCGGTGACCGCGGGTCGGGGCTCGTCGCCGGACTGGCGCTGCTCTTCGCGTTCACGTTCCTCGGACTCGTGTGGTTGGCACGCGACGTCGATCGCGGTGTCTCCAACCGCTCGGCTGCACATTCGATCGCCTTCCAATCGGCGCGCGCCGGTGCTCAGGTTGCCCAAGTCGCCGATCTGCGAAACGACTCCGTGATCGAAATCGACGCGGCGCCGGCTCGGCAAGCGGCGCTCCACACTGCATCAGCCCTGTTGTCCAGCTACGGACTCGACGGATCGGTGACCTCCATTGCGATCGATGGCGACCGCATTTCCGTGACGGTCAGCATCGACGACGCTGGCATCCGTGCCACCGGCGTGGGCACCGTACGTGCGGAGCGCGCGCCATGAGCCCTGCGATCGGGCGCGATCGCAGGGCTCCGGCACGGGTCGGCCGGTTCCTCCTGTCGATTGCCGTCTTGCTGGGCATCGGTGTCGTCACCCCCCTTGCCGCGCTCCGGGCTGCCGAACGCCGATTCGGGTCGTGGAACCCGCTGGCGGGCGTGCAGGCGCCATGGCGCTGGAACGTCGGCGCCGCAGTCGGCGAGCCGCTCGACGACGGCACCGTCGTCGACGTGCTGATCCGAGTCAGCATCATCGCCGCGCTCGCCGCCTCAGTGGTGGTGGTGATTACAACGGCGATCGAGCTGGTGTATCTCGTCCGCGATGACGGCTTGCGCCGACCCAGTACAGCTGGACTCCGGTGGGCCACAGCCATCGGCCGCTACATCGCAGTCGGACTCCTCGTGGTGGTCCCATTGGCCAGCCCGCGAATCGCCGTCGCCGGGGCGGCTCCCTCGATCTCGCACGTCATCCCCGACGTCGCCCCATCGCGGAGTACGCCGTCTGTCACGACGCCCGACGCCGTAACAGAATCCCCGACCTCCCGTGTTGCTGCCCAGCGGCCCGCATCCGACGCCGGTCATCGCACAAACAGCGCCGACGAAGGCCGATACGTCGTGCAGCGCGGTGACAGCGTGTGGTCGATCGCCGAGGGACTCGCCGCGGGCAACTCGGTGGAAACGATGGAGCTGGCCGAGCGCATCCTCGATGCGAACCTCGGCCGCACGATGACCGACGGGCGCCAGTTCACCAATCCAGCACTGATCGACATCGGCTGGGAGCTGCTCATCCCGAACGACGTTGGCGGAGACGCGCCAGCCGAAGCTGTCGATGCGCCATCGACCCAAGTAGATGACGGCAACAGCCACCGCGTGAGTTACGCGGTCGTACGCAACGACACCTTGTGGGACATCGCCGAGCGGCACCTCGGCGACGGCCACGGGTGGGTGTCGATTTGGGAGCTCAACGCGGGTCGCGAGATGGTCGGCGGGGCGGTGTTCGACGACCCCGACGTGATCATGCCGGGATGGGTGCTCGAGCTCCCGGACGCAGCGACCGCCGACGACTCGGCTCAGAACGTCTCGCCGCCGGATCACACCGACGACAACGGTGCGGACTCGTCGTCGGATGACACGCCGCCAGACGACGCCAAGTTGACCGACGACGACGTGACCAGTCCCCTTCCCGCGACCGTCGCGCCCACGGTTCCGACGCCAACCGCCGCAGCGCCGATGAGCGAGCCGGCTGCCCCGACCTCGACCACTCCGACGAACAGATCGGAGCAGAAGGCACCACGCGCTACGGCCCCTTCGTCTGCAACGGCAGGCGACCACACCTCGTCAATGGAGCCCGGCGATTCGATTCCCGAGTCTCCGGCCGCCGGCGGCGCGACTACCGGCCAACCTGGGACGAGCAGCACGACGAACTCCCCGTATGGCGGCGGTGACAGCGGATCGCCGCAGGGTGGTGCGGAGGAGTCGCAGTCGACCTCACCCGTGCGGCTCGAGCACGCCGCCCTGCTTGCCGCAGGCGTCCTTGCCCTCGTCGGCGTACGTCGACGGGCGCGGCTACGCGGCGCGCCGCCACACAGCCGGCTCCCGACTCCCGGCGATGCGAACGCTGCGACGGAACGCCGCCTCCGCTTGATCGACCCCGGCGAGCGTCTGCTCCGATTGGACGTGGCGGTCCGGGCCATCGCTGCGCAGGTGCCGAGCGACGACGTCCGCATTGGCTGGATCGAGCTGGGTAAAGAGGGCGACATACGGGTACAACTCACCGATCGAGCCACGCTGCCGAGTCCCTGGACCGGCGACGGCGCACGGTGGGCACTCGACGCCGCCGTTCCCATCGAGCTCCTTTCCGGGGACGCGCGCCAGGCCGGGATGCCGTGCAGCGCCCTCGTGCAGGTCGGCATCACTGCGAACGGCGCCGACGTCTTACTCGACCTCGAGGCGTGCCAAACGCTCACCGTTGTGGGCACCCCTGAGCATGTCCAATCGATCATGTCTGCGACGGCCGCCGGTCTTGCGGCATCGACGTATGCAGAAGTGGCCAACATCATCGTCGTCGGCCTCGCCGACACCGTCACGCTGCAGCACCGCAACGCTCACTGCGTCGCTGACCTGGCTGAAGCCATTCAGCTCGCGCGATCACTGGCTCCACAACTCCCAGACGACAGGACGACGTTTGGCCTGCGCACGCGACGGACCGGCGGAGAGGCCTGGGAACCAACGATCGTGATCGTTTTCAACACAGACGACCTGGCACCCGGCGACCCGCCTCCGGGAGTGGCGCTCATGATGTCACACACGAGCGAACGCGAGGTTCCCCTTTCCCCGGCGCGATTGCTGATGGAGGAGCGCACCTGGCTGCTCGACGCGTTCGGCGCACGCTGTGCGATGACACCGATTGGCGTGACGGAACAGGACCTGTCCGACGTGTCCGGACTACTCGACGGGTGCACCGCGCCCGTCGAAGCGGTAGTCGATCTCGACGATCTCGTACCGCAATGGCACGATGCCGGCAGCGTCGACGACGACGTCCCGTACAAAGCACTCCCCCACGAGATCGTCGTCGGACTTCTCGGGCCATTGGTGATTACCGACAGCGACGGCACACCGGCCACGTTCGAGCGCTCGAAGACGGTCGAGCTCATCGCGTGGCTGGCGACACATCGCGACCGCGCCACACGATCGGGCGCACGCGCCGCACTGTGGGAAATCGACGTGCGCGACGCAACCTTCTCCAACGTCGTGTCGGAGGCGCGACGCGGCCTCGCCCGGCTCACGCCGCCGCCCGCGGGCGGCGAGTGGATCCCGCGCACGCTGTCCGACGCACTCGCGCTCCACGATCACGTCGTAACCGACGCCGCGCTCATCGAACATCGCTTGGAACACGCCCGCCTGCAGCCGCCTCAACAAGCGATCGACACGCTCCGTCCGGCGGTGGACCGGCTACGCGGGCTGCCCTTCTCGGGCACCAACTACCTGTGGCCGGAGGTAGAAGGGACGTCCTCGCAGCTCGTCCTGCTAGCGATCACAGCAGCCACCGAGTTGGCCGGACATGGCCTCTCCATCGGTGACACCGAGCTCGTGTTCTGGGCCACGAGCAAGGGTCTCGCCGTACTCCCCGGTCACGAGGAGCTCGTCGGCCTGAGGATGCGGGCATATGCACGCACCGGGGACCTTGCGGGCGTGCGCAACGAGTGGGAGCAGTACGAGCGCGTGCTCACCTCCGACCCTTGGTCCGACGGCGAGCCCGTCGAGAAGCTCGTCCAGCTCCGCCAGGAGCTGCTCGGATCCCGCGCCAACTGAGCCTTAAGGAAGTGTCAAGAACCGCTCAAGTCGGTGCCGTGGCCTGCCGATAGCGAGGTAATGGGACCCACCGCGCTCGCTCCGACTGCCGACGTGATGTCGGCGCCACCAGCCTCCACGCCGGGCACCACCAGCGTGCTGCTCGTCGAGGACGACGAGCGAATCAGCGAGCCGCTCGTGCGCGTGCTGCGCGCCGAGGAGTTCGAGGTGATCCACGTCGGTACGGGCCATGACGCCCTCGACGCGATCGAGTCCGGCGAACCCGGGCTCGTCCTGCTCGATCTGACCCTGCCCGACATCGACGGACTCGACGTGTGCCGCAAAGCGCGGGCGAACGACGCCGAGCTGCCGATCATCATGCTCACCGCCCGAGCAGAGGAGACCGACGTGATCGTCGGGCTGAACGCTGGCGCCGACGACTACGTAGCAAAGCCGTTCCGACTCGCCGAGCTGGTCGCCCGCATCCGCGCCCGACTGCGGGTGGCCGATCAAGCGCGCTCGCATGAAGGCGCTGCCGCACTCATCGGTGCCGGCATCGAACTCGACGCCGAGGCCCGCCGCTGCTTCGTGATCGACGACGACGGCACGCGCAACGAGGTGGAACTGACCACCAAGGAGTTCGACCTGCTCGAGTTCCTGATGCGCCAGCCGGGCGTGACACTCAAGCGGGAGCAGATCATGAGCTCGGTGTGGGACGAGAACTGGTGGGGTTCGACGCGCACGCTCGACACCCACACCTCGACGCTGCGCCGCAAGATCAACGACCGCTCCGATCCGCCATCGAAGATCGTCACCGTGCGCGGTGTCGGTTTCCGCTTCGAGCCGTGAGTTCGACGCGCGCGGGTCGACTGGGCCGCGCTCGTTGCGCCAGCTGTCGAGCGGGTCGCGGCGACCGCTACGCCAGCGGTCAACGAGGAGGCTGACATGCGCCGCCGGCTGGTCGCTTCCACCGTCACCGTCGTGGTGGTGGTCATCGGCGTGTTGCTCGTCCCGGTCATCCTGATCGTGCGCGACGCCGAAGGTGGCCAGGTTCCCGGTGAGGTGTTCGTTCGGCTGGCGATCATCGCTGCGACCGCAATCGCTGCGGCCGCCCTGCTGGCGTGGGTACAAGCCCGTCAGCTCGCGCGTCCGTTGGAGCGATTGTCGCGAGCCGCGTCGCGTTTGGGCGAGGGCGACTTCAGCGTCACCGGACCGCCGGCGTCTGGCATCGACGAGATCGACGACATCTCGCGGGCGTTGCGCCTCTCGGCGAGCCGCGTCGGCCGGATGCTCGACGCCGAGCGCGGTTTCACCGCCGACGCAACGCACCAGTTGCGCACGGGTCTGACGGCGATCATGATGCGCCTCGAACTGCTCGAGCGCTCCGCCGATCCGGTCGTCTCTGCAGAAGCCGGGGCCGTGCTCGCCGGAGCCCACGAGCTCAACCAGACGCTGGACGAGCTACTCCGGGTCGCCCGTCAGGGCAGCACCGGCGAGCGCGCCGAACTCGACCTGACCGCGATCGTCGACGGTCACGTCGCCGATTGGCAGCCGCGCTATGACCGGGCGCGCCGTCAGCTGGTGGTCACCACCGGTCACGTCGACACCGTCGTCGGTACACCTGGGCTCGTCGGCCAGGTGCTCGGAGTCTTGTTCGACAACGCCCTCCGTCACGGTTCGGGCACGGTCGCGGTGCTCGTGCAGGACACATCGGTGACGATCGAAGACGAGGGCCCGGGCATCCCGCCGAAGAAGGCGGCCACGCTGTTCGATCGGCAGACCGATCACCGAGCCGCGCACGGCCGTGGCCTCGCCCTCGCTCGCCGCCTCGCCGAATCAGACGGGGGACGACTCGAGCTGGTCCGCCCCGAGCCCGCGACGTTCCGCTTGACGATGCCACCGCGCGCCGAAATCCGGGCGAATCCCGGCGTCTCGCGTCGGACCCTGTCACAAGAACAGGCGACGCCGCAGACCACATCCTGAACTATGTGCCGATTCCGGCTTGACGCGCCGGATATCGACAGAGTTTCGGATGAACACTCAGCCCACCCCTCCGAACTGTGTGCGGAATCCGGCGCGAGGCGCGGTGAATCGACAGAATTTCGGGGAACGGCCGAGCGCCCTTCTGAATTGTGTGCGGAATCAGGCGGAAGGCGCCGGATCTCGACAGAATTCTGGAGAGACGGTTAGCCGGCGGAGACGAGGAGCGGGCCGGTGGAGCCGGTCTCGTCGGTCGAGCCGGCACGGACGACGAGACTGCCGCCTTCTTGCACCTTGCCCTCCAAGATCAACAGCGACGCCTGGTCGCCGATCTCGCGCTGGATCACCCGCTTCAGCGGACGAGCACCAAACGCCGGGTCGAACCCTTCGCGAGCCAACTGGGCCATCGCCTCGTCGTCGACATCGAGCTCGATGCGCCGATCGGCGAGCCGGGAACGCAAACGCCCGAGTTGCACCTCGACGATCCGCTCCAGGTCGGCCTCGCTGAGCGAACGGAAGCGAATGATGTCGTCGATGCGGTTGATGAACTCCGGCTTGAAGAACTCCAACGGATCGCCCGGCAGGTTCGACGTCATGATCAACACCACGTTGGTGAAGTCGACCGTGCGCCCCTGCCCATCGGTGAGCCGCCCGTCGTCGAGCAACTGCAGCAACGTGTTGAACACATCGGGATGCGCCTTCTCGATCTCGTCGAGGAGCACCACCGAATAGGGGCGACGGCGCACCGCTTCAGTGAGCTGCCCGCCCTCGTCGTAGCCGACATAGCCGGGTGGCGCACCGATCAGGCGCGACACGGAGAACTTCTCCATGTACTCGCCCATGTCGATGCGCACCATCGCCTTCTCGTCGTCGAACAAGAACTCGGCCAGCGCACGCGCCAGCTCGGTCTTGCCGACACCGGTCGGGCCGAGGAACATGAACGACCCGATCGGCCGGTTGGGATCCGACAGTCCGGCGCGGCTGCGACGGATCGCGTTCGCCACCGCATTAACGGCGTCGTCTTGGCCGATGACCCGCTCGTGCAGCAGGTCTTCGAGATGCACGAGCTTCTGCGTTTCGGACTGCATCAAGCGCGACAGCGGAATGCCCGTGGACTTTGCGACGACCTCGGCGATGTCTTCGGCGTCGACCTCCTCTTTGAGGAAGGCGTTCTCTTCTTGCAGCTCGTCGAGGTGTGTGGTGGCCTCCTCGATGCGCCGCTCGAGTTCGGGGATCCGCCCGTAACGCATCTCGGCGGCGAGGTTCAGGTCGGTCTCGCGCTCGACGGCGGTCTTCAGCTCTTCGAGCTCTTCTTTGAGCGCACGGATCGCTTCGATCGCCTGCTTCTCTTGCTCCCACCGCTCCTTCATCCCGACCACGCGGGCGTTGAGTTCGGCGAGCTCGTCGTGCAGCGTGTCGAGACGCTCCTTCGACGCGCTGTCTGACTCCTTCTCGAGCGCGACCTGCTCGATCTCGAGCTGCAGGATGCGCCGCTCGACCACGTCGATCTCGGTGGGCAACGAGTCGATCTCGATGCGCAACTTCGACGCCGCCTCGTCGACCAGGTCGATCGCCTTGTCGGGCAGGAAGCGGCTGGTGATGTAGCGGTCGGACAACGCGGCTGCACTGACGAGCGCCGAGTCTTGGATGCGCACACCGTGGTGCACCTCGTAGCGCTCCTTCAGACCGCGCAAGATGCCAATCGTGTCTTCCACCGACGGCTCGCCCACGTACACCTGCTGGAAGCGGCGCTCCAGCGCCGGGTCCTTCTCGATGTACTTGCGGTACTCGTCGAGCGTGGTCGCCCCGATCATCCGCAGCTCGCCGCGGGCGAGCATCGGCTTGATCATGTTGCCGGCATCGATCGCGCCCTCGGCGCCGCCGGCACCGACGATGGTGTGCAGCTCGTCGACGAACGTGATCACTTCGCCCTCGGCGTCGGTGATCTCCTTGAGCACCGCCTTGAGCCGCTCTTCGAACTCGCCGCGGTACTTGGCGCCGGCGAGCATCGAGCCGATGTCGAGCGAGATGAGCCGCTTGTTCTTCAGCCCTTCTGGCACGTCGCCGTCGGCGATGCGGATCGCCAACCCCTCGACGATCGCCGTCTTGCCCACACCGGGCTCGCCGATGAGCACCGGGTTGTTCTTCGTCCGCCGCGACAGCACCTGAATGGTGCGGCGGATCTCCTCGTCGCGGCCGATGACCGGGTCGATCTTGCCTTCGGCGGCGCGCGCCGTCATGTCTTGGCCGTACTTCTCGAGCGCGGCGAAGGTGTCTTCGGGGTTCTGGTCGGTGACGCGGTGCGAACCGCGTACGTCCTTCAGGGCCTGGAGCAGCTCCTCTGACCCGATGTCGAGGCGGCTGTTCATCGCCAACAGCAGATGCTCGACAGACAAGAAGTCGTCGCGCAGGTCCTTCTGGTAGCTCTCGGCGTTGGCGACGGTGTTGGTGAGCTCCTTGCTCATCCGCGGCTCGTCGCCGCCATAGGCCTTGGGCAACTTGTCGACCGCTTCTTCGGCGCGGTTGCGAACCATCAGCGGTGCCAGGCCGAGCTTGGCCAACACGGCGGGCACGATCGTGCCGTCTTGGCGCATCATCGCCCCGAGCACGTGGTCGGGCGTCAGTTCAGGATTCGACTTGGCCTTGGCGTCGTCGATCGCGCCAGCGAACGCCTCCTGGGTCTTGATGGTCCACTTCTTCGGGTCGAATGCCATGGGGGTGCTGCTACTCCGTGATGGTGATGTGTCGGCGGTTCACGGCGCGGTGCGCGTCGTTATCAATAATCTTGAGTCATATCATATCAACCTCTGGGGAGGCTTCCTCCAGGTAGCGAACCAATTCCTCGGCGACATTGGCAAGTCCCTTGTAGGCCAAGACGTCGCCGGGCCAGGCCGCCACGGCAGCCGCCAACTCGGCCCGTCCGCTGGCGGCAACGGCGGGGATCGGCGTGACGTAGGTGCGGATGGTGAACACGATGGCGCCCGTGCGCGGCAGCCGTCGCAGGGTTTCGCGTTCGACACGGACGTAGAGGTCAGATGGACTCGCCCGCTCCGCCGGACGGGCGCCCGCGTCGACCGGAGTGAAGTGATTCGGCGTATCGATCAGTGTCCACCCGAGACGCCAGAACCCGCGGGCGGGATCGAGGCGGCGCAACGCATCGTCGATGGGATCGGCGAGTTGATGGTTGAGGCGCGGGACCGGAGCGTGTACCTCGGCCATGGTCAATCCGAGCTTCGAGCCCAGGTCCCAACGGTTGGGGAAACAGACCGACCCGCCGCCGAAGGCGAGCCGACCGTCGCGCTCGACGAGGAGCACGACATCTTCCGGCACCAGCCGCGCCGCCGCGTCGAGCGGATGGAGTGAGCTGTCGACGACCGA
The DNA here is from genome assembly GCA_039194665.1 of Actinomycetota bacterium. Classification (GTDB taxonomy): domain Bacteria; phylum Actinomycetota; class Acidimicrobiia; order Acidimicrobiales; family Ilumatobacteraceae; genus JABSQH01. Next base: position 23,818 of record JBCCVW010000034.1, read on the forward strand.
GAAGCGCTGGGGGTGGTACCGAGCGAGGTGCGCCTCGGCGAGCTCAGCCAACTCGCCCGACTCGTCGAGGACGCCATCATCGATGGTGGCGAACACCGTGTCGCCGTGGCCCGAGAGCAACTCGGGCTTGGCGGCGATCAGCTCGTCGGCGCCCGGTCCGAACTCGAACCAGTCGACGTCGGCCAACGGGCGCAAGCCGAGACGCCATCGAAACTCATCGGGTGATCGAGGCGCAGGGCCATCGCGATACGGCAGGTACGGCGCCGGGTTGACGACAGCACCGAACACGCTCGGATCGTATCGACGCCGTTGGCGGTCGGCGAGGTGCACATGAGCCCACCATCACCGGTCGACTACTCCACGATCGCCCGTCGACGGTCTGGGCAACCGCTCCGCCGCCCATGCGGGTGCGCGGATCGGTCCCGGGCCCGCAGCACGGGCCCGGGAGACCACACAACTACGGAGCGGGCGTGAACACGCCTGTCAGGATCGACTGGAACACACGGCCTTCGCCCGCGCCGGCGCTCGCGCGACAGCGAACCTCGAAGGTGGTGGTCGAACCGGCAGCGACATCGAACGCACGGGTGCTGCTGATCGTGCCGTCGTTGGCGGAGGGACCTTCGCTCTCGAAGATGTGCACGCCGGCGAGGTTGGTGCCGATCGCGACCGGATCGGCATCGGTCGACCGCGCGATAACGCAACCGACGTCGCTTCCCGCTGTGTTGTGGAAAGCGTTCGTCATCGAGTTCAACGTCACGGTGCCGTCGACGGGTGCCGTGAGTTCGACGTCGACCAGCGGTTCGTACGACATGGTCAGGGTCTCGTTTCCGACGAAGTCGTCGTTGACTGCGATCGGCATGGCGCCGTTCTCGAGCGCGAGCAGCCGGGTCTGGATCTCAGCCAGGCTGGCCTTGGTGTAGTACCCGACCACGTCGGCGAGCACGGCAACCGAACCGTTCTGGTTGAACAGCTTGATCGCGCCGGCCGGCGACAACGCAACGTCGACCTTGTTCGGGAACGGCGCCTGGCCCGCCGAGAAGTTCAGGTTCGACAGCGTTGGCACATCGGTGAGGTCGGCTGGGAACAACCGCAGGTTGGACTGGGCGGTCGGATTGGCGATCGTGACGTTCATCGCCACGGCGACCGCGTCAGAGGGGATCGCCAGCGGACCCGTGCAGTTGCCAACGTTGCCGGTGACCTGTTGCGTGTGCACCTCGCCGGCCGCCAACGGCGCGGATCGGTCACCGACCTGGTCGGGCGCCGGGCGATAGTCGAACAATCGACAGCCGGCAGTGGGCACGTACGTGGAGTCGGCGTCGCCAGGAGCGGCGTCGGCATTCCACGCCGATGTGATCATCAGGGTCGCGGCAACCGCCAATACAGCGGCAGTCGCCGCCCAGACCACTGTTCGGACACGGAGTTCAATGGTGTTCGCCATGGCGCACACGTTGTCACAGCTGGATCATGACGGTGGACGATGCGGGCGACACTCGAGTCGGCTGGAGAACGACCCCGTGCAGCCGCGGGCCCGAAGTGGCCGATGATGCAACCCGGCACGATGCCGATCGCCGTGAGGATCGCCGTCTCGCCCGCTCCCTGCCTCTTGCTCAACGTAGTTGCGCGCGCCGCGACGTTGTCCGTCATCAGAACCCCTCGTCAGACGCCGGCACCGCGCCAGACGGGATCCAATCGACGGGTGACCCGACGGCTCGACTGGAACGTCGGCGACCTGGGAGACTCGACGACGAACACGTTGCGGAGAGGGGATCGCAGTGAGCGAACAGTTCGACATGGTCATCGTGGGCGCCGGATTTGCCGGCATGTACCAGCTGGTGCGGGCGCGCCGATCCGGACTCAACGCTGTGGTGCTGGAAGCGGCCGACGACGTCGGCGGCACCTGGTATTGGAACCGCTACCCCGGCGCGCGCTGCGACATCCTCACCGTCGACTACTCCTACAGCTGGGACCCCGAGCTGCAAGACGAGTGGACCTGGTCGGAGCGCTACGCCACCCAGCCCGAGATCCTGCGCTACGCCCAGTTCGTGGCCGACAAGCACGACCTGCGACGCGACATCCGCTTTGGCACGCGCGTCGCCGGTGCGACGTGGAGCGACGACACCAACACATGGACGATCACCACCGAGGCCGGCGACGAACTCACCGCGCCGTACTACGTGATGGCCACCGGATGTCTGTCCGTACCGAAGACGCCCGACGTCGCCGGCATCGACAACTTCGAAGGCGACGTGTACTCCACGAGCACATGGCCGCACGACGGCGTCGACTTCACCGGCAAGAAGGTGGCGGTGATCGGCACCGGTTCATCGGCGATCCAGTCGATACCGCTCATCGCCGAACAAGCCGATCACCTCACCGTTCTGCAGCGCACCCCCAACTTCTCGATCCCGGCACACAACGGCCCGATCTCCGAGGAGCGGATGGCCGAGTACGAGGCCGACCGGGAGGCCTACCGGGAGGAGGCGCGCCATTCGCAGATCGGCGTGCCGAACGAGCCCGGCAACGTTGGTGCGCTCGACGTGACCGAAGCGGAACGCAACGCGGCCTACCAGGCGGCATGGGAGCAAGGCGAGCTCGTCGGCTACGGCGCCGGCTTCACCGACCTGCAGACCAACCCCGATGCCAACCAGACCCTGGTCGACTTCCTGCACGACAAGATCCGCTCGATCGTCGACGACCCCGAGGTTGCCGAGATCCTGTGCCCGACCAACCACTACGTGTTGACCAAGCGCCCGTGCCTCGACACCGACTACTACGCCACGTTCAATCGCGACAACGTCGATCTGGTCGACCTACGGGCCGCGCCGATCTCAACGGTCACGGCCGCCGGTATCACCTTCGATGGCGCCGACGATCTCGACGTCGACGCGATCGTGCTGGCCACCGGCTTTGATGCGATGACCGGCGCGATCGTGTCGGTCGACATCGCAGGCCGCGATGGCGTCACGTTGAAGGAGGCCTGGGCCGACGGCCCGCACACCTACCTCGGACTGATGGCGGTCGGCTTCCCCAACCTGTTCATGATCACGGGACCGCAGAGCCCATCGGTGCTGTCGAACATGATGGTGTCGATCGAGCAACACGTCGACTGGATCGCCGACACGATCGATCACCTGCGCGCCGACGGCTTTGCCACGATCGAACCAACCCAGCAGGCCCAGGACCATTGGGTCGGCCACGTCAACACGTTCGCCAGCCTGACGCTGATGCCCACTGCGAACTCGTGGTACATGGGCGCCAACGTGCCAGGTAAACCGCAGGTGTTCCTGCCCTACCTCGGAGGCGTGGGCCGGTACCGGGAAACGTGCGACGAGGTGGTCACCCGCGACTACATCGGGTTCACCCGAACCGGCGAGGTGCGCACGGTGAACCACAACGGGCTCATCCGACCGTTGCAACCCGACGTGATGTTGGTGTTGGAGGCGATGGCCGAGTTGGGTCTACCGCCAATCGAGTCGATGTCGCCCGCGGAGGCGCGCGGCTTCATGGAAGCGGCGGCGGCACAAAGCCCGCCCGGGCCCGAGGTCGGCGAGATCGTCGACGGCACACTCCCCGGACCAGACAGCGAGCTCGAGTACCGCCTCTACCGCCCGCCCACCGATGGTCCCCACCCGATCGTCGCGTACTTCCACGGCGGCGGCTGGGTGCTCGGATCACACACCAGCGACGACCCGCTGTGTCGCGATCTGTGTGTACGGAGCAACTGCGTGATCGTGTCCGTGAACTACCGCCACGCCCCCGAGGCGACGTTCCCCGCAGCGGCCGACGACGGGCTCGCCGCCGCGCAGTGGATCGCCGAGCATCAAGACGAACTCGGTGGGAACGGTGCGCCGATCGTGGTCGCCGGTTGGAGCGCTGGCGGCAACGTTGCCGCCGTCACCGCGCAACGCGCCCGCGACGAGGGCGGACCGGAGATCGCCGGGCAGGTGCTGTTGTGTCCGGTGGTGGACACCGACATGGACCGCCCGTCGCACCACGAGAACGCCGAAGGGTACGTGCTCACCCGCACGATGCTGCAGTGGTTCTTCGACAACTACACCGACCCAGCCGATCGTGCCCATCCGCACGTCGCGCCGATCCGCGGCAACCTCGCCGACCTCCCGCCGGCCTTGGTGGTCACGTGTGAGTTCGATCCGCTGCGCGACGAGGGCGCGGCGTATGTGGCTGCGCTGACCGAGGCCGGCAACGACGCTCGTCTGCTCGCCGTCGACGGGCACACCCACACCTCGATCGGCGCGGTCGACATGGTGCTCACCGGCGAGTGGGTGCGCGAGGAAATGGCCACGGCGCTGCGCGACTTCGCCGCAGCACCCGTGCCGGCCTGACGGCTGGACCGATCCGATCGTCGGCAGCCGAGAGCGCCCTGCTGCTACGCCTCACTGGCAGGTCGCACCAGATGGGCGCGCAGCGCCTCGTAGAACGGCCGGTGGTGGGTGGCAAAGCGGCGGACCTCGTCGTGCGATTCGAAGCCATGACGATCGGGGGAGCTCGGCACCACGAACCCGGTGCTGGCCGATGCATCCTCGTGCCAACGCGCCGTTCGCGCCCACGCCACCGGTACACCCGCCTCCCAGCGCAAGGCATCCGCGATGAACGGCAGGTCGAGCGCATCACAGAACGCGCGCATCGTCACCGCCGGGTGCACCACAAGGTCGTCGGCGTCGATCACCACCGGCAACTCGCCACCGGCAGCACGGACGGCGACGAACAGCTCGTACAACGCCTCGACGCCGGTGTCGAAGATGCGCATGTCGCCTTCCAGTGCCCACCACGATGCGGCGATCTGGAGAGGATCACGGACGAGGAATGCGTGACGTGCCTCGCGGAGGAACCGGTCGTCGGCGATCACCTTCTCGAGCACGGCTGGATTGACCGTCTCCTTGATGAACACCCGCTGCCCGGTGTCGCCCAACAGCCACGACATCAGCGACTCAGGAGTAGTAAACGTTCGAGTCCCGACCTCGATCGGACCGATGTAGGCGAGTCCCTCCAACGGTTCGTGCAGGGCGAGCAGGTCTCCTCGTTCGAGCATCGACCGGAAGAAGGCCGTGGAGCGCGAGCGCGGTGCGCTCCACAGCACGATCACGGGCGACGACATCGCCGCCGATGATGACACCAGCGGGCGAACACGTCAGTCGGCGGGATCGAAGTCGCCCTCGCCGCACACCTTGGCCTCGACCGGGAATGAGTCGTCGATGCAGATCGGGACGTTCCCGCCCACGAAGTCGCCGTCATGGCCACCCGGTGGCGAACCACACGATCGGACGGACACGAATCTCAACCACAGACGCCATCACCACCAGCCTCCCGAATCGAGACGCTGGGCTCAAGCGTGTTGGACCATCGATGTGTCGGCGTTCCTAGCTGGCCGTCGCCGCATCCTCGGCAGCTGCGGCCGGCGTCACCGACTCGAGGTAGTCGTGGATCGCCGATACCACCACAGAGCCTTCACCGACCGCTGACGCCACACGCTTGATCGAGCCGCTGCGGATGTCTCCGACGGCGAACACGCCCGGCATCGAGGTCGCGAACGGGCTCGAGGCGCCGGTGACGACGAAGCCGCGATCATCAACCTCGATGTCGTCGGGCAACCAGTCGGTGTTCGGCACGGCACCGATCATGATGAACAGCGCACCGGTGTCGATCCGTGCTGTCTCCCCGGTCTGGTTGTTGCGGATCGTCACGGC
>JBCCVW010000035.1:0-29093 GCA_039194665.1 Actinomycetota bacterium
CCGAGACCTTCGCCGCCATCCGGGAGCACTACGGCATCGAACGCGACGACAACCTGTCCCTGCGCGACTACCCCACCCTCGGCCACGTCGTCGGCTTCGTCCGCGAGAGAGCAGACGTTCCTGCTGCGACCGCTCCTGCTGCGACCGCTGGCGTGGACACCGGCGGGGCCCCTCCTGCAGCTCCGGATGCTCCTGCTGCGGGTACACCCGCGGCAAGTGCCAGCACGGACCCGGTCGTGGATCAGGTTCTCTCGGTCGTGGCCGAGCAGACCGGCTACCCAGCCGACATGTTGGAGCTCGACCTCGACCTGGAGGCCGACCTGGGCATCGACACCGTCAAACAAGCCGAGACCTTCGCCGCCATCCGGGAGCACTACGGCATCGAACGCGACGACAACCTGTCCCTGCGCGACTACCCCACCCTCGGCCACGTCGTCGGCTTCGTCCGCGAGAGAGCAGACGTTCCTGCTGGGGCCGCTCCTGCTGCGACCGCTGGCGTGGACACCGGCGGGGCCCCTCCTGCTCCGGCACCAGCGGGCGCAGCAGGAACAGCCCTGTCGTTGTACGCCGGCGACGACGCGGCGACGGATGCGCTGCAGCGGCGCATCCCCACGGCGGTGCTGCGGCCGCCGCTCGATTGGTGCATCGAGACCGGCGTTGCGCTCGACGAAGGCGCACCGGTTGTCGTGATGGCCGACGAGGGCGGCGTCGCGGCGGCGCTCGCCGGCCGGCTCGAGTCACGCGGCGTCGACGTGCTGTTCGTCGAGGATCGCCCTGCGACCGACGAGTTCCTCGAACGGGTCGACGGGTGGCTCGGCGACCGCTCCCTGGGCGGCGTCTACTGGCTGCCGGCACTCGACGCCGACACGCCGATCGCCGAGCAGTCGATCGACGACTGGCGCGAAGGCCTGCGCATCCGAGTGAAGATGCTGTTCCGGCTCTTGCGCCACCGCTACGACGACTTCGTCGAGGGCACGTTCCTCGTGTCCGCAACGCGGCTTGGCGGACGCCACGGCTACGGGCCCGGTGGCGCGAGCAACCCGATGGGTGGCGGCGTTGTTGGTCTGACCAAGTCGTTCCGCCGGGAACGGTCCCACGTGATGGCCAAGGCGGTGGACTTTGCGCCGAGCCGCAAGACGGCAGCACTCGCCGATCTGCTGATCGACGAGACGTTGCGCGACCCCGGTGCGATCGAGATCGGCTGGCGCGACGACGAACGGTGCGCGATTGCGCTCGTCGACCGAACCGTGCCGACCGACGAAGACAACCCGATCGAGTTCGACTCGGACGCAACGTTCGTCATCACCGGCGCCGCTGGCAGCATCGTCTCGGCGATCATCGGCGACCTCGCTGAAGCATCTGGGGGCACCTTCCACCTGCTCGACCTGGCGCCGGCGCCCGACCCGGACGACGACGACGTGCTCGCCTTCGAAGCCGACCGCGACGCATTGAAGATGGCCATCTTCGAGCGCATGAAGGCGGCCGGCGAGCGGGCCACGCCAGCGATCGTCGAACGTGAACTGAGTGGCGTCGAGCGGCGTCACGCGGCGCTCGCTTCGCTGCAGGCAATCGAGCGCAGTGGCGGCACGGCGCACTACCACCAGGTCGACCTGCGCGATCCCGAAGCGATGGGCGGAGTAATGCGGCGTATCGTCGAGACCAGCGGTTCGGTCGACGCGCTGATCCATGCCGGCGGCCTGGAGATCTCCAAGTCGATGCCCGACAAGTCGCCCGAGGAGTACGACCTCGTGTTCGACGTGAAGGCGGATGGCTGGTTCAACCTGATCCACGGGCTGACCGGGACCGATCTCGGCTCGGTAGTCGTATTTTCCTCGATCGCCGGACGCTTTGGCAACGCCGGGCAACCCGACTACAGCGCCGCCAACGACCTGCTGTGCAAGCAAAGCTCGTCGATCAGCGCACTCCACGAGGGCGCCTTCGGCGTGGCGATCGACTGGACGGCGTGGGGCGACATCGGCATGGCCACCCGCGGTTCGATCCCCCAGATCATGGCTGTGGCAGGGATCGACATGCTCCCCGCCGCGGCAGGCATCCCCGTCGTTCGGCACGAGCTCAGCGCCGGCGGCGGGAGTCGAGAGCTCGTGGTCGCCGGCCGTCTCGGTCTGATGGGCGCCGAGCTCGCCCCGGCGGGCGGCCTGGTAACAGGTGAAGACTCGCCGCTCGCCGGTCGGCTCGACGGACTCGCGACGCTCGACACCGCGCAGGCGATCACGCTGGAAGACGGGTTCGTCGCCAGCGGCACGCTCGACCCGATGCAGCAGCCGTTCCTCAACGATCACCGCATCGACGGCACCGCCGTCCTGCCAGGGGTGATGGGCGTCGAGTCGTTCGCCGCCGCAGCCACCGTGCTGGCACCGCACCACCACATCGTGGCCATCGACGACGTCGACTTCCTGGCGCCGTTCAAGTTCTTCCGCGACGAACCGCGCGAGATCGTGGTGACCGCACAACTGGTGCCGGGCGACGAGGGAGAGATCACGGCGTACTGTGCGTTGATCGGACACCGTGTGCTGGCCAACCAGTCGGAACCGCAGACCACCGTGCACTTCACCGGCACCGTGCGGATGCAACCGGGCGACGAGGTCGCCGACCTGGGTGCTGCGCCGGTTCCCGACGAGGCCGACACCGAGGTCGGCGCCGACGACATCTACCGCATCTACTTCCACGGACCGGCCTACCAGGTGCTCGACGAGGCCTGGATCGCGGGCGGTCAGATGTGCGGAGAGTGGAACGACGATGTCCCCGCGGCGACCGACCCGGCCGACGCCCGGGTGGTGACCGCACCGCGATGGCTCGAGCTGTGCTTCCAGACCGCTGGCGTGTGGGAAATCGGCACGAACGGCGAAATGGCGCTCCCGAATCACATCGATCGTGTGGCGTTCGGACCATCCGAGTCGGCGAGCGACGACGCCATCGCCGTGGTCGATCCGGCCGCCGGTGACGACGACGCCGGCCACCACGCGATCGTGGTCGACGCCAACGGCACGGTGCTCGTGCGCATGACCGGCTACCGAACGATCCGGCTGCCGGGCGCGCTCGACGACGAGCTGGTCGCCCCGCTGCGGCGTGCGACGACCGCTGAGGCGACGACATGAACGACACGGACGCACCGTCCGCACCCCAACAGCTCCGACGCATCGCCATCGTCAACCGCGGCGAACCCGCGATGCGATTCATCAACGCCGCCCGGGAGCATGCACTCGAAACCGGCAATGCGCTCACCACCATCGCGTTGTACACCGACACCGACCGCCACTCGATGTTCGTGCGCGAAGCCGACGAGGCGTATCACCTCGGCCCTGCGACATCGGTCGACGCTGACGGCAATCGGCGCGTGACGTACCTCGATCTCTCGCGACTCGAGCACGCGCTGCGCAGCACCCGCGCCGATGCGGCCTGGGCTGGCTGGGGGTTCGTCGCCGAGGATCCGCAGTTCGTCGAACTGTGCGACTCGCTCGGCGTGACGTTCATCGGCCCGACGGCGGAGGTGATGCGCCTGCTCGGCGACAAGATCACCTCGAAGCAGATCGCTGAGTCGTCCGACGTGACGGTGGCGCCCTGGAGCGGCGGCCCGGTCGAGTCCGTTGACGAAGCACTGCATCATGCAGCACGCATCGATTTCCCATTGCTCGTCAAGGCCACCGCAGGCGGCGGTGGGCGAGGAATTCGCAAGGTCGACGATCCGAGCGAGCTTGCCGAAGCGCTGGAATCGGCGCGCAGCGAAGCGCGGTTGGCGTTCGGCGACGACCGCGTGTTCCTCGAATCGCTCGTCCCCGGCGCACACCACATCGAGGTACAGATCGTCGGCGACAACGACGGCACCGTGTGGCCCGTCGGGCTACGCGACTGCAGTACGCAGCGCCGCAACCAGAAGCTGCTCGAAGAGTCGCCCTCGCCGTCGCTCACCGCCGAGCAGCATCGCGAGGTGCTCGACGCCGCCGCGCGCCTCGGCCGAGCGGCCGGCTATCGCAGCGCGGGGACGGTCGAGTTTCTCTATCAACCCGAGGACCAGTCGCTGGCGTTCATGGAGGTCAATGCACGTCTCCAGGTGGAGCACCCGATCACCGAGTTGACCGCCGGTCTCGACCTGGTCAAGCTCCAGTTGCACATTGCCGCAGGTGGACGCCTGGAGGGCGACCCGCCGCAACCGAACGGCTGGGCGATCGAGGCACGGGTCAACGCGGAGGATCCCGAGCAGGGATTCACGCCAGCGCCCGGGCGCATCGAGATCTTGCGCTTCCCGACCGGACCCGGTCTCCGGATCGACACCGGTGTCGAGGAGGGCGACAGCATTCCTCCCGAGTTCGACTCGATGATCGCCAAGGTGATGGCCCATGGCCGAACCCGAACCGAGGCGACCGCCCGGCTGCATCGTGCGCTCACCGATCTGGAAGTCGTGGTGCGAGATGGCACCACGAACGCCGCACTACTCCGCCGCATTCTCGAGACCGAAGCGTGGCGCGAGGCAGCGATCGACGTCGCCTGGGTGGACCGCCTCGCGGCTGATGGCGGTATCGCTTCCGATCTCGGCGAGATCGCCGTGCTGGCGGCGGCGATCGACGCACACCGCACCGAACGGGCGGTGGAGATCGCAGCGTTCCGCGCGTCCGCCGTCAGGGGGCGCCCCGAGATCGAGGATCGGCTCGGCCGCCGGATCGAGCTGCGCCACCGCGGCCGGACACTGCAACTCGATGTGCGACGCTTGGGCCCGGGCGACTATCGCATCACCGTGGACGGTCACGACATCACTGTCCACCGAGAACAGATGGGCCCAGCACGCACGGTCCTGACGGTCGCCGGTCACCGGCACCGCATCGTTTCCGCAGTGCACGGCGTCACCCACTTCGTCGAGGTCGACGGCGAGCCGCATCGCATCGTCCACGACGAGGGCGGCGTGGTGCGGTCGCCCGCGCCGGCCGTGGTCGTACTCATCGACGTCAGCCTCGGTGACCACGTCGAGGCCGGTGACCGCCTCGCCGTCATCGAAGCGATGAAGATGGAGACGGCACTGACCGCCGACTTCGCTGGGACGGTCCGATCGATCGACGTCCGTCAGAACGACCAGGTCGACACCGGAGACCGGCTCGTGGTGATCGAACCCGACACCGGCGCTGGTGAGCAGGCCTCGGCCGTACCCGGCCTGACGTTCGACGAGCTCGCAGCCGAGCAAAGTGGTGATGTCGACCCGTGCGCACGCTGGCTGCATGCCGTGCGCCAGATGCTGCTGGGCTACGACCTCGATCCGCGCGAGGTTCGTCAGCTCGGATCGCATGCCGACGATCCGTGCACGGATCCGCTCGCTCCCGCCGATCAGCGGCAACGGGAAGACGAGGTCCTGCAGATCTTTGCTGACGTGGTGTCGTTGTTCGGTCACGAGGCCGATCCCGACGATGATCCGCTGCTGCGCCACGGCACCGAGGGGTACATGTTCGACTACTTGCGACGGGTCGATGCCCAGGGCGCTGATCTTCCCGATTCGTTCGTGACCCGACTCGAACGAACGCTGCGCCACTTCGGCGTCGTTGGGCTCGAGCCCGATCCTGATCTCGACACTGCGCTCGCCCGAATCGTGCGCTCGCACCAACGCATGATCCAGCAGATCCCGCCGGTACTGCAGCTGCTCGAGCGCCGCCTGACGCGTGCGGCTCCGGCCCTCGCGACCGACGATGCTGATGCTCGTCGAGTTCTCCTCGACGACGTTGCTCGAACGACCCGCCGCGAGTTCCCTGCGGTGCACGATCTCGCTCGTGAGGTGGCGTACCGAGAGATCGACGAGCCGTTTCTCACCGAGCGTCGCTGGCAGGTGCTCGAAGAGGCCAGCGACCACCTCGACGCGCTGGCCACCGTGACCGATCCCGCCGCCCGGACTCCCCATATCGCGGCACTGGTGGATTGTCCGCAGCCGCTGCGCGGCTTGCTCTCGGCGCGCTTCGCTGAGGGGGCGCCGCGCGTGCGCGCCGGTGTGCTGGAAGTAATGACCAGGCGGTACTACCGCATCCGTGAGCTGCAGACGCTCGACATCGACACCGTCGACGGCGTCACAGTCCTCCATGCGTCGTACGCGCACGACGACAACCCGGTCCGACTCGTGGCGACCCAAGTCGACGTCGACGAACTCGACCTGGCGGCGAGCTTGGTCAGCGAACGGCTGCAGGCCAACGGAGCCGCCGACACGGTGCTCGACGTGTACCTGTGGTCGCCGAGCGCGGTCGACGACGAGTCCCTTGCGTCCATCCACCAGCGGCTCGACGAGCACCTCGGTGCATTCGAGTTACGGCGCATCGCCGTCGCCGTCACCGAACCGTCGGACTCGGGCGCCGCTGGTCCGATGGCCACGCCGTCGCGCACACGTCACATCACGTTGCGTCCCGACGGCGAGGGACGGTACGCCGAGCAGCCGCTCGAGCGCGACCTGCACCCGATGATGGCGAAGCGGTTGGAGCTGTCACGGCTCGACGCCTTCGACGTACGCCGCGTCTCGACGCGCGACGGGGTCTACCTGTTCCACGGCACCGCGAAGGAAAATCGTCGCGACGAGCGGTTGTTTGCGGTCGCCGAAGTCCGCGATCTCGCCGCCGTCCGTGACGACGATGGCACGCTGTTGCGCCTTCCGGAGCTCGAACGGGTGGTCCACGACGTCACCGGTGCGATGCGCCGGTTCCAAGCACAACGACCCGCGCACAAACGGTTGGAGTGGAACAGGATCCTGCTGTATCTGTGGCCACGCCTGGAGCTGACGTCGGCCGAGATCGCACGCGTCGTCGCCCGTCTGGCACCCGCCGTGGATGGGCTCGGTTTGCAGAAGGTGCAAGTGCTCGCCCGGGTCGAACTGCCGACAGGGCGCTCGGCACTGCGGGTGTTGGAGATGAGCAACCCGTCAGGAGGCGACGACCCGAACGTGTCGATGCACCCGCCGTCGGATCTGGCGATCCGCCCGCTCGCTCCGCACGAGCAGAACGTGGTCCGCCTCCGTCAGCGCGGCCTGACCGACCCCTACGACCTGCTGTCGACGCTTGCCCCGCGCTCCGAGGACGCTCGCCGGGGGATCCCCCCGGGCACGTGGTCGGAGTGGGATCTCGTCGGGCCGCCCGACGAGGACGGCAACCCCACGCTCGTTGCAGTCAACCGGCTGGTCGGTGAGAACACCGCCAACATCGTGGTTGCGGTGGTCCGCAACGACAGCCGCAAGTACGACGACGGCATGCACCGCGTGGCCATCGTCGGCGATCCGTCACGCGGCATGGGCAACCTCGCCGAGGCTGAGTGCCGACGGATCATCGCGGCCCTCGACCTCGCCGAAGAGCTCGGCGTGCCCGCTGAATGGCACGCCGTGTCGGCGGGAGCGAAGATCGCCATGGACAGCGGCACCGAGAACATGGACTGGATCTCTGCCGTCCTCCGACGGATCATCGAGTTCACGCAGGCGGGCCACCACCTGAACGTGGTGGTCACCGGCATCAGCGTGGGAGCCCAGCCGTACTGGAACGCCGAGGCGACCATGCTGATGCACACCAAAGGTGTGCTGATCATGGTGCCGACGAGCACGATGGTGCTCACCGGAAAGGACGCCCTCGACTATTCCGGCGGCGTGTCGGCCGAGGACAACCTCGGGATCGGTGGCTACGAACGCGTGATGGGGCCGAACGGGCAGGCGCAGTACCTCGCCCACGACGTACCCGACGCGTGCCGACTGTTGTTGCAGCACTACGACTTCACGTGGTCGGCACCCGGCGAGCGGTTCCCCCGCGACGCAGTGACCACCGACGTGGTCGACCGCGACATCTTGGCGATGCCCCACGGCGGTGAGTTCCCCACATTGGCCGAGCTGTTCTCCGAACACACCAACCCCGGCCGTAAGAAGCCCTTCCAGATGCGCAAGGTGATGAAGGCCGTCGTCGACCAGGACCATCCCACCATGGAGCGGTGGTTTGCGATGTCCGACGCGGAAGTCCCGATCGTGTGGAACGCATACCTCGGCGGTCATCCGGTGTGCTTGCTCGGGTTCGAAGCGCAGAACATGCCGCGCACCGGAATCGCGCCCACCGACGGTCCAACGCGCTGGACGTCGAGCACGCTCTTTCCGCGTGGCTCGAAGAAGGTCGCCCGGGCGATCAACTCGGCGAGCGCCAATCGGCCACTCGTCGTGCTCGCCAGCCTGTCGGGCTTCGACGGCTCGCCCGAGTCGATGCGCACCTGGCAACTCGAGTTCGGTGCTGAGATCGGACGGGCGATCGTCAACTTCGATGGACCGATCGTGTTCTGTGTCGTGTCGCGCTACCACGGCGGAGCGTTCGTCGTGTTCTCCGGCGCGCTCAACGACCACATGGAGGTGGCCGCGTTGGAGGGATCGCATGCGTCGGTGATCGGCGGGGCGCCTGCCGCCGCCGTGGTCTTCGCCCGTGACGTCAACCAGCGCACCGACGCCGACCCGCGCATCGTCGAAGCGCGCGAGCGCCGGTACCGCACGTTGAGCGACATCCGCGAACAGGTGCGCGCAGAAAAACTCGGCGAGGTCGCTGCGGAGTTCGACGGCATCCACGACGTGCATCGTGCGCTCGAAGTCGGCTCGATCGATCGGATCATCGCGCCACGCGAGTTGCGGCCCTACCTCATCGATGCCGTGGAACGCGGTATGGCGTCGACCGGTGCCTGACCCGGGCACTACCAAGCACTGGACATTCCACGCCTGCGGCCTCAGCGACGTCGCCGACGGCGACGAGTGGATGTCGGCGTGGGAGCGCCAACGAATCTCGCCGATGCGCTACCCGAAGCGGCGCTTGGAGTCGCGGCTGGGGCGATGGACAGCGAAACAGACGATCGGCACCGCGCTCGGACTGCCGGTCGCCGAGTGGGCGACGGCCGATCCTGCCGCCCTCGCGCGTATCTCGATCGAGAACCAACCGAGCGGCGCTCCGACCGCGCTCGTCGACGGCCACGTCGCTGGCGTCGAGATCTCGATGACCGATCGCGCCGACTGGGCCGTGTGTGTGACCACCGCTCCCGGTGCACGGTCACACCCGATCGGCTGCGACCTCGAGCTGGTCGAACCACGCAGCGACCGCTTCGTGGCCGACTGGTTCACCGAGGTCGAGCAGACGGCCGTCGGCAATGACAGAACCCTGCGTCCCAACTTGATCTGGTCGGCCAAAGAGAGTGCCCTCAAGGTCATTCGAACCGGGCTCCGGCGCGACACCCGATCGGTGGAGATCGCGTTGTCCGCCGAGACCGGCGACGGTTGGTCAGCGTTCGTCGCCGACATCGCGCCGCTCGGCGACGGTGGCGATGCACGCGCCGCCCACGGCTGGTGGCGGCAGTTCGGTGCCTTCGTACTGACGTGCGCGACGACCCACGAGATCCCACCGCCGGCGCCGCTGCACGATCCGTCACCGCTGACGTCAGCCGCCCCGAGCCACCGCTGGCTCAACGACAACTAACCCTGGTCGCCTGCAGGCCCAGCGCACCGCACGTACGCTCGTTGTGATGCCCACATCCGAACGAGCCACGCTCGGCAGCCTCGCCACGACGTGGCCGTTCACGGGCCGGGCCGAACTGGTTGCGGCACTGCGCGCAGGCGTGGCCGAGCAACGCACGGGCGGAACCGTCGTCGTCGGGCCAGCGGGTGCCGGCAAGACGCGCCTCGTCGGCGAAGCCGTCGCTGGGCTCGACGCCAACTATCGAGTGCTCCAGGCCGTCGGCCATGCGGCGGCAGCCGAGATTCCGCTCGGCGCGCTCGCCCACCTGCTGCCCCCGTCGCTGTTCGAGCGCACCGGCGTGAGCGTCGACGAACGCACAGCGCTGTTCCACGCGGCGCGTGCGTTCCTGACCGCCGACGCGTCAACGGCGACCGTGCTCGCGATCGACGACATCGACCTGCTCGATGACACCTCGCTGGCATTACTCGTGCCATCCGTCGTCGCCCGCGACCTGTATGTGATCGGCACCGTCCGCAGCGGGCGCACACCGTCGTCGCGCTTGTCTCGTTTGCACCGTGACGGCCATCTCGAGCGTCTCGACGTCGGCCCACTCCCAGCGGCCGACGTCGGCCGGTTGATCCGCCGCGTACTGGGCGGCCCGGTCGACGAGCACGCGGTAGATCGACTGACGGAGCTCTCGGGCGGAAACCTGCAGATTCTCACCGAGCTGGTCCGTGGCGGCCGCGACCGCGGGTGGTTGACGATCGCCGCGGGCAAGTGGGTGATCGGTGGGCGGCCAACCGCCACCGTCCAGCTCGACGAACTGATCGCCGAACACCTCGCCGACGTGGACGAGGCCGGCCGCGACGTGCTCGAACACCTTGCACTGAGCGAACGGCTTGGTCTCTCCGACCTCGAAGCGGAGTTCGGCTCCGACGTCCTCACCTACTTGGAACGCGAGGGGCTCATCGAGTTGGTCCAGTCACAGCGCCGAGCTGCAGTGCGTCTCGCCCATCCGCTGTTCGGTGAGATTCTCGACGCCCAGCTCCCCGCACTACGCCGCCGTGCACTGCTGCGCCGGCTGGCTGATCTCGTCGAACAGCACGGCGCGCGGCGCCGCGACGACGAGCTGCGCGTCGTCTCGTGGCGGATCCGCAGCGGTGGCGAAGTGGCGTTGCCCCGCCGTGTCCACGCCGCACGCGTCGCCCTTCTGGGTCACGACCCCGAACTGGCCATCGATCTGCTACAAGACGCCACCGCAGACGACGCCGACAACCCGACCGACGAGGTCGCCGCGGAGCGACTCCACCTCCTCGGTGAAGCCGCCGCGTTGCTCGGGCGCGTCGACGCGGCGATTGGCCATCTCGCTGCGGCAACCGAGCTCGACATCGACGACCCCACCCGCGCCCGAATCGCCGTGCGCCTGGCAGACGTGCAGTTCTTCACCGCTCGTGACCTCGACGGCGCGTTGGCCACATGCGCACGCGTCCGCAGCCAGGTCGACGACGAGGCGGCGCGCGCCACGATCGACGCGCAGCATGCGGTCACGTTGGCCAACGCCGGGCAACCAGCAGCAGCACTCGAAGCGCTCGACGGATTGTCGGGGACGCTCGATCCGCGAACGTCGGTCGACGTCCTCGTTGCCCGATCGGCGAGCCTGATCTCGGTTGGGCAATGCGCAGCCGGCGTCGCGCTGGCCCGTCAGGCGGCAGATGTCCAACAGGCGTTGCCCGAGTGGCTCGCCCGCCGCGGTAGCGCCCGCCATGTGATCAATGAGGCTCACGGACTGGGGTATGCCGGGCACTATGACGCCGCGCGCGCAGTGCTCGAACCGGCGATCGACCGGGCCAGGGCGAGTGGGGCAATGAGCGCGCTGGTGTGGTTCGAGTTGGCCCTCAGCGAACTCACGCGCGACATCGGACTCCCCGCCCAGTCGTTGGAACACGCCACATCGGCGGCAGAACTCGCCGAGTCAGCTGGACAACAAGCTGCGCTCGTGTGGGCCTACGTCGGCGTCGCTCAAGCGCACCTGCTCGCCGGTCGCACCGACGACGCAGCACGGGCGATCGCCCTGGCGACCGCCATCCCGAGCCCAGTCGCCACATCGGCGGCCACGCTGCAACGCGCCAGCGCCTGGCTCGACGCGTCCCGCGGCGAACTCGCCGCTGCTCGAGAACAACTGCTCGACACGGCAACGGCAGTGCGCGGCGACGGCGTGACGATCTTCGAAATGGCCCTGTTGCACGATGTGGTTCGCTTCGGCGACGCGGCAACGGTCGCCGACCGGCTCGCCCAGCTGGCGCCAACACTCGACGGCCCGATCTTCGAGTTGTTCGCTGACCACGCAACCGCGGCAGCCAACCGCGACGGCGAAGCGCTCATGCTCTGCGCCGACCGATTTGAGAGCAACGGCAATGTCGCCTTCGCCGCCGAGACCGCAGCCGAGGCTGCCGATCAGCTCGCGCGGGCCGGCGACCAACGGGCGGCGACCGCACAGCGGGTGCGGGCCGCTGCGCTCGCCGAGGACGCCGGTGGTCTCGACACGCCGCCCTTACGGCGCGGGGCGACCATCGATCCGCTCACCAGTCGCGAGCGCGAGATCGCCTTGCTTGCGGCGGATGGCGAGACGAGCAAGGCGATCGCCAAAAGGCTCGTATTGTCGACGCGCACCGTCGACACACATCTGGCCCGGGTGTACCGCAAGCTGGGCATCTCCGGTCGAGCAGAGCTGCGCGCGGCACTGTCGATGGAGCCGTAACCGGGACAGCGGCGCCCTACGTACTGGGGAACGGTATGCGCACACGAATTGCGTAGCCGCTACCGACGCCACATCCGTCGGCGATCACGACGCTGGGGCCATGACCTCGACATCGCCGACCGTCCACGCCACGCGGCCGACCCCCCGCCCAACCAGCCGCCGCACCGCCGACCACCCACTGCCGCTCGGAACGGTCACCCGGCCCGCTGACGGGATCGACATCGCTCGCTCGGACGCCGACTTCGCCGACGTGCGTCGTCTGTGGCTCGACTACGCGGCGTGGATCAGCGCCGCCGCCAGGGTCCACCTGGCCGACGCTGACCCGTCGTTCGCGGGACACGTGCTCGACCCACGACGCACGTTCAGCAGTCCTCACGCGGTCCTGATCGCCCGCGACCGGCGGCGCACCGTCGCCACGATCGGTATCGAAGTCGACGGCGAGCGCGCCGTGTTCCACCGCTTCTACGTGGCCCCGCAGGCACGCGGCTTGGGGATCGGTCGCCGACTCCTCGACGCGGCGATCGCCACATGCGAAGCGACCCGAGTCGAGCGGATCGACCTGCACACGGCTCCTCACTACATGACCGCGGCGAGCGCGCTCTATGCCGAACGGGGCTTCACGGTGGCTGGCGAGGACGAACACGTCTGCGGTGTGACCCTCCGTCCGATGTGCCGAATGTTGTCCCAGGACACACCCGTTGCCGACCAGCTGACAGCCCTGTGACAGAAACATCTATTTGACAACTATCTTTTTCCAATGGAAACTCACCCGGTGCCAGCCGCGGAGATACCGGCCGATCTCGAGGTGATCGACGACGCCCACGCGGCGCGAGCGATCCTCGATCCCGCCCGCGCCGACGTGCTCTCGGCACTGCAGCAGCCCGGTTCGGCGACCACCGTGGCCGCATCCCTTGGCACGAGTCGACAACGCGCCAACTATCACGTGCGCATGCTCGAGCGATGCGGACTGCTCCGCCTCGTCGACGAACGGCAACGTCGCGGCGTACGCGAACGCATGCTGCTGGCCAGCGCCCGTTCGTACGTGTTGTCGCCGTCGCTGCTCGGACGCCGGGCGGTCGATCCGTCGCGCGTCGACCGCCTGTCGGCGAGGTATGCGATCGCAGTCGCCGCACGCGTCGTGCGCGAGCTGTCCACACTCACGCGGCGCGCCGATCAGGCGGGGCAACCCCTGGCCTCGCTGACCATCGACACCGACATCCGTTTCGCGTCGGCCGCTGACCGCGCCCGATTCACCGCCGACCTCGCCGACACGGTGCAACGCCTGGCGGCGACGTACCACGACGAGTCCGGCACCGACGGACGCTGGCACCGCCTCGCCGTACTCGCCCACCCCCGCCCGCAAGAAGAGGAGCACTCAGATGACCGATGACGGACGCTCGATCGAGTTGTCGATCGAGGTACCCGGCACGCCCGAGGCCGTATGGCAGGCAATCGCCACCGGACCCGGGATCACCTCGTGGTACGTGCCCCACGACGTTGAGTCCCGAGAGGACGGCGCGATGTCGGCCTCGTTCGGGCCCGGCATGGACGTCACCGGCCGGGTCGGCGCGTGGGAGCCTCCCGAGCGGGTGCGTTTCGACCCTGGCGACGGCGGACCAGGGTTGGCCTTCGAGTGGACGATCGAGGCGCACCCCGATCGAGGGACGTGCACGGTGCGTCTCGTCAACAGCGGGTTCGGGAGTGGCGCCGACTGGGACGACCAATACGACGGGATGACCGACGGCTGGCAGTTGTTTCTCAAGAACCTGCACGCCCACCTCACCCACTTCCCAGGAGAGACCGCCACTGCCTCGCTGCCGATGGCGATGTGGGCCGGATCGAGCGACGACGTCTGGGAGCAACTGACTTCCGACCTCGGGCTTCCCAAACATCCGGCCGTGGGCGATCATCTGACCGCCGATGGCGGCGACGGCCTGACCCTCAGCGGCGAGGTCCTCGCGGTCGGCGACCAGGAGGTGCTGCTGCTGGTCGACACACCGTGTCGGGGTACCGCCTTCCTGGCCGTCGAGGGCCGAGGCGAGGTGCGGTCGGTGTCGATGTGGACGTACTTGTACGGCGACAACGGCGCAGCTTCGTCGTCGCACGATGGCCCGCGATGGGCGCAGTGGCTCACCGCCCGCGGGGTCGCCGACTGATCAGACGCTCGCCCGCAACGCGTCGAGATAGGCGTCGTAGCCCTTCTGGCTGGGGTGGAACGACGCCCCGCTGATGGTGATCAAGCCGTTGTCGACATGTTCGCGCACGTCGCCGTCGGCCGTCATGCTGCGGGTGAAGGTGGCGCCGAAGACCGCGTCGTTGACGTAGCGGTCACGTTGCCAGAATCGGCACGACCCGTGGTTGTCGAACTCGTCGAGCACTGGGACGAACTCGATGTCGACGCGTGACGCGGCGCTCGCCCGGTCGACCGCTGACTGGATCCGTTCGTTCAGCTCGTCGACCTGATCGTCGATCCACTTCGCTTCGTGCCGGTTCATCCCCGTGACGCCGGAACATCCCCACCGGTCGCGTTGCATCAAGCGTGGATACGCAAGGACGCGAATCGTGGCGTCGCGAAATCGCCACCCGGTCACGGTGTACAGGCGGGCGAGGTCGTTCTCGATCTCGTCGAGATTGGCCGGCTGATTCTGGTCGGACTCGTTGCACCCACCCGACGTGATGCACCGCAGGATCACATCGGGCCACACCTCGCCCCGGTGCGTACGCAGATCGTTGCCCCCGATCGTGAGCGAGATCAGAGTGCCTGCGCCGCGGTCGTCGATCGACGCTGCGCGCAGCTGGTTGCGCACGTGCTCGATGCGCGCACCCGCGCAGGCAACCATGTCGAACGAGGCGTCCAACTCGGCCGCCAGACGCGGACCCGGAGTGGTGTCGAGCTCGCGCTGACAACCACTGCCGCCCAGGCGGGTGTGCTCGGAAAAGTAGTGCCGTTCGGGACCGTGATCGTCGTAGTCGGTGGCGTCGGCGTGGATACCCGATCCCGAGCTGAACGAGTCACCGAGGGTGATGACCCGGTCGATGCCATCGGCGACGTCATCGTTGGCGGCCGCCTGGTGCGCCGGTAACGCGGTTGCCACGGCAGCAGCCGCCGACACCGCAGCGACGAACGTGGCCAGAGACCGCACCCTCTCATGCTAGGGAGCTAGGCCGGGGATCGGTGGCGCACCAGCACCTGTTGGGCGATCGTCGCCACGTGCTCGTCGCCATTGCGGAAAACGTCGGCCGACACCACCCCGCGTCCGCCCGACAACCCGTGCGGTCGCGTCTCGAACCAGTGCCAATCGCTGGCCACCGTGGGACGGTGGAACCACACCGTGTGATCGAGGCTGGCCAACTGGAACTGGTCGCGGTTGCGCATGTCACCGTCGAAAGCCGGATGGATCGAGCGCGCCGGCCATGCCGGCGCGCTGTCGGACATGAAGGCGAGGCCACAGGCATGGAGGATCGGAGCGTCGCCGATATCGGTATCGAGTCGGATCCAGAAACCGATTCGCCCGTCATCGAGCCGGATGGAGCGGCGCTGCAGCAATGCGCCCCACGACTGATCGTTCAGCGCCGGGTCGTCTGGGTCGGGCACCGCACCGACCTCCGCATGCACATCGGGCTGCTCCTCAGCGACTTGGAACGACGCCGAGAGGTTGAGGATCGCCCCGCTGGACTGCCGGGCTACAACTTGGCGAGTGCAGAACGAACGGCCGTCGCGCAGCCGCTCGACCTCGAAGCGGACCGGCTCATCGTGGGAACCCGGACGGATGAAGTAGCTGTGCAGCGAGTGCACGTGGCGAAGCGGGTCGACGGTGGCGATCCCGGCGCGCAACGCCTGCGCGACCACTTGCCCACCGAACAGTCGGGTGCCCCACGGGTAGCGGGCCGCCTCGGCGACGAACGTGTCGGGGCCGTGCGGCTCGAGGGTCATCAACTCGGCGAAGGCGATCTCGGTGATGGAGCGCGGCGTCACCATCGCAGTATGGGCCCCAACACGCCCGTGACCGGGCATCGGTACCCCATGACAGCTCGACTACAGCTCGACGAGCGATTCGAGCACGTCGACGTCGACCACGGTGATCTTCCCCCGCCCGGTTTCGACACAGCCGTGCTTGCGAAACTCGCCGAGCGCTCGCGCAGTCGCCTCGCGGGTGGCGCCGATCCAGTCGGCGAGATCACTCTGGCGAATCGGAATCACGACGGACGCGGTCGTCCGGGCGTCGCCGTGGCGACGGACGATGTCCACCAACTCGAGTAACAGATGGCCGGCGCGCACCACGGTGCGATTGCTGTTGCGCGCCTGCAGCCGCACGTTGGCCCGCCGCAGCATCGTGCTCAGCTCTCGCAGCACGGTCAACGCGAGCTGGGGCGCATCGTCCAACGCGTCGAGGAACTCGACCGACGGCAACCGCGCGACAACCGCATCGTCATAGCTGTAGGCGGCCGCGGCGCGTGGTCGCCCATCGAGCGCCGACAACTCACCGAACACCTCGCCAGGCAGTTTCAACCCGAGCAGCAGCTCGGCGCCGGTCACAAGGGTGACCACGATGCGCACGCGGCCAGACACGACGGCGAATACGGCGTCGGACCGGTCGCCCTCGAAGAACAACGGATCGCCGGCGCGCAATTCCACGTGGCGCCCGCGCTCGGCGATCAACTCAGCGATGGTGGTGGGCACGGCGGCCATCGTTCGATCGTCCCTCCAACAAATTCCCCTGATCTGTGATCGAGATCACAGAACGTACAGCGGAGTTGGCGCATCGTGTGCAACAACCTCCTCCCCACCTCCAAAGGAGAACGGCCACGAGGGGGCATGAAACAGATCACCGGTCGCTGTGTGGACGGGCGCAACGGCCGGGCTCGTGGAGAAGTGGAGGTCTCCAACGAGCGCGACAGCTGGCACGCGCGCTTCGCCGCTCGTCCCGTGAACGACGATGAAGCGCCGTGCCGGCTGATCAGCTGACGATGTCGTCGAAGGCCGACGCAACAGCGTCGCGAAAGTCACCTGGTGCGTCGATCGCCACCGGATCGAGGAAGATGCCGACGACAAAGTGGTCCTCGTACGACAACGCGGTGGCGTTGCAGGCCGTACCGGCGACAGGACCCATGGCGATCAGTCGATCGACCCGGGCGCCGGAGACGTAGAGGGGGATCGGCGAGCCGCGCAGGTTCGACGTCGCAAAGTCGATCTTGGCGGCCTGGGCGCGGGCCATCGAAGTGACCATCGAGGTCGGGAAGAGGTTGGCCACGCTCGACAGTGCGCCAAGGCCGCCACCGTGCGACATCGCTTCTCGCTTGGCGGCCAGGCGTTGGTGAATATCGGCAATTCGTGCGTCGAGCGATGTTTCCTCGCCCGGTAGCTGCACCGGCACGGGCGTGAACGAGTTGCCGCCGACTGCATCGTCGTGCCGAGTGCTGAGCACAAAGCTGGAGTTGAAGGCCTCGACTTCGACACCGCGCTCGTGGTGATAACGAGCAGCTCCCTCAGCCATCGCTGCAAGAAACAGGTCGTTGATCGTGACGTCGGCCCGCTTCGACGCCTTCTTCAACCCGCTCAGGGTGGAGGTGACCTCTTCAAGATGACGATGGCGTGAGCGGTGCTTCCACAGCGGCGATCCACCCGCCACCTCGTCGCCGGTGCGTCGTAGCGAGTTGACGGTGGCCGATACCGACCCGGTGGCGTCGTCGAGGCGTTGTCGGGCCCGTTCAGGATCGGCGGGCCACATGGCCACCTCTCCGAGCGCGCGGCGGGCCACCCCGGCTTGGCGACGCACGAGATGACCGACCGACTGGACCACGGTGGTCGGCAGTCCCTCGGCGAGATCGCCGCCCAACTGTTTGGCGTCGTGCGCCTCGACGGCGGCGGCGATGACGGCGTCGAGGTCGACCGCATCGGGTGGTGGTGCGTCGGGCGCGAACTGCTGGAACAACTCGGCCATCCGCATCTGGCCGATCCCATCGGCAACCGCGTGATGGAGGATCGACCACAGGGCGGCGCGACCGTCTGCCAAGCCCTCGATCACGACGAAGCGCCACAGCGGACGCGTGCGGTCGAGCGGCTCGAGGTACAGCTGGGTCGCCAGGTCGAACAGTTGCCGCGTGCTTCCTGGCGCCGGGAGCCGCAGGTAACGAACGTGGTAGTCGAAGTCGAATTCGGCATCGGGGACCCACGCCGGCGGGGCGATCCGACCGAGGCCCGGCACGACCCGCTCGTACAGCCGTGGCAACTTCGCCGCCGCGACGCGCATCGTCTGCTCGAAGTGTTCACGGTCCGGCGGATGGTCGAGCATCGTCAACGAACCGCCACTCGGATTGAGCCACGGATCCTTTTCGACGTTCCACATCAACGCTTCGGCATCGGACATCCGATCGCTGAACCGCTGCTCGCGCTCGCTCATCTACTGCTCGCTCTCATGTCGGATTCTTGGGGGGACGTCATGTCGTTGCAATGTCGTTCCGGCTTCATCACGTGTCGGTGCCGGGCCGCCGCTCGGCTTCCGCGGTCGGGTCGCCCTTGTAGCCCGGCGGGAACGTCGCCAACAGCTCGTCCTCGGTCGGCGTGTGCTCGTCGCGTGACTCAGGCGGGAGCAGTTCGCTGATCGCTTTCATGATCCGCTTGGTGTCTTTGTCGGGGCTCTTGTACTTGAGGGCCACCGGTTCACCGACCGTCGCGCTCACCAGCGGCCGATCGTTGACCGACATCTTCGGTATGCGCGCGCTGCGCGGCCACACCTTCTCGGTACCCCACAGACCAACGGGGATCACCGGGGCCTTCGTCGCCGCCGCCAGACGAGCAGCGCCCCACCGACCCTTCAACACCGGATCGAAGAACGCCGGTCCACGCGGAATCGTGCCCTGCGGGGCCAGCATCAGCAGATCGCCGCCGCGCACCGCATTGACGGCGGCATCGAGCGGCTCGTCCGAGCCGGTGCCGCGATCGACACGGATACCCCCGGCCGCTTTCATGATCCGGCCGACGACCGGCACGTCGAACACCTCTTTCTTGCCGAGCCCACGCACGTTGCGGCCGGTTTTCGCGAGCAGCAGTCCCATCACGAGCGGATCGAAGTAGGAGCGATGGTTGAACACCACGATCGCCGGGCCCGAGCGGGGAATGTTGTCGATGCCGTCGAACTCGAGACGTGCGTTCGGCGCCATCAACTCGGGACGCATGAACGGACGCATCCAGTCCTGCAGCTCCAACCCGGCCACAGCCGCAACACCCTCGGGTCGGTCGAAACTGCGCACCGGCCAGCCGCGGATCGTGGCCAGCGCAAGGAGCTGTAGATCGGGGTTCACCGCGGCTGGGTGGCCGACCATGTCGAGCAGCGGCGCGTCGAAGTAGCTGTCGCTGTAGGCGTAGCTCTTGCGCAGGTCGACGCGCGTCCCCTCGGCCGCGAGCGATCGTGCCCATTCGCCAACAGCATCGGCCTTGGCCCGACCCCAGAGGAACTCGCCGTCGACGCGTCCCGTGAATTCCTTCCCGTCGCGCTCCCACTCGGTGGCGACAACGGCGTCGATGCCCAAACGCTGTGCAAACGGCTCGACGAAGACCTTCGGCGAGGTGGTGGCCAAGACGACCGGGCGGCCCGCGGCCTGGTGCATCTCGATTTCTTGACGGGCGAAGGGCAGCACGTGCCGTTCGAGTTCGACTGCGGCATGCTCCATCGCCTCGGCCACTGCGTCGACGTTCCAGCCGGCCGCACGGCGGCTGGCGAGACGCGCCGGCTGCATCATCAGCCAGTTCTCGCCGAACGTTTCGTACACTCGGGCAAGTACGCCAGCGACCGCTGGCGGTTCACCCGACAAGCCAGCGTCAGCGAGCGCCGCGCCAAAGACGGTGGCGGAACTCCCCGACACGAGCGTGCGATCGAGGTCGAACACGGCGATACCGACGCGGGCCATGGCGGCCAGCGTAGATCGCCTGCCGACGGACCGGAACCGGCGGGGGACGCGCGGTCGCTACAGATACCGGTGGCGCTGCATCCACTGGAAGGCGACCCAGCCGGGCAACACGGGCAGCCAGAAGGTGAACAGACGGAACAGAAAGACCGCCGGCACCGCCACCACGTTGTCGAGCCCCGCAGCGACGAGCCCGGAGATCAATGCTGCCTCGACGGCACCGAGCCCGCCCGGCGTCGGCGCAGCTTGGGCCACGGCCGATCCGACGAGATAGACCGCGCCAACCGTGGCGAACGGCAACCCGCCACCAAAGGCCTCGACCGCGATGTAGAGGGTGACCAGGTTGGAGCCGGTCACGAGAATCGATCCGCCGAGCAGCAGTGCCAACTTGCCAGGCCGGTGCACGACGGCGCTCACGCCGTCGAGCGCCCGGGCCACGACGGGCCACACGAAGCGTGTGAACCAGCGGCGTGTCGGGCCGATCGCGGCACCGAGGGCGATGAACCCCGCAGCGCACGCCAGTCCGACAAGGAACCACGTCGGGTCGGGAAGCTCAAAGCTGCCAAACGCGCCACGCCCCGCCCACAGCAGGAACACGACGATGAGGGCCACGTGCCCGGCGACGCCGGCGATGGTGTTGAGGCCCACCCCTGACACCGCGACCGCCTGGTCGACGCCGCGCTTCTGCAGGAAGCGCACGTTGAGCGCCATGCCACCAAGACCAGCAGGCGCCAGTTTGTTGGCGAACTCTGCGGCGACCGACACCAACACCAACGGTCCGCCGGGCAGCCGGGTCGGGACCGCGCCACCGAGTGCGGCACCAGCACCGATGTACGTCAACGCCGACGACAACAGCAACAGCGGGGTCCAGGACCAGTCGGCGTCCTGCACCTGCTGGACGATGCCCGGCACGTCGGCCAACTGGGGCAGCAGGAAGTAGGTGGCGAGCACGAGGACGACCACCGTGACGATCGTGTTTCGGCTGACCCGCTGCAGTGGGGCGTAGTGCACCTCGTCGACGGCGCACTGTTCTTGCACCTCGTGCTGCAAGGCGTCGAGCAGGCCCTTGTGGGCGCGTAGTTCGTGGCGCGTCTCCGCGCTCAGCGCCGTCGATTGCAGTCTGGGCAGCGCACCACCCACCGTCTCCCGACCGAGTGCGTCGACTGCCGCGCTGACGACGCGCTCGACGCCGACGACCGGCGCCAACGAGGCGAGCAACTCGGCGATGTCGGCGTCGAGGATGGCATCGGCAACCGCAACTTCGGAGAACCCGAAGTCGACGACCCACGCATGGCCCGTCTCGTCGACCAAGAGGTTGGCGCGACGCAGGTCGCGATGAGCGATCCGATGGGCACGCAGTGTGGCCAGCTGCCCCCAGATATCCATGAGCAGGTCATCATCGATCTCGCTATCGCTCGCCTGATCGTCTTCGTCGAGCGAGCGACCGACCACGTCGTCGTACGCGATGAGCATCGAGTCGCCCACGTCGGCAACGACTCGCAGACGCGGTGTCCGCACCTCGGCCTCACGAGCGAGCATCGACACCATCGCCTCGTGTTCGACCGTGCGCCGCAACGACGAGAACGGTCGAGCGTCGCCGACATCTTTCAGCCGGGCGAACCGATAGGCCCGAAACAGAAGGTCGGCGGCGCGCTCCTCCGCACCGAGCACCTTGACGAACAGCGTCGAACCCGATGTGGTGGTGGCTACATACGGGCTCGACCCACGAGCGTCGACGTCGGCTGGCGCGACCGTGTCGACTGCGACGCCTGCCTCGGCGAGGGCGAACGCAAGTGCCGCCGACGTCGGGTGACGGTCGGGCCGACCGAACGCCAACAACACGATGATGCCGCACAGCGTGCCGACCGCCGGCGCCACGACGACCTGAGCAGGCAGCGTGGTGGACACGACCAGTCGGGCGATGACGAGCAGGAAGATCGTGAACCACCCGGCGCGGCGCCACGCGCGCGTGACGAACGGACCGACCACTGCGAACATCGCCGTGATGCCCGCGAGCACCAGCGTGCTCGCCAGCGTGTTGTTGGCAATGCCGGCGCGCTCCGCCAGCGCATTGTCGAGCGCCTCGGACGACGACCGGTTGAGCCACCACTCGATCGCGCCCATCAGCACGCCGCCGAACACGGCGGCGACAGCGAGATACCCCACCATCCGTAGTCGGCGCCTCAACAAGGGAACGGTGAACAGCGCGATCGCGACTCCAGCCGCCACCACGTTCGTCGCACCGAGCAGCACACGCGCGATCGCAGGCGACACGAAGCCAAAGAGCTCGACGACGTCGTCCTCGACCGCAACGATGGTCGACTCTGCCCAGCGCGCCAATGCGATCAAGACGAGCGTCGCGGCGGCAGCGGCGAACAGACGGATGACGTCCTCGGGCGATCGGACGTAGCGTCGGATTTCCTCCTCATGCGCGCCGGCGCCGGTGATCTCCACCGGTGGCGGCGCATCGTGCGAGCTGACCGTCATGGCGTCACGATTCTGGCGGATGTAGCGTCCTCCACTCGTGAACTCGCCCGACCCCCTCGCCCCCGCCCCGGGCCAGGGACCACTCGACGAGTTCCGCTCCCTGCGTGTCGAGCTCGCGTTGGCTGCGGCCGGGCTGGGGACGTCGTGGGTCATCGCCGTCCAGAATCCGGTCCCCTCGTGGGAGCTGGACCTGACGCGCTGGATCAACGACGCGCCCGATGCGGTCGCCGCAGCGATGTGGCCGGTCATGCAGTTCGGCTCGCTCGCTGGCCCGTTCGTCGTCGGCGCCGCCCTCGCCGCTCGGCGCACGTGGCGACCCCTGGCTGCCGCCACCGTCGCCGCCGGGGTGGCAGCGTGGTTCGCGGCGAAAGGGCTCAAAGAGATCGTCGCCCGCGAACGCCCAGGGGCGTTCATCGAGACCATCGACAATCGCGACGGCAGCGGCGAGGGCCTCGGCTACCCGTCAGGCCACAGTGCGGTCGCCGCAGCGATCGCCGTCACCGCGATGGTCGCCCTCCCGCACCGATGGCGCTGGCTGGCGGCGACCGGAGCCGGCCTCGTCGGGGTGGCGCGCGTCGTCTACGGCCAACATCTTCCCGCCGACGTCGTCGGCGGGTGGTCGCTGGGCGCGCTCATCGGGTTCGGCGCATTGGCGTTGCTGCAACGGTTCGAGACGCGGGTGTACTGACGATGCCGTGGCTCACCGCACTCATCTGGCTGGTCCTGCTCCCGCCCGTGGGGCTGGCGATCACGATCATCGCGGGCCGCCTGCTCGGGGCCCGCCGCGGATGGCTCTCGCTGCTGGTGGCCGGCGTCCTCGGCACCGTGCTCGGGGTGGTCACGGGCGGCCTGCTGAGCGATTGGCACTGGGCGTCGCTCGACATGGCGTTGTCGGCGACCGCGTTCTCGCTGATCTACACCATGGTGTTGGCCCTGGCCTTCGACATCGTCCGCCCGGAAGGCTCACTGTCGCGGGGCGAGGCCTCGGGTCGGGTCACGGTGACCAACCCGCTGTCGAGCGTCCGTCGCCGTCTCCAGCCACTGCAGCGCTATCGGGAGGTGCTGCAGATCGCACAGCACAACGGCGTCCTCAGCCGCGACCTCGGCCATCGAGATCTCCCGAAGGAGGTACGCGCCACGCTCGAGCAGGCCGGCGGAATCTTCGTCAAGCTCGGTCAGGTCGCATCGACGCGCACGGACGTGCTGCCGCCCGAGTGGTGTGAGGAGCTGTCACACCTGCGCAGCCACGTGGCCGCCGTGGAGAGCGACACGATGCAGCCGTTCGTCGAGTCACAGTTGGGTCGCCCGGTCGACGACGAATTCACGTCCTTCGACTGGGAGCCGATCGCGGCGGCATCGATCGCCCAGGTGTACCGTGCGTACCACGCTGAATTCGGCGATGTGGTGGTCAAGGTTCGCCGCCCTGGCCTGGAGGACACGTTCGCCCGCGACGCCGAAGCGATCCGTCAGCTCGCCGCACTCATCGAGCGACGCACGTTGCTCGGCCTCGAGATCAGACCGGTGGGTTTGGCAAACGAGTTCCTCGACGAGGTGGCCGAAGAACTCGACTTCCGCATCGAAGCAGCGAATGCCACCGAGCTCGACGTCGGACTGTCGGACGGCGGCGGGGTGCGCATCCCCCAGGTGTACAGCGATCTGAGCGGCGAGTGCGTCCTGGTCGAGGAATACGTCAACGCGCCGGGCATTGCCAGCTTGGCCGGTAGCGATCGCGCGCCAGAAGCGGTCGACCGGATCGTCGACTCATTCCTCTACCAGCTGTTCGAGCTCGGTGCGTTCCACGCCGACCCGCACCCTGGCAACATCCTCGTCGAGCCCGACGGAACGATCGTGCTGATCGACCTCGGGGCGCTCGGACGAATCGGACCGCAACAGCGAGGCGCGGTGCTCGACATGCTCGTCGCCGCGTCCACCGGTGAGTCGAGCGCGTTCCGTCAAGCGCTCGAGCGGGTCACCGTGTTCGACGCTCGAGTCGACGGTCGCGAGCTCGACGCCGCCCTCGACGGGTTTCTCGCCCGCAACATGCGTGCCGGCGGGGGAATCAGCGCGTCGACGCTCGAAGACCTGACGGTGCTGATCGGCGAGTTCGGCATCCACCTACCGCGCTGGTTCGGTGTACTCATCCGCACGCTGGTCACCTTGGAAGGCACCCTGGTCAGCTTGCAGCCCGACTTCTCACTGATCGACGCCGCGCGGGCACGGGCCGAGCACCGCGGGTTCCGACCGACCGGGGGGAGTTGGCGCGAGGCGATCGAGCACGAGGCGCTCGTGCAGCTGCCGCGCCTCCGCCGGGTGCCGGCGCGTCTCGATGAGCTGCTTGGACAGGCGGTATCGGGCGGCGTCTCCGTACGCGTGTCAGCGTTCTCCGACGAACGCGACGAGCGCATCGTGACGCGTCTGGTCGACCGAGTGGTCTTGGCGATCATCGCCGCATCGACCGGCGTCGGAGCGGTGCTGCTACTCGGCGTCGACGGCGGCCCGACGCTTGGGGGCACGGTCGAGGTGAACGAACTCATCGGCTACCTCGGGCTCGGCGCCAGCGCCGTCCTTGCCATGCGCGTCGTGGCCGGCGTGATCCGCGACGGCGAGACATAAACCCACGAGTCGACCGCCCGTCCGCGCCGTCTCGGCTCGTCACGAGGATTACGAGCGCCGTACCGTCGACGGCGATGAGCAATACTTCCCCCAGCCCCGACGTCGAAGCGATGCACGCTCGCTATCGGGCCGAGCGCGACAAGCGGCTGCGCCCAGACGGCAACGACCAGTACATCGAAGTCACCGGCGTATTCGAACACTACGTCGACGACCCATACGTGGAGGCCGTCGAGCGGGAGCCGGTGCACGACGAAGTGACCGTGGCATTCATCGGCGGTGGCTTCGCCGGTCTGGTCAACGGCGCCCGGTTGAAAGAGGCTGGCATCGACGTCCGCATCGTGGAGAAGGGTGGCGATGTCGGCGGCACGTGGTACTGGAACCGGTATCCCGGAGCGCAGTGCGACACGGCGGCGTTGGTGTATCTACCACTGCTCGAAGAGACCGGGCACATGCCCACCGAGAAGTACACGCACGCACCCGAGATCCTCGACCACTCTCGGCGCATCGCCACGCACTACGGCCTGTACGACAATGCACTCCTCTCGACCACGGTGACCGACCTCGAGTGGGACGACTCGGCGCATCGCTGGATCATTCGCACCAACCGCGGCGACGAGTTCCGCGCCCAGTTCGTGGCGATGGGCACCGGTCCACTCCATCGGCCGAAGCTCCCTGGCATCCCGGGCATCACCGAGTTCGCCGGGCACAGCTTCCACACGAGCCGCTGGGACTACGACTACACAGGCGGCGATCCGGCCGGGGCGCTCATGGAGAACCTCGCCGACAAACGCGTGGGAATCATCGGTACGGGGGCCACCGCCGTGCAGTGCATCCCTCATCTCGCTCGCGCCGCTGGCGAACTGTTCGTGTTCCAGCGCACGCCATCGTCGATCGACATCCGCAACAACCACGACATCGACCCCGAGTGGTTCGACACGCTCGAGCCGGTCTGGCAAGAGAAGTGGATCGAGAACTTCACGATCCTGCAGACCGGAGGAGTCGCCGAGGAGGACCTCGTCAAAGATGGCTGGACCGACCTCAGCCAGCGGATCCGCGATCGGGTCTTCTCATACAACGAAGGGTTCACCCCCGAGCTGTTTCTCCGCGCGTACCACGACAGCGACGACGAGAAGATGGTGGAAATCCGCGAGCGGGTCGACGAGCTGATCAACGATCCCGATGCGGCCGAGGCGCTGAAGCCGTGGTACCGGCAGCTGTGCAAGCGGCCGTGCTTCCACGACGAGTACCTGCAGTCGTACAACAACCCGAACGTCCACCTGATCGATACCGATGGTCAAGGAGTTCGCCAGATCGACGAGACCGGCGTATGGGTCGGCGACACGCACTACGACCTCGATTGCATCATCTACGCATCGGGGTTCGAGGTTGGAACCGAGCATGCCCGGCGCAATGGTTTCGACCCAGTCGGACGCAACGGACTGCGTCTGTCCGAGCATTGGCAGGACGGCATGCGCAGCCTGCACGGGCTGCACGTCCACGGCTTCCCGAACCTGTTCGTCGTCGGATTCAGTCAGGCGGCCAACCTGATCTCCAACGTGCCGCACAACTTCACCGACAACTCCAAGACCGTCACCGCGGTGATCGCCCACGCGCTGGAAACCGACGCCGACGAGGTCGAAGTCACCGCCGACGCCGAGGACGCATGGATCACGAGGCTGGAGTCGGGTGGCCGCATGTTCGGCGGCAGCCCCGACTGCACGCCCGGCTACTACAACAACGAGGGCCAACCGATCGGCCCACGCGCGCTGCGCAACGGCGTCGGCTACCCAGAAGGTCCGGTGGCCTTCTTCGACTACATCGAACGCTGGCGTAACTCGGGCGACTTCGAGGGGCTCGAGTTTCGCTGACGAGTCCGTTCGCGACTTCTCAGTTCGCGGCTTCGACCTGTCGCTTGAGCGCGGCCAAGGCTGAGCCCAGATCGCGTTCGAGGCGCTTCGACGTGGCTCCGAGCACGCGGCCAAAGCCGCGACGGGCCTCGAGACCCTGCGCATAGATCACTCGGCATCCGTCTCCGTCGATCGGCTCGAGGCGCACCGATTCGGCCATCGCCTGCAGAATCGGCAGCTTCGAACGGACGATCGCGAACGCGAAGTGTTCATTCTCGTCCCATGCCGTGAACACCTCGTCGATCGGCAGCCGTGCGGCGGTCACTCGTCGTCCCCCGCCGACTCCGCTGCCGCGGCCGAGCACCTCGACTCGATCGAGCGCCGAGAACCACTCTGGCCAGGTCTCGTGATCAGCGATACGGGTCCACACCGCTTCGGCCGGCGCATCGATCTCGATGCGCTGCTCGACACGGATCGGAGCGGCGTCGATCCACTCAGGCGGGTGCTCGGGATGTGACGGCATCGGCGCGACCGTAGCCGCGCACGGCGATCAGCGATGCGGGTCGACCACCCAACGACCGCGCACTTGGCCGGCGAGGATCGTCGGCCCGCGATCGAGCAGCTCGCTCAGCGGAACGATCTCGGTCATCGCGTCGAGCATCTCGGTGTCGAGCTCTTCGGCCAGACGACCCCACGCGGTGGCTCGGCGCAGCGTCGGCGTGGTCACGCTCTCCACACCTTGCAGACGGACGTTGCGCAAGATGAACGGCATCACGCTTGCCGGTAGATCGGCGCCTCCGGCCAACCCGCACGCGGCAACCGTCGAGCCGTACTGCATCTGCGAGAGCAGCTTGGCGAGCATCACCGAACCGACGGTGTCGACGGCCCCAGCCCATGTCTCGGACTCCAGCGGCCGAGGCGGTTCGCTCATTTCCTCACGGGTCCGAAACCCGCTGGCTCCGAGCTCAGCCAGATACTCCTGCGTCTCGGGTCGACCCGTGACTGCCACCACCTCGTAGCCGCGGCCGGCGAGCAGCGCCACGGCCACGGACCCGACACCACCGGCGGCACCGGTGACGAGCACCGGTCCTCGACCAGGGGTCACGCCCCCATCTTCCAACGCGAGCACGCACAACATCGCCGTCAGCCCGGCCGTACCGATCGACATCGCGTGCAGGCTCGAGATCTGGGCCGGCCGGTGCACGAGCCAACCGGACTGCAGCCGCTGTCGTTCGCTGTAGCCGCCCCAGTACCGCTCGCCGACCATCCACCCGGTAGAGATCACTGCGTCTCCCGGTCGGTACTCTGCGCTCGTACTGTCGCGGACCGTGCCGACGAGGTCGATCCCCGGCACCATCGGGTACGTGCGCACCACGCGGTTCTTGCCGGTCAACGCGAGACCGTCCTTGTAGTTCAGCGACGAGTACTCGACGTCGATCGTTACGTCGCCGTCGGGGAGGTCGGCATCGGTCAGCTCCTCGATCGCGCCGACCGGACCATCGTCGGTCTCACGCAGCACCAACGCCCGAAACGGTCCGTCATCGATCGGAGAGTCGCTCATCCGCGCATGGTGCCACAGACTCAGCCGTCGCGGCTCATGCCGACGCGACCCGACTCGACCGGCTCGCCGGTGGCTTCGTCGATCATCACCGGCTCGATGACTGCGCCGGTGGCGTTGTCGGTCAGCACCGTCGGCACACGCTCGTCGTCTGTCCACATGTGATCGGAGCCGAAACGCCACATCGCCGCGAGCACGATCCAGAAGTCGCGACCCTTCTCGGTCAGCCGATACTCATAACGCGGCGGGTGTTCGAGATAGCGGTGACGTTCGAGCATGCCCTCTTCGACCAGCCGCTTGAGCCGTGCGGCGAGCACGGCGCGCGGTGCCTCGAGCGCCGACTGGAACTCGTCGAACCGCCGACACCCGAAGAACGCCTCGCGCATCACCAGCGGCGTCCACCAGTCGCCGACCAGATCCGCCGTACGCGCGATCGGGCACGGCCAGTCGTCGAAACGCGTGCGCCGCATGGCTCCCTAGCCTGCCACGGC
>JBCCVW010000036.1:0-28701 GCA_039194665.1 Actinomycetota bacterium
CCCACCTCTACCCCCTGATCACTTTCCCCACAACTACCACCTGCTCACCCTTACCCCCTGATCACTCTCCCCATCACTACCCTCTGATCACCCTCCCCACCCCTGGGACGTAGGCGCCA
Source organism: Actinomycetota bacterium (assembly GCA_039194665.1). Taxonomy (GTDB): domain Bacteria; phylum Actinomycetota; class Acidimicrobiia; order Acidimicrobiales; family Ilumatobacteraceae; genus JABSQH01. The sequence goes on from JBCCVW010000036.1 coordinate 120, forward strand.
TCGGCCTCGTCGTCGCGCTCGTAGCGGACGGCGGTGCCGTCGAGGGCGTGGACCACCACGGTGGCGCCATCGGCGAACGACTCGACCCGTACCAGGTCGATGTCGGCGATCGCCTCGCCACCGATCGACCATCCGGTGGGGAGCATCGAGGCGGTGTGCGGACCGGGATCCGCGAACCCGAGGGCGAGCGCGGCTCCGCCGGTGGGCACCGCACGCGACATCATCAGTGCGCCGGTCCCCAACCCGACGGTGAGCGGCCCCAGGTCGTCGAGTGGCTGGTCGGCGGACCGGCGCAGATCGACGATGAACTGGTTCCATGATTGTGGGGTGTCGGCGCTGCCGATGATCCGCCAGGCGTAGGTGTGACCGTGCTGCAGACGGTCGGCGGGAACGACCCATGACGCCTCGGGGCCCTTGTGCTCGGCGACGAGCTCCGTGGCCCCACCCGCGCCGGACAGGTCGAACACCATGTAGCGGTACTCACCGTCTTCGTCGGGGTCTCCGGCGGCGTGCAGCGTCGGCCGCTCGGTGGCGCTGACGCAGTTGTCGTCGCCGATGCAGCTCAAATCAACCACGGCGTCTCGGGCGAGTGTCGGGCCGCCACTGTCGGGGCCCGGAATCGGGGGGAGGGAGGCAGCGGCGCTCCAGTCGACGCCCGGGGTGCCGACGGCTGCGGTGGCCCGCGCTGGCACCAGGAGCACCGAGGCGCTCATGACGAGCGCACCGAGGAGGCCCCCTGCAGCGAACGTGGTTCGGCGGGGCCGGTGGAGGGCGGCGGAGGTGTTTTGAGGTGTTTTCATCAACTTGTCGACTTCCTGGACGATTGGTCTTGTTGCTGACTTCAGCATCTGCCTCCACACCTGTGCGCAACCTGAACACGTCGCCATGGTTGGGCAGGGGAAACGGCATTCCCTTGGGGGATTCGACGTTCCCCAGCAGGGAATTCGCCGTTCCCCGTCGCTGGGTCGTCGGTAGCGTGGTGCGCCGTGCCCGCCACCGACCTCGAACAGATCGTCAGCCTGTGCAAGCGCCGCGGCTTCGTGTATCAGTCCGCGGAGATCTACGGCGGATTCCGGTCGACCTACGACTACGGGCCGCTCGGTTCGCTGATGCTGCGCAACGTGAAGAACGCGTGGCTGCGTTCGATGGTGCAACAGCGCGACGACGTGGTGTTGATCGACGCGGCGATCCTCGGCCCACCGCAGGTGTGGGAGGCCTCGGGTCATCTCAGCAACTTCTCGGACCCGCTCGTCGACTGCACGAACTGCAAGACCCGGCACCGCCTCGACAAGCTCGAGGACCCGAGGGTGTGTCCCGAGTGCGGAGCCGTCGACAGCTTCACCGAGGCGCGGGCGTTCAATTTGATGTTCAAGACCCAGGCCGGCCCCGTCGAAGGCGCCGGGTCAGAGGCCTACCTACGGCCCGAGACGGCGCAGGGCATGTTCACCAACTTCGGGCAGGTGCTGCAGACGGCGCGCAAGAAGCCGCCGTTCGGTATCGCCCAGGTGGGCAAGAGCTTCCGCAACGAGATCACCCCGCAGAACTGGATCTTCCGCACGCGCGAGTTCGAGCAGATGGAGCTCGAGTTCTTCGTACGTCCTGAAACCAGTCAGACATGGTACGAGTACTGGTGCCGTGAGCGGATGAATTGGTACGTCGAGCACGGCATCCCCGAGTCGATGCTGCGGCTGCGGGCGCACGACGACGACGAGCTGTCGCACTACTCGACCGGCACGAGCGACGTCGAGTTCCTGTTCCCGTGGGGTTTCGATGAGCTCGAAGGCATCGCTCAGCGCACCGACTACGACCTCAAGCAGCACGCCAAGCACTCGGGAGAAAGGCTCGACTACTTCGATCCGCAAACGAACGAGCGATACGTGCCCTACGTGATCGAGCCGGCGGCCGGCGCAACGCGCACGATGGCGGCCTTCTTGCTCGCGGCGTACGACGAAGACGTGATCAACGACGAGACGCGAACCGTGCTGCGGCTGCACCCGCGGCTGGCGCCCTACCAGGTGGCGGTGTTGCCGCTGTCGCGCAAGGACACGCTCACACCGCTGGCCCACGAGGTGCGCAAGGTCCTCGCCGATCGCTACATGGTCGACTACGACGAAACGCAGAACATCGGCAAGCGGTACCGGCGCCAAGACGAGATCGGGACGCCGTTGGCCGTCACGGTCGACTTCGACTCGCTCGACGACAACGCCGTCACCGTTCGCGACCGCGACACCACCGAGCAGGTGCGGGTGCCGATCGACGAACTCGTCGTCACCGTGTCGAACCGACTCGGGTTCTGAGACGACCCGCGCGCACCGGTACGGTCGCTGGCATGAGCCACATTTCGATTCTCGCCACCTTCGTCTGCCAGGACGGCAAGCGTCAGGAGCTGTTCGACGGTCTTGCCCCGATGATGGACCACGTCGAGACCGAGGACGGCACGATCCACTACCACTTGCTCGCCGACGCCAACGACGAGAACAAGGCCTACATGTACGAGATGTACAGCGATCAGGCCGCGCTCGAGGCGCACTCGACGAGCGATGTGATGCAGCAGATCATGGGCGCGTTCGGCGGGATCCTCGCCGGTCGGCCGGAACTCACGATGATGTCGCCAGTGCGCGGCAAGGGTTACTAGACCGGGCGGGCGCGGTGGCGACGTACCTCGACCGCATTCTCGAGCGCCACCGCGCGGCCGCTGCGGCCGACACACGATCGCTTCGGGACCTCGCCGCCGAAGCGGGTGATCAGCCGTCGGCGAGGGGATTCACCGCCGCGCTGCGCCGCGCCGGCGGCTTAGGCGTGATCGCCGAGATCAAGCGGCGCTCGCCGTCGAAGGGAGACCTGTTCGCCGACCTCGACCCCGCCAGCGTGGCGATGGCGTACGAGCGCGGCGGTGCGACATGTATGTCGGTGCTGACCGACGAGGAGTTCTTCGGCGGGTCAGCTGCTGATCTGCGTGCCGCCCGTGGGGCGTGCTCGTTGCCGGTGATTCGCAAGGATTTCACCGTGGCGCCGGCCGATGTGTACGACGCCCGGATCATGGGTGCCGATTGCATCTTGTTGATCGCCGCAGCCCTCGAACCAGCCGAACTCGGCGACTTCCACGGGTTGGCAACCGAACTCGGGCTCGACGTGTTGGTCGAGGTGCACGACGAGCACGAGCTCGAAGTTGCGATCACTGCCGACGCCACGCTGATCGGCGTCAACCAACGCGACCTGGTGACGTTCCAGGTCGATCACGAGCGAGCGGTGCGGATGGCCGCGCAGATGCCCGACCACGTCGTAGCGGTCGCCGAATCAGGGGTACGTGGCCCCGACGATGCCCGGGCGTTGCGCGTCGCGGGTTATCACGCGGTGCTCGTCGGAGAGACGCTGGTCACCAGTGGCGACCCATCCGCAGCCGTTCAGGCGTTGTCGCGTTCGTAGCGCGCAATGCCCTCGACGATTCGCTCGTTGAGGGTCTCGATGAATGCCACCCGCGCCCACTTCTTCTGCTCGCCGGCGATCAGCTCCCACGGAGCGAGGTCGTGGTCGGTCTTGGCGAACATGTCCTCGATCGCCTCCACGTACTGATCCCACTTGTCGCGGTTACGCCAATCTTCGTCGTTGAGCTTCCACTGTCGTAGTGGGTCGTCGCGCCGCTTCTCGAAACGAGCCAGCTGCTCGTCCTTGCTGACTTGCAGCCAAAACTTCACGAGGATCACTCCCTCGTTCACCAGGCTGCGCTCGAACTCGACGATCTCGTGGTATGCCCGACGCCACTCGGCTTGGGTGGCGAACCCTTCGACACGCTCGACGAGCACCCGGCCGTACCAGCTGCGGTCGAAGACACACATGCCGCCGAGACCTGGCACGTCGCGCCAGAAGCGCCAGAGGAAGTGGTGACGCTTCTCGCGTGCGTCTGGCTTGGCGAAGGCGAACACGTCGAAGTGGCGCGGGTCGAGCCGCTCGACCAGCCGTTTGATGGCACCGCCCTTGCCGCCTGCGTCGGAGCCCTCAACGACCACGAGCAGGCCCGGGCCGACCTTGCCGTCGGTCGTTTGGCCGCCCAGCTGAAGACGCAGCTCGACGAACCGGTCTTGGGCGGCGCGTAACCGCTTCTCGTACTCGTCCTTGTCGAGTCGCAGTGTCAGATCGATCTCGTCGAGTCGTCCCACGGGCCGACAGATTAGGCAGGTGGGCGAACCGGCCACGGTGCGGTGCGCCATGCGCCGTAGGATGCGGCGCTGATGTTCGTCAAGATCTGCGGGATCACCAATGAAGACGACGCCCTGCTCGCCGTAGCGATGGGTGCCGATGCGGTGGGTTTCATCTTTGCTCCATCGAAGCGGCAGATCGCGCCGCAGCAGGCCTACGACATCACTCGTCGGTTGCCGCCAGAGGTGCTGACCGTCGGCGTGTTCCGCGACGAGCTTCCCGCACGCGTCGTCGAGTTGGCGCACAAGGCAGGGGTGAAAGCGGTGCAGTTGCACGGCCGCGAGACGCCTGCGCAGACGAAGGAAGTCGGGCAGCAGATCCGGTGGGTGATCAAGGCCTTCGCCGCCGGCGACGAACGGCTACCGAACGCACTCGACTACGGCACCGACCTCATCCTCGTCGATGCACCGAGCCCGGGTTCGGGCAAGGTATTCGATTGGTCGCTCGCCACCGACGCACCCGATTCGGCGAGACTGATCCTGGCGGGCGGCCTCACCCCCGACAACGTCGCCGCCGCTGTCGATGAGGTGCAGCCGTGGGGCGTCGATGTGGCCAGTGGGGTCGAGCAAGCTCCAGGACGCAAAGACGCGCTGGCCGTGAAACGATTCGTCGAGAACGCCCGCGGTGCTGCCTCGACGCCGTACCTGGGCGACGACGACTTGCCATACGACTGGGATGCCGAATGACCACCACCGATCCGATCGCTACCGCACCGACCGACTCGCTGCTCGCGCCGCCTGATGCCACGGGCCGGTTCGGCGCATTCGGCGGGCGCTTCGTACCCGAGACCTTGATCCCGGCGATCGAGGAACTGGAGACGGCCTTTTCGCAGGCATGGGCTGATGACGGCTTTCGTGCCGACCTGAACGCGGTGTTGCGCGACTATGCGGGTCGCCCGTCGATCCTCACCGAGTGTCGCAACCTCGGCGAGCAACTCGGGATACGACTCGTGCTCAAGCGCGAGGATCTCAACCACACCGGCTCGCACAAGATCAACAACGTGCTCGGCCAGGCACTGCTCGCCGTGCGGATGGGCAAGCGACGTCTGGTCGCCGAGACCGGTGCCGGACAGCACGGCGTGGCCACGGCGACGGCGGCCGCTCTGCTCAACCTCGAGTGCAAGGTGTACATGGGCGCCGTCGACGTCGAACGCCAGGCGCTCAACGTGTTCCGCATGCGCCTCCTCGGTGCCGAGGTGGAAGCGGTCGAGAGCGGCAGTCGCACGCTGAAAGATGCGGTCAACGAGGCGATGCGCGACTGGGTGGCCACCGTCGACCGCACGCACTACTGCCTCGGCTCGGTGATGGGCCCGCACCCATACCCCTGGATGGTCCGCCAGTTCCATCGCGTGATCGGCGATGAAGCCCACGCCCAGTTCAGCGCCGAGTACGGCGGTGTGCCCGACGTGGTCGTCGCCTGTGTGGGCGGCGGATCGAACGCAATGGGCATCTTCTCTGGGTTCGTCGACGAGCCATCGGTGCGACTCGTCGGTGTCGAGCCCGCGGGCGGCGCCGCAACCGGTCGCGGTACACCCGGCGTGGTGCACGGGATGCACAGCTATCTGATGCAAGACGAGGTCGGTCAAGTGGAGGAGGCCGAGTCGATCTCGGCCGGGCTCGACTACCCCGGTGTCGGTCCCGAGCACGCGTATCTCCACGCCATCGGTCGCGCCGAGTATCCGTCGGTGACCGACCCCGAGGTGATCGACGGATTCCAGCTGTTGTCGAGCAGCGAAGGAATCATCCCGGCGCTGGAGTGCGCGCATGCGGTGGCCTGGATCGCGCGCGAGGCGCCGACGATGCAGGGACAGACGGTGTTGATGAACCTTTCGGGGCGCGGCGACAAGGACGTCGCGCAGATGATGGATGTGCTCGGTGACCAGCTCGGCCGCTGACGTCGTGACTACTCACGCTGTGCCCGCCGAATATGGCCGGCTCGAGACCGAGTTCCGCGAGAAGCGGTCTGCGGGTCGCAAGCTGCTCGTGCCATACATCACCGGCGGGTATCCCGGATGGCAAGACGCCATCCGCGCCGCCGCGGCGAACGGCGCCGACGCAGTGGAGATCGGCATCCCGTTCTCCGATCCGGTGATGGATGGCCCGGTCATCCAGCAAGCGTCACAACGCGCCCTCGAGCTGGGCGCCACGCCGCACTCGGTGTTGCACGAGGTTCCCGATCTCGATGTGCAGATCCCGCTCGTGGTGATGACGTACTACAACCTCGTGCACCACCCCGGCGTCAGCCGATTTGCTGCCGATCTGGCGCGCGCCGGCATCGCCGGAGCGATTCTCCCCGACCTCCCGCTCGAGGAGTCAGCACCATGGTGCGCTGCCGCTGACGCTGCGGGCATCGAAACGATCATGCTCGCCGCGCCCACCGCGCCGGACGACCGGCTGCCGCGTGTTGTCGCCCGCTGCCGTGGGTTCGTGTACTCGGTCGGGCTCCTCGGGGTCACCGGTGAACGCACGGCGCTGGCGGCCACCGCCACCGCGCTCGCGGCGCGTATCAAGAAGGTGACCGACATGCCGGTGCTGGTTGGTGTCGGGGTGTCTGATGCGCCCCAGGCGTACGAGGCGACGCGCGTCGCCGACGGGGTGATCCAGGGCGCCAGCGTGGTCCGTCGGTTGATGGAAGATGGCCCGGACACCGTTGGCGACTACGTCGCCGAAGTCCGCGGCGCCATCGACGCCGCCTGAGACGAGCTCAGCTGTCGGCGGCGACCTTCTGGCGCACGATGTTCAACGCCGAGCCGGCCTTGAACCACTCGACCTGCTCAGGGCTGAACGTGTGTGTGGCCTGGAAGTCGATCGTCGTGCCGTCGGACTTCACGATCTGGCAGTGCACCGGCTGCCCCGGCACCGGCGGCAGGCCGAGCACGTTGATGCGGTCGTCTTCGCCGATCTGGTCGTAGGAATCCGGGTCGACGAACGTCAACGGCACCAGGCCCTGCTTCTTGGCGTTGGTCTCGTGGATGCGGGCGAACGACCGCGCCAGGATCACCGCCGCGCCACGGAATCGAGGTTCCATTGCGGCGTGTTCGCGCGATGAGCCCTCGCCGTAGTTGCGGTCGCCGATCGCTACCCAACGAATTCCCGCCTCGGAGTAGCGCATCGCGATCTCGGGATACGGACGGGTCGCGCCGTCGGTGACGTCTTTGCCCTCGCCGGTCGCTCCGGTGAACGCGTTGACGGCACCGAGGAACAGGTTGCCCGAGATGTTCTCGAGGTGGCCGCGGTACTTGAGCCATGGGCCGGCCGCCGAGATGTGATCGGTGGTGCACTTGCCCTGGGCCTTCATCAGGATCGGCAGACCTTGGTAGTCCTCGCCATCCCAGGCGACGAACGGATCGAGTAGCTGCAAGCGGTCGCTCGTCGGGTGGACGGCCACCTCGATCGACGAGCGGTCGTCGGGCGGGGGCGTGAACGTGTTCTCACCTGGGTCGTACCCGGCGCTGGGCAGCACTTCGCCAATCGGCGGGTCGAGGGTCACTTCGGCGCCATCGGGCGCGCTGATCGTGTCGGTGGTGGGGTCGAAGTCGAGCCGACCCGCCAGCGCAATGGCCAACACGGTGTCGGGCGAGGTGACGAAACTCAACGTCTTCGGCGAGCCGTCGTTGCGCTTCGGAAAGTTGCGGTTGAACGAGTTGACGATCGTGTTCGGCTGCCCGGTGATCGACTCAGGCCGCGACCACTGCCCGATGCATGGTCCGCAGGCGTTGGCCAACACGGTGGCACCGATCGCTTCGAGGTCGGCGAGCAGGCCGTCGCGCTCGATCGTTGCCCGCACTTGCTCGGAGCCCGGAGTGATCAGGAGCTCGCACTTGGCCTGCAGTCCGGCGGCCTTGGCCTGTCGAGCCAACGAGGCAACTCTGGTGATGTCTTCGTACGACGAGTTCGTGCATGACCCGATGAGGCACGCCGAGGGCTCGAGGGGCCACTCGTTCTCGCGCGCCGCCGCGCCGACTTCAGCGCCGGCACGGTGGGCGCGGTCGGGGGAGTGGGGGCCGTTGATCAGCGGCTTCAACTGGTCCAGATCGATCTCGACCAGCTGGTCGTAGTGCGCTCCGTCGTCGGGGCGCAGGTGCTCGGCAACGCGATCGGCCGCGTCGGCGATGTCTTCTCGACGGGTGGCCTTCAGGTACATCGCCATGTTGTGGTCGTACCCGAACAACGAGGTGGTGGCGCCGATCTCGGCGCCCATGTTGCAGATCGTTGCCTTACCGGTGGCCGAGATCGAGTCGGCGCCTGGTCCGTGGTACTCGACGATGGCGCCGGTCCCGCCCTCGACGGTGAGCTGCCGGGCGACCTCGAGGATCACGTCTTTCGGGCTCGACCATCCAGACAGCGAGCCGGTGAGGCGTACGCCGATCACCTTCGGCCAGCGGACGTTGAACGGGAATCCGGTCATCACATCGACTGCGTCGGCGCCACCGACACCGATTGCGACCATGCCGAGGCCACCGGCGTTCGGGGTGTGGCTGTCGGTGCCGATCATCATGCCGCCGGGGAAGGCGTAGTTCTCGAGGACGACCTGGTGGATGATCCCCGAGCCCGGACCCCAGAAGCCGATGCCGTACTTGGCCGACACGCTCTTCAAGAAGTCGTACACCTCGGCGTTGGTGTCGATGGCCACTCCGAGGTCGATCTGGGCGCCGACCTTGGCTTGGATCAGGTGGTCGCAGTGCACCGTCGACGGCACGGCGGCCTCGTCGAGGCCCGCCGTCATGAACTGCAGCAGCGCCATCTGCGCCGTTGCGTCCTGCATGGCCACGCGGTCGGGGTGGAAGTCGGCGTACGACACGCCCCGCTCGAGTTCCTGCGTGTCGGGATGCACGAGGTGGTTGACGAGGATCTTTTCGGTGAGGGTGAGCGGGCGGGCAAGGCGCTCGCGGGCCGTCGCAACACGGTCGGGAAGGGCCTGGTAGACCTTGTCGACCAACTCGATCGGGGTGCTCGAACTCACTGCCATGTAGACAACTATAATACAAGTCTCGAGGACTCGCACACATTGTGAACATGCGCTCGAGCGCGACGTCGCCACAGCTGCATCACGACGTTGCGCACCATCAACACGACGGACACACGGTGGATGAGTGGCTGCATTCGGTCCTGCGCGCCCGCACGGGGGCCAGCCGCGCGGAGATGGGGAATCGGCCCGACGGCGCTGCGTCGCGGACGGCACGGCGCTTCGTCTTCGCCAGCCTGTTGCTGCTCAACGCAGCACTGGTGTTCGACGCCGCATCGCTCGACGTGGCATTGCCGTCGATCCTCGACGCGCTCGGCGGCGACATCGAGACGGTCCAGTGGGTGGCGAGTGCCCGCAGTCTGACGTTTGCGGTGTTCTTGCTTCCCGCCGGACGGCTCGGCGACATCGTCGGCTACCGGCGGACGTCGATCTTCGGGGGAGTGGTGTTCGTCGGGGCGACGGTTGTCGCCGCGCTCGCACCCTCGGCGATCGTGCTGATCGCGGCCCGCGCCGCGCAAGGCGCTGGCGCAGCGATCATCGCTCCGAGCATCGTTGGACTCACTGCCCGGCTCTTCGGCGCGGGGCGTCGGGGTCGCGTGTTCGGTGTGATGATCGCCGTCCTCGCGGTGGCCGGAGGCCTCGCGCCGTTCTTCGGCGGCGTCCTCACCGAGATCATCAGCTGGCGGGCGATCTTCGTTGCGACCGCCGTGATCAGCGTTGTTGGGTTGGCCGGTTTGCTCCTCGCGCCGCGCGCTCTCGACCCATCGACGCGCCAGTCGTATCGCCCCGATGTGATCGGCGTTGCGTTGCTCGGGACAGCGGTGCTCGCTACGCAGGTCGGATTGATCGAAGGCGGGCGGATCGGATGGTTTCCGTGGTCGATCGCGCTGCTCGCCGCCGGCGTCGCGATCGGTGTCGGTGCCGTGGTCCGCGAAGTGCACCAGCCCGATGGTCTGGTCGACCGCGAACTCCTGTCGAGTCGAATGCTCGTCGCGTCGCTATTGGCCAGGGCGATCACCAGCTTCGGGTTCTATGGAATGTCGCTGTACATCGTGCTCTTTCTCGAAGGCACCCTCGGTGTGACGCCGATCGAGGTTGGCCTCGTGATGCTCATCCCCGCGGTGGTCGCAGTCGTCGTTTCGCCGCTGGTCGGGCGTGTCTTGAACGACCGCAACGCTCGCTGGTTCCTGTTCGGCGGCCTGGTGCTGTGCTCGCTCGGCATCCTCGTGTTGGCGGTGCTGGAGGACACCTCGTCCCCTGGTTTGCACGTGATGCCGGGACTGTTGCTGAATGCGGTCGGCTACTGCATGGCCGCGGTGCCGGCCAAGGTCAGCCCCCTCGACGACCTGCCCGAACGGCTGCACGGACGCGCCTCGGCGCTGCTCAGCATGGCCGCCAAGTTGTGGGCTGGCTTCGGCGTCGCGGTGACCGCAGCACTCTTTCACATCTACTCCGATACGAGCGCACAAGAGGCGATCGACGAAGCGGGGGTGGGATCGTCGGTCAGTACCGACGACGTCGAGGAGTGTCTGGGCGTCGACGACGTCGAGGAATGCGTCGACGAACTGGGGGATGCGTCGGCGGAGATCGAAGTGCTGAGCAACGAGACCGTCGACGTGATTGCCGAGACGTTCCAGGCGACGATCAACAACACCTTCTTGACGATTGGACTGGTCACGCTGCTGTCGTCGGTTGGCGTGTACTGGATGACGCGACCGAGCACACCAGCGGTCAAGCAAGACAGGTAGCGTACAAGTCGTGGTGACCGGCACCGGACCGTCGATGCGTCGCATCCGATACCAGGAGATCGCCGACGTCTTGCGCACCCGCGTCGCCGCCGCCACCCCGGGTTCGGTTCTGGCATCCGAAGCCGAGCTGTCGAGTGAGTTCGAGGCTTCGAGGGTGACGGTCCGCAAGGCGCTCGACCTGCTGCGCGACGAAGGACGCATCGACTCGCGCCAAGGCTTCGGATGGTTCGTTGCCACCGAACCGGTGCGCCAGCGACTCGAGCAGCTCGGCACCATCGAGTCCGAGGTCGAAGGCGTCGGCAAGTTATCCGAGCGGCGAATCGAGGAGTTTGCGTTCGTCGATGCACCAACGCACGTCGCCGACGTCTTGCGCGTCGCCCAGGTGCTGCGCGTCAAGCGGGTCAATCTCGCCGACGGTGAACCCTTCGCCGTCGTCACGGTGTGGTGCCCCGCCGAGCTCGGCTCGACGTTGTCGAGGCGCTCGGTCGAGCGGCGCCCGTTCTACGAGTTGCTCGATCTCGACCTCCGTGGGGCGACGCAGACCATCGCTGCCGACCTCGTCGACCAGGGCGACGCGGCGCTGCTCGATGTTCCCGCCGGTTCGCCTGTGCTGCGGTGTGAACGGGTCACCACCGATACGTCCGGTGATCCGGTGTTGCTGAGCGAGCACGTGTTCCCTGCACATCGCACCGAGTTCGTCGTCGATCTCCCGCAGGCCGAGCCGTCGATGACGCCGAGCGGGCTTCGCCTCGTCGAGTAGCGCGGCCACCGCGTTGCCTAGGCTGCTGGCGTGGGAATGTGGAATACGTTCTGGTCGGTCGCCAGCTTCGATCGGATCGCGCTCGACCCGACAACACGTCGGCTCAAGCGATGTGCTGCAGTCGAGGACTATCGCCGCATCGCCAAGCGCCGGCTTCCTCGCGGCGTGTTCGATTACATCGATGGCGGCGCCGAGGACGAGCACACCCTGGCCCGCAACTCGACAGCGTTCGCCGACTACGAGTTCATCCCTCGCGTGCTGCGCGACATGAGCTCGATCGACACCTCGACCACGTTGTTCGGCACCGAGCTGTCGATGCCGCTCATCTGTGCGCCGACCGGGTTCTCGCGTATTGCCCACGCTCACGGGGAGTTGGCCGTGGCGAGATCCGCGGCTCGGGCGGGTATTCCATGGTCGTTGTCCACGATGGGCACACACTCGATCGAGGATGTTGCAGCCGTATCGAATGGAGCGAAGTGGTTCCAGGTGTACACCTGGCGTGACCGCTCGATGGTCGCCGATCTGCTCCGCCGTGCTGCCGAGGCGGGATACGAGGCGGTGTGGTTGACGGTCGACACCGCGGTGCTCGGTCGTCGAGAGCGCGACGTACGACGAGGGATGACCCTTCCACCCAAGCTCGGGCCGGGCACGCTCGTCGATGGACTCTTCCACCCGGCTTGGACGTGGGACTTCCTGCGTCATGATCCGATCGTCTTCGCCAACGTCGCCGGCTACGACACCGAGGACGGATCGACTGCGGTATCGCTCGCTGAACATATGCATCGGCAGTTCGACGACGCACTCTCGTGGGACGATATCGAGTGGCTTCGCTCCGTGTGGGAGGGCCCGATCATCTTGAAAGGTGTGCAGTCAGTGGCCGACGCCAAACAGGCGGTGGCCGAAGGCGTCGACGCAATCGCGCTCTCCAATCACGGGGGCCGTCAACTCGACCATGCCCCCGCGCCGATCAGTTTGGTGGAGCCTGTTCGTCAGGAGGTCGGCGATCAGGCGACGATCATCTGCGACGGAGGCGCCAGGCGCGGGAGCGACGTCGTCAAAGCCATTGCCCTGGGTGCCGATGCCGTCTCGATCGGGCGGCCGTACCTGTATGCGCTCGCTGTCGGTGGTGAACGCGGTGTCGACCAGCTGCTCGACTTCTTCCGTGACGGAATCCATCGAACGATGGCGCTGACGGGCCGGAGCTCGATCGCCGAGATCGACCGCAGCCTGCTGCAATAGTCGCGCTGGTTCGGTGTTCAGTCGCCGAGCACGTCGTCGAGCAACTCGTCGTCGGGCAGACGATCGTTCACGGCGTCGACGACCTCGGTTGCGCTGTCGATGGCGTTGCCGACGCGTGCGGGTTGTTCCAGGCCACCCGATGCTGGCGCGCCGACCGTCGGTGTGATGTCGTCGATGTCGTCGATCGGGGGGGCCGGTACCTCGGCGGGCCCGGCAGGCGGTACGGCGGGTTCGACGGCCCCCTCAGCCGGCGCCGGTGCGGGTGCGGGTGCGTCAGGGACCGTTTGATCTGGTACCTGGACCGGCGGCGCGGCCGGCTGCTCGAGCGGGACAACGGCCTGGTCGTCGGTTGCGGCGTCCGGTGGGCTGTCGATCACGGGCTGATCGGCCGGTACCTCGACTGTTGCGGGTCCGAGAATCGGCGGAGTCGACGGCTGCTCATCGACGGTGTTGGGCTCGGCGGGTTCCGTGACGGCACCATCTGGGATCGAGGTCGTTGGTTCGGTGGGCGTCGGCGACTCGTCGCCAGCGATCCACTGGTCGTAGGCCAACGCCGCTCCTGCGGCCACGATCACAACGACGACAGCGACACCGAGCACCGTGGTCCACTTGCGTGGCGAGGGGCTGGTCGTCGTCGTTGCGTCGAGCGTCGGGATGGGCGGTGCCGGGGGGGCGACCGCCGAGGGTGCCGAGACCGGGTCCGGGACGACAGGCGTTGACGGGGTCGCTTGCGCCGTCGGCTCCGTCGCTGGCGACGCTGCCGCGGCCGATTTCGGCGCGGGGAGCGTGGGCGGCGGGAGACTCACACCTGGTCATCGGCGTGCCCGCGCTCGATCTTGAGCGTCGAGCGTTACCACTGATCCCAGTGGGTGACGTGGTCGAGTGGCAGTCGTTTGGCTGCACGGAAGTCGGTGCCCTCGGTGTAGGCGATCGGGAACAGCCCGGCCTGGGTGTACCGGTCGTGGGGGATGCCGAGTATCTCGGCGGCCTCCGCGTCGCCACCGTTCATCAAGTGGATCGTGGTCCACGCCGATCCGATTCCGCGCTCGCGCAAGGCCAGCATGAAGCTCCACACCGCCGGAAGGATCGAGCCCCACGCCGACGCGGCCACCATCGTGTTGGCGCCGTCGAGTTGCCCCTCGATACACGGGACGAGGAGCCACGGTGCCCGGTGGAAGTTCTCCGCCAAGTACGTCGCGGAGTCGACGACCAAGTCGGCGCGTTCTGCGCGCGGGTCGTCGCTCGCGTACTCCGGCCGAGGCATGCCGCGATAGAGATCGAAGTTGCGGGCATAGATGTCCTGCAACGCCTTCTTCTTCTCCGCATCCGACACGAACATGAATTGCCAACCCTGGCGGTTCGATCCGGTGGGCGCTTGCAACGCGATCTCGAGACACTCCTCGACAACCGCCCGGTCGACCGGCCGTTCGAAGTCGAGCCGCTTGCGTACCGAGCGGGTGGTCGTGAGGACGTCATCGGCGGAGAGATTGAGGCGCATCGCCTGAGCATGCCAGCCCGTTCGTGTGCGGTTCGAGCCAGGTGCGAGACTTGGTGTATGTCCGATCGAGTCATCGTGTCCATCAACGACGGCATCGCCGAGATGCGCCTCAACCGGCCCGACAAGCGCAATGCGCTCGACGGCGCGATGTTCAGCGCTATCGCCGAAGCGGGCGAGCGCCTCAAGACCGAGCCGGGCGTGCGCGTCGTCGTGCTGTCAGGCGAAGGCGCCTCGTTCTGCGCTGGCCTCGACTTCTCGGGGTTTCAGGGCATGGTCGACGGTACCGGTGCCAGCGGTGGCAACGATGGCAACCCGGGATCGATGGAAGAGGGCCGCATCACCCACCTCGGCCAACAGTGCTGCTGGGTGTGGCAGGAGGTGCCGGTGCCGGTCATCGCTGCTGCCCACGGACATGCGCTGGGTGGGGGGCTGCAGATCATCCTCGGTGCCGACATCCGCATCGCTCATCCCAACACCAAGCTGTCGGTGCGCGAGATCCACTGGGGTATCACGCCCGACATGACGGGCACGTTCGTGCTCAATGGCCTCGTCCGTCCCGACGTGGCGAGGGAGTTGACGTTCACAGCGCGCGTGTTCGACGCTCGCGAGGGCCACGAGCTCGGCCTGGTCACTCGCGTCAGTGACACGCCCCGCGAGGACGCACTGGCGCTCGCCGCGGAGATCGCAGGCCGCAATCCGGGCGCGGTGCGCAGCGCCAAAGAACTCTTCAACCGGATGCAGCACGCCGGAGCCGCCGAGCAGTTCGCCGCCGAGCGCGCGTCGATCGGCAGCCACATCGGTACGCCCAACCAGGTCGAGGCGGTCATGGCGGGTATGGAGAAGCGCGAGCCGCGCTTCGCCGACGTCTGATTCGCTGATGCCATTGTCAGCGGGCGGGGTCAAGCGCCAGGCCGCCCGACTCGCCGACCGCGTCATCGCCTCGGTTGTCGTGCGCGGCATGGACGCGTACTACGGGAAGATCTACTACACCAACCGGTGGCACCCCCATCACGCGTTGCTGCAGGACGCACTGGACGACACGGTCGGCTACATCAAGTCGGACATGCGCGATTCGCTCATCCGCCGTGACGCGCTCGACGTGCTGACCTACGCCGCCAAGCAGGCGACGGTCGACGATGGTCTGGTGCTCGAGTTCGGCGTGCGCTCGGGGATGACGATCAACCACCTGGCCCGCCGGCTCCCCGGCGCGACCGTGCATGGCTTCGACTCGTTCGAGGGCCTCCCCGAGGCGTGGGCCGGAGCGGATATCGACGCGGGCGCGTTCGGTGGTGAGGGGATGCCGCAGGTCGCGAGCAACGTCGAGTTACACGTCGGCTGGTTCGACGACACGCTTGCCCCGTTCCTCGCCGACCACCCGGGTTCCGCCCGGCTGGTGCACATCGACTCGGACATCTACTCGTCGGCCAAGACGGTGCTCGACAACCTGGCGCCGCGCCTGGTGCCCGGATCCGTGATCGTGTTCAACGAGTACTTCAACTACCCCAACTGGCGCGAGCACGAGTTCCGCGCCTGGCAGGAGCACTGCGCCGCGCACGGCGTGAGTTATGAGTATCTCTGCTGGGGCCTCTACGAGGTGGCGGTGCGGGTCACTGCGACCTGACGCTTAGCCCCCGCTCCAGAACCGGCGAAGGCGGTCGACGAAGCGGTCGGGATCGACCAGGTGCGGATAGTGGCCAGCGCCCTCCCACAGCTCGTACTCGGCGGGCGTGTACGACCGCAGCCAGTCGGCGTAGCCGTCGCCTGGATCGATCCCGAACACCGCGAGATATGGCACGTCCACGTCGCGATACCCACTGAGGACCGCATCGACGGTGGCCTCGACCGCCGCTTGGGGCTCTTCGAGCAACGCGGCCCACGCACCGAGGAGTACCTCCTGGCGAGCACGACGCAGCGAGTTGACACGCGCCTTCTCCGCGTCGGAGAGCTGCGTCCCGGCTAACTCTTCGAACATCGCATCGACGGCCAGGCCATAGGCGTCGGGATCGCGCAGAATCGGCTCGGCGGCGACCACCTGGGCCTTGAACTCGCCGAGCTGCAGCGACTGGTCGATCGAGGTCACCGAAGCGGGCTGCAACGCCGGACCGGCTGCGCTGACCACCGCCCCGCCGAGCGAGTGGCCGACCAAGTGCGGTCGATCGACCTCCGCGGCCCCGACCACCGCAGCGATGTCGCCGACCATCGCGGCCAGGTCGTAGGCGTCGGCGGTGCCCGACTCGCCATGGCCGCGCAGGTCGAGCGAGATCACGTCGTTCGTCGCCGACAGTCGTTCGATCAACGGCTCCCACGAAGCGGCCGATTCGGTGATCCCGTGGACGAGGACCACCGGGTCGCCCGAACCCAGCCGGCTCCAGGCGATCGTGGTGCCGTCCGCTGCGGTGGTGGTGTGCTCGTGACCCATCCAGGCAGCCTGCCAGATCACCGCGCCCTCCATTGCGGTGAGCGAAACCACCGTATGCACGGGTCTGGCTCACCGGTGGTCGACGTCGGCTCGCACCGATGGGCGAACCCGCCAGATGCGCGGGTTTCGCTCAGCGGTGAACGGTCGGTGGTCAGCCGCCGAGCAGACCGCAAGGGTCCTCTTCGCCGCTAGTTGCCTCGATGGCCACGGTGCACAAGGCGAGCGAGTCGATGCGCCACTCGCCATCGATACGGCGGAACGACATTGGAAAGCCGATCTGGTCGGAGCCCTCTGGGCGGATCTGTCCCCATCCGCGGTCGCCGTCGACAACCGCGAACTGCACTTCCCAGATTGTTTCGCTGGCGCCCTCAGTGCGGGCGAGCGATGCCAACGCGAGCGCGCCGAGCTCGGGGTTGGTGAGCGGAACGGGCACGCGGGCCACGGTGTCGAGCATCAGCCGGGCGAGCGCCGCCTCATCGTCGTCCAGCACTGGCGTGGGCGTCACCCCGGGGTCGACCCACGAGTCCGTCACGTTCTCCAACTGTTCCGTGTCGAGCTCGACCACGCTGCGGACGTGGTCGAACACGAACACTCGCTCACCGATGGTCACGACGTACGGCAGGCGATCGACGAACCAGCCGTACTCGTGCGCCGAGGGTGCGATCGTGTGCTCGGAGACGATGTCGCCCGACGTCGGGTCGAGCTGGAGGAGGATGTACCAACCCTCGTCGGCTCGATCGACCTGCACGATGACGAATGGGTTGTTGCGTGAAGTTGCCTGCACATCGACAGCGGTGTCAGGGCCGTAGCGGTCGGAAAGGTCGAGGCGCTGGGTCACCTCGTACGAGCCTCGGTCGAATCGCAGCAGATCGCCCTGCGCACCGGTGGTGGCGAGCCACACGCTGTCGTCATTCGCGAACACCACGTGCCCCGGTGAGGGGCCGAGGATCTGCCCGGCATCGAGCTCGGCGACGATGTCACCACTGTCGACATCGACGACGCGCCCGGTGCCGTCTGTGGCCCATACCCAGAACTCGTCGTCGATGCGCTCGATCAGCGCGTTCGGCTGCAGCGTGTCAGGTGCCGGTCCGACGACGGCAGCCGTCGAGGTGTCGAACACGTCGATCACGCCACGATTACCGAGCATCGGGAAGGCGAGCATCTGGGGGTCGTCGCTGTCCGCGGGCGCGCCGGTCCCCCCGTTCGGGACGTACACGTCGCCGGGTGTCGCACGAAGCGACGGTCCTCGTTCGAGCGTCTGCGCATCGATGGTCAGGGCCAGGTCGAAGGTGGTGAGGCCGAACGTGCTGGCCAATGCGGCGACGTTGGGGCCAGCGTTGGTGAGGAAGACCACATCGGCGAACAACTCGTCGTCGGCGGCGAGGTACTGCGTCGTCTCGGTTCGATCGTCGACGTCGAATCGCTGCACCCGCGATGGCCCGGCCAATAACAGCGCTCCGTCGCGCTCGAGCGGCGTCCACACCGGTTGGTCGAACTCGTGACGCCACACGATCGGAAGGCCGGGTGGAGGGAACGGTGCGGGTTCGTCCGCCGGCTCAGTCGTGGTCGACGCGACCGTGCCCGCAGACGAGCTCGGCGCCGAACCGGTGACCAGCTCGGTCGATGTTTTTTCGGTTGGGGACGTCGTCGTGGCCGTTCGTTCGACGGGGCTCGTGTCCGAGCTCTCGGGCGCTTGCGCCTCGTCGTCGGACTGCGCGCAGGCGGTGATCAGCGCAGCCAACAACAGCGAGGCGACGGTCGTGGTGCGACGTGTGCCGAGAGTCATGGGTCGTCCTGCTCGGCCGCGCAGGCGGTGGCACCTGCATCGGCGAGGGTCTCGGTCACTGTGACGAGTCGCTCGGCGATGAGCGGCAGCGCGGCACGGACGGAGTTGACCTGGTCCACCTCGACGAGCAATTCCTGATCGGCCAGCAGCCCATCGAGGTCTGCAACCTCGACGCGCAGCGCACCGAGACTCGGCGGCGCAGACGCGAGCGCATCAGCGAGCGCGTCGATCATCGTCCGCAGAGGCGCGATTGCCAGCGTCGGATCGTCGCCGGGCCCACCAGGTAGCTCGTCGAACGTCGGAAACGCTGATTGCACGGCGGGCAGCGTGCGCTCGCAGGCGTCGTTGATCGCGTCGAGGAACGGTGTGTCGGGAGCGGAGACCACCGGTTCCTCGTCGGCTGAGCGGTCGCCGCCAACGATCACGAGCGCCGCCCCGGCCACGAGCAACAGAACGACTGCAGCGACGGCGAGCAGACGACGAGAACCCGCACGGTCGCCGTGCCTGCCATCGTGGCCGAGCGCTGTCGGGTCGAGTTCGAACGAGTCGGGTGACTCGCCTGATGCGCCGACGGCCTCGTCGAGGTCGGGTCCCTCGTCGTATGCGGACTCCATCCGGACCAGCAGCTCCTCTTCAAACCGCGCGGACGGGCGGACGGGTTGCGACGAGCGCTCGAACAGCTCGTCGAGATCGCGATCATCCATCGCGGCCATCCTCGGTTCGGAGACGACGTCGCGACTCGTACTTCCGGCGAAATGCCACCCGCGCCCGGCCGAGCAACGACTCGGTCGCTTTCGGTGTTCGATCGATCATGTCGGCGATCTCGTTCACGGGGAGCCCGTCCAGGTGCCGCAACACCAGCACCAGACGCTGTTCGTCAGGCAGCGACTGCAGCGCATCGTAGACGCCCTGTCGTTCGTCGAGTGTCGCCACCGGGCCGTCGTCGCCATCGGGAGGAGCCTCGACGACGTCGGTTTCGTTCCGGAGACGGTCGAGTCGCTGTCGGAGCCGGCGTTGGCGGCGCCAGTGGTCGATGAGCTTGCGCTTGGCCACCACCTTGAGCCACGGCAACGTGACCTCGTCGCCGCGGCCCTTGCCGAACTGCTGCGTCGCAGTGAGGTAGGTCTCAGCGGTGATGTCTTCTGCGAGCGCTGTGTCGCCCGCGGAGTGGAACAGCACGTAGCCGTACAAGTCGGGCAGCGTCGTGCGATACACCGCGCGCAGATCGTGCAGCGCGCCGCTGCGCTCGTCCCCCACAACCGCAATCATCGCGGGTCGTCAGCGACCGCCGAGGTAGCGGAACGGGTCGAGGTCGGTGACGACGCTCAGCTGGTCGTCGCCCAATCGTTGTTGCGCCAGCCGGTCGAGCGACCCGGACTCGTCGAGGGCGGTGACCGCCAGGCCGACGCACTCCGCGAGCGGATTGCCCGACGCGATGACCATTCCGAGCTGCGCCGCCGGTTGTGGCGCGTCCGGTGCATCGGCGACCAGCACGACGTCGACATCGCCGGGCTGCGCGTCGTCGACCGAGATCGTGCCGACGGCGATGTCGAAGTCCTGCGGACCGCCGCCGGTGATGTCGTGGTCGGACTCGAGCGTCGGAAGATCGAGGAGGTGATCGACGCCGTAGCGGCGATTGTGCACCGTGAACTCGAGGGCATCGTTGCCGAAGCCCAACTCGGAGGCGACCGCGGCGACGATTGCGGCCTCGAACGTGGTGGTGTCGACCGGACCCACTGCGTCCGTGCGCCACACCGCCGTGAGCACCCCCGGTTGGTGCAGCCCGAGGGAGTCGGCGCAGTCCGCGGCTGAGCGTTCCGGCTCGCCGGTCGTGGCCGATGTGGTGCCGCTCGCGACCGCGGCCGCCGTACTTGCGGCGAGCACGAGTGCACCGCAGATCGGGAGCCAGCGACGGGTGGCGCCGCTGCTCGATGGGGATTGCCCTGATGATGTGTTCACGCATCCCTAACGAACGAGCGGGGCGAACCCCTCGAAGTTCTTCTGGAGAGCGAAACCACCCGATGCACGGGTGTGACTCACCGGTGCGACGGCGTCGGCTCGCATTGGTGAGCGAAACCACCACATGCAGGGGTTTGGCTCACCAGTGGCAGCCGTCCACGTTCACGAGCGAACGATCTTTCTGTTCGTGCGCCGGTTGGCGTACAATCTCATTTCCGGCTTGGGCCAACGCTGTCTCGAGCATCCCCGTTTCACCCCGACCCCCGAGGATGTAGCGATGCGAATGCCTCCAGGCCCGACAGGGCTGTACGACCCACGCCACGAGCACGACTCGTGTGGTGTGTCCTTTGTCGCCAACCTGCATGGTGAGCGGTCTCACGAGCTCGTGATGACCGGACTCACCGCACTCACCAACCTCGAGCACCGTGGTGCCACTGGCGCCGAACCCGACACGGGCGACGGCGCAGGGATCCTGCTGCACGTCCCCGACCGCCTGTACCGCAGCGTGGTCGACTTCGAGTTGCCGCCCGCCGGCGCATATGCCACCGGCATCGCCTTTCTGCCCACCGAGGAGCTGGCACGGAAGAAGGCGATGGCGTCGATCGAGGACACGGTCGTCGAGGTGGGCCTCACGGTGCTCGGTTGGCGCGACGTGCCGGTCAATCCCGATTGTCTCGGCGCCACCGCCCGCGCAGCGATGCCCGCGGTACGCCAGCTGTTCGTGTCCGATCCGGAGGGGGCCACCGGGATCGACCTCGATCGCAAAGCATTCGTCGCCCGCAAACGCAGCCGGCGTGAACTGACCGGCGATGTCGAGACCTACTTCTCCTCGCTCTCGGCGCGCACCATCGTCTACAAGGGGATGCTCACCACACCGCAGCTGAGCGAGTTCTTCCCCGATCTCACCGATCCGCTCACGGAGTCGGCATTGCTGCTCGTGCACTCACGCTTCTCCACGAACACCTTCCCGGCATGGGAGCTCGCCCACCCGTACCGTTTCGTTGCCCACAACGGCGAGATCAACACGGTGCAGGGCAACCAGAACTGGATGCGGGCCCGTGAGGCGATGCTCGAAAGCAAGCGCCTGCCTGGCATCGAGCGGGCGTTCCCCATTTGCACTCCTGGCGCCTCCGACACCGCTCGGTTCGACGAGGTGCTCGAACTCCTGCATCTGGGCGGCTACCCGCTGCACCACGCCGTGCTGATGATGATCCCCGAGGCGTGGGAGAACCACGCCACGATGACGCGCGAGCAGCGCGACTTCTATCGATTCCACGCGGCGATGATGGAGCCGTGGGACGGGCCCGCATCGGTGGCCTTCACCGACGGTGATGTGATCGGTGCGGTCCTCGACCGCAACGGTCTGCGCCCCAGCCGATTCTGGGTGACCGACGACGACCTCGTGGTGATGGCGTCCGAGGTCGGTGTGATCGACGTCGAACCATCCAAGGTCGTGGCCAAGGGCCGTCTGCAACCCGGCAAGATCTTCCTCATCGATACCCGCGAGGGCCGGATCATCGACGACGAGGAGATCAAGGCCGAATTGGCGGCCCAGTACCCGTACGGGCGTTGGCTCGACGAGGGAATGGTCGACTTCAACGAACTTCCCGAGCGCGAGCACATCGTGTTCAGCCACGACAGCGTGCTGCGCCGCCAGCAGATGTTCGGTTACACCCACGAAGAGCTGAAGATCCTCCTCGCGCCAATGGCGATGCGTGGCATGGAGGCCCTCGGTTCGATGGGCACCGACACGCCGATTGCGGTTCTGTCCGAGCGGCCCCGCTTGTTGTTCGACTATTTCACGCAGCTGTTCGCCCAGGTGACCAATCCGCCGCTCGACGCGATCCGCGAGGAAGTTGTCACGGCGGTGTCGTCCACGGTCGGACCAGAGGCCAACCTGCTCGATCCGGGGCCGGAGAGCTGCCGCCAACTGGCACTGCCATATCCGATCATCGACAACGACGACCTGGCCAAGATCGTCCACGTCAACGACAACGGCGACTACCCCGGTCTCCAAGCCAAGGTGATCGCCGGTCTGTATCGCGTCGCCGATGGCGGCGACGGACTGCGTCAAGCGCTCGATCGGATCTGTGACGAGGCATCGGCGGCGATCGAAGCGGGTGCCCGCATTTTGGTGTTGTCGGATCGCAACGCCGACACCGTCGACGCGCCGATCCCATCGCTGCTCCTCACAGCTGCGGTCCACCACCACCTGGTGCGCACCAAGCAGCGCACCATGGCTGGGCTGGTCGTCGAGGCCGGCGACGCCCGCGAGGTGCATCACATGGCGTTGCTCATCGGCTACGGCGCCGGAGCGATCAACCCCTACCTGGCGTTCGAAACGATCGAAGACCTGATCGCCGAAGACATGCACGGGTTGGGCGAACTCGCGCCGATCACCGCGATCAAGAACTACATCAAGGCCTGCGGCAAGGGCGTGCTCAAGGTGATGTCGAAGATGGGCGTGTCGACCGTTGCGTCGTACACCGGCGCCCAGATCTTCGAAGCGATCGGCCTCGGCGACGAAGTGGTCGACCGCTACTTCACGGGAACGGTCAGTCAGCTCGGTGGAATCGGGCTCGACGAAATCGCTGCCGAGGTGGCGGCGCGCCACAAGATGGCCAACCCCGAGCGACCGGAGGATCGAGCGCACCGCAAGCTGGAGCTCGGCGGCGAGTACCAGTGGCGCCGTGAGGGCGAACTGCACCTGTTCAACCCCGAGACGGTGTTCAAGCTGCAACACGCCAGCCGAGCGAAACGCTACGACATCTTCAAGGAGTACTCGAACAGGGTCGACGACCAGTCGGCGAAGCTGATGACGCTGCGCGGGCTGTTCGAGTTCACCACCGATCGCCCGTCGGTACCGCTCGACGAGGTCGAGCCGACGTCGGCGATCGTCGCTCGTTTCTCCACCGGGGCGATGAGCTACGGCTCGATCTCCGCCGAGGCGCACGAAACGCTGGCGGTCGCCATGAACCGCCTGGGTGGGAAGTCGAACACCGGAGAAGGTGGCGAAGACGCCGACAGGTTGTACGACCCGAACAGGCGCTCGTCGATCAAACAGGTCGCCTCCGGCCGCTTCGGCGTCACGGCGGAGTACCTGACCAACTCCGACGACATCCAGATCAAGATGGCCCAGGGCGCGAAGCCGGGCGAGGGCGGCCAGCTGCCAGGGCACAAGGTGTATCCGTGGATCGCCAAGACCCGGCACTCGACGCCTGGCGTCGGCCTGATCAGTCCACCGCCGCACCACGACATCTATTCGATCGAGGATCTCAAGCAGCTGATCCACGACTTGAAGAACGCCAACCCCGAGGCGCGTATTCACGTCAAGTTGGTCGCCGAGACCGGCGTGGGCACCGTGGCCGCGGGTGTGTCGAAGGCGAAAGCCGACGTGGTGCTGATCTCCGGGCACGACGGCGGTACCGGTGCCAGCCCGTTGACCTCGCTGAAGCACGCCGGCGGACCGTGGGAGCTCGGCCTGGCTGAGACGCAGCAGACACTCCTACTCAACGGCCTCCGCGATCGCATCGTGGTGCAGACCGACGGGCAGATGAAGACCGGGCGCGACGTGGTGATCGCGGCGTTGCTCGGCGCAGAGGAGTACGGCTTCGCCACGGCGCCGCTCGTGGTGTCGGGCTGCATCATGATGCGCGTCTGCCACCTCGACACCTGTCCGGTCGGCATCGCCACGCAGAACCCCGAGCTACGCGAGCGGTACTCGGGTGAACCTGAATTCGTCGAGAACTTCTTCACGTTCATCGCCGAAGAAGTCCGCGAGCTGATGGCCGAGCTCGGGTTCCGCACGATGGACGAGATGATCGGCCACGTCGAGTGCCTCGACACCCGCCGTGCCGTCGACCACTGGAAGGCTGACGGGCTTGACATCGCGCCCATCCTCGAGGCGCCGCAGAACCCCTATGCGCAGACGATGTACCAGAGCGTCGGCCAAGACCATGGTCTCGATGAGGCCCTCGACCAAGAGCTCATCGCGCGCAGTGGACCGGCGATCGACGACGGCCATCTCGTCGAGATCGAGCTGCCGATCCGCAACGTCAACCGCACCGTCGGGACGATTCTCGGCCACGAGGTGACGAAGAAGTGGAAGGGCGAGGGACTGCCCGATGGCACGATCGACATCACCTTCGAGGGGTCGGCGGGCCAGAGCTTCGGGGCCTTCGTCCCCGCGGGCATCCAGATGCGCCTGGTCGGTGACGCCAACGATTATGTCGGGAAGGGATTGTCGGGCGGTCGCCTGATCATTCATCCGCATCCCGATGCGCCGTTCGTTGCCGAAGAGCAGATCGTTGCCGGCAACGTGATCGCCTACGGAGCCACCGGGGGCGAGATCTTCTTGCGCGGCATCGTCGGCGAGCGTTTCTGCGTGCGCAACTCCGGCGCGCTGGCCGTGTCGGAGGGAGTTGGCGACCACGGTTGTGAATACATGACCGGCGGGCGCGTCGTGATCCTCGGCGACACCGGCCGCAATTTCGGGGCTGGCATGTCGGGCGGCATCGCCTTCGTGTACGACCCCGATGCCACGTCCTCGGCCAAGGTCAACTACGAGATGGTCGAGCTCGAGGAGCTGAGCGATGCCGATCGGGAGTTCCTGCGGTCGACGATCGAGCGGCATCGTGACTACACCGGCTCCGGGCCGGCGACGCGCATCCTGGCGCAGTGGGACCAGGCCGTGCGTGACTTCCGCAAGGTGATGCCCACCGACTATCGACGAGTGCTGACCGTGATCGAGCAGTCCGAAGCCGCCGGCCTCGACGAGGACGCCACGGTCGAAAAGATCATGGAAGCAGCGAGGGCCTGACTGTGCACAGCGCCGAATCCGTGCAACGGACCGGTCTGCGGGCGGCGAGGCAAGCGCCAGCGACGAGCCGCACCCGAACGAGGAGAACCGCAGGGCCGACGAGCGAGGGCATCGAGACGGCCGACGAGAGAGGGAAGTTGTAATGGGCAAGACAACGGGATTTCTCGAGTGGGATCGCCAGCTGCCGTCGCGGCGGCCGGTGCCGGTGCGGTTGCGCGACTGGAAAGAGGTGTACGAGGACTTCGACGCCACTGCGCTCAATCAGCAGGCGGGTCGGTGCATGGACTGCGGGATCCCCTTCTGCAACAACGGGTGCCCGCTCGGCAACCTGATCCCCGATTGGAACGACCTCGTCTACCGCGAACACTGGCACGACGCGATCGAGCGGCTGCATGCCACCAACAACTTCCCCGAGTTCACCGGCCGCCTGTGTCCGGCACCGTGCGAGTCGGCGTGTGTGCTCGGGATCAATCAGGACCCGGTCGCGATCAAGCAGATCGAGGTCGAGATCATCGACCGCGCCTGGGACGAGGGCTGGGTCACCCCCCAGGTCCCGTCGGTGCGCACCGGTAAGCGGGTCGCAGTGATCGGCTCCGGCCCGGCGGGTCTGGCTGCGGCGCAACAGCTGACGCGCGCCGGCCATGAAGTGGTGGTGCTCGAGCGCGCCGATCGCATCGGCGGTCTGCTGCGATACGGCATCCCCGAGTTCAAGATGGAGAAGCGGCACATCGACCGCCGCCTCGAACAGATGGAGGCCGAGGGCACCGAGTTCCGGACCAACGCCGGCGTCGGCGAAACAGTCGACATCGAGGTGCTGCGGGCCTCGCACGATGCGATCGTGTTGGCCTGCGGCGCCACCTTGTGGCGCGACCTCCCGATCACCGGGCGCGAGCTGGGCGGGATTCATCAGGCGATGGAGTACTTGCCGTATGCCAATCGGGTGCAGCTCGGCGACATCGAGCAGTCGCCGATCGACGTCAAGGGCAGCCATGTGGTGATCATCGGTGGCGGCGACACCGGTGCCGACTGCCTCGGCACCGCGCACCGTCAGGGTGCGGCCTCGGTGACGCAACTGGAGATCATGCCCCGTCCGCCCGAAGATCGATCGCCCGGTAACCCGTGGCCGCAGTACGACTTCGTGTACCGGGTGTCGTCGGCGCATGAGGAGGGCGGCGAGCGGGTGTACTCGGTCAATACCGAGGCGTTCCTCGACGACGGCAACGGACGGGTGCGCGCGCTGCACATCCACGAGGTCGAGCGCATCGACGGCCGCTTCGAGAAGGTCGAGGGCACCGACCGAGAGTTGCCAGCCGACTACGTGTTCTTGGCGATGGGTTTCGTCGGCCCCGAGCGCGGCTCTTGGCTCGACCAGCTCGAGCTCGACTACGACGAGCGGGGCAATGTGGCCCGCGACCAGCAGTACATGACCAACCAGCGCGGCGTATTCGTCGCCGGTGACATGGGTCGCGGTCAGAGTCTGATCGTGTGGGCGATTGCCGAAGGCCGCGCCGCAGCCGCCGGAGTCGACGCGTACCTGATGGGCGAGAGCCGGTTGCCGACCCCCGTGGCGCCGACCGACCGCCCGCTGATGTAGGCCTTCGACCGCGACCGACCCTCCCAGAAAAACTGCCGATTTCCGGCGCGAGGCGTCGGATTCCGGACACAGTTCGGGTGTGACGGGGCTGACACCGCGGAGCGCGACGGCGGCTCTAGGCTCGAATGCCATGCAGTTGACGAACACACGCGCGGCCGGAGCCTTCGGTGTCCCGGTGGCGCTCGCCGCGCTCGTGCTGGCGTCGTGTGGGGGCAGCGAGGCCGGTGGGGCAAGCGCCTCCACGATCAATCTCGACCAGGCGTCGACCGAGTTCGTCGTTCGGCCGCCCGTGACCACCGTTGCGCCGGAGGGTGCCGCCGACGGGGGCATCGTGACCGGCTCGCAGGACTACACGGTCCAGGCGGGCGACTATCCGCTCAAGGTGGCCAACGACTTCGGCATCACGGTTGACGACCTCGTCGCGTTCAACGAGTGGGGCAGCGTCAACGAGTTTCCGTTCCCCGGCACGGTGATCCGCATTCCGCCAGGCGCCAATGCGCCAACCGCGGCAAGTGCGACCGATGAAGCTGCCGCCGATGGCACCGACGCGACGGTGACCGGCGACGACACTGACGCCGCTGGTGGTGACGAGACCGCCGAGCCGGTCGAGACGATCCCCGATGCCGGCGACAACTGTGGTGAGGGCACGTACACAATCGCCGCCGGCGACATTCCGATCCGCGTTGCGGAGAACTTCGACGTCACGGTTGATGCGCTCAACGCAGCCAACGCCAACACCGATGGATACGGGGCGTTCTTTGCCGGCTTGGAGATCGTCATTCCGGCCAAGGCCGACTGCTAAGCCCGTTCTCCTGTCGAAATCCGGCGCGTCGCGCCGGAGGTGGGCAGAGTTTTTGAGGGGTGGTCAGCCGCCGCCGTACACGAAGTTCATTTCCTTGACGGCTTCCATGGTGGCGCTGCTGGCAAACGAGTAGCGATGTCCCGGAAACAGGATCGTGTCGTCGGGCACCTTGGCCAATCGGGCCAGGCTCTCGGACATCTTCGCGGGATCCGAGCCAGGAAGGTCGGTGCGCCCGCATCCTTCCAGGAACAGCGTGTCGCCGGCGACGAGGCGGCCATCGACGAGGAAACACTGACTTCCTGGGGTATGGCCGGGGGTGTGCATCATCGTGATCTCGAGGTCGCCGACCACGAGAACGTCGCCGGAGTCGTGGCCCACGAGATGGTCGCCGTCGACCTCGGTCGACTTCTGAATCCACTCGACCTCGTCACGGTTGCAGTGAATGGGTACATCGACGCGTTCGAGCAGCTTGTCAATCCCCTCGATCGTGTGGCCCATCATCGAACCACCGACGTGATCCGGGTGGTAGTGCGTAGCCAACACACCTGTGAGGGTCATGCCGTCGGCGGCGAGTAGATCGACGAGCTCATCCACGGCGTAGGCCGGATCGACGAGCACGCACGATCCCGACCGCCGATCGCCGATCGCGTACACGAAGTTGACCATCTGGCCGGCGAGCGGATCGGCGCCGGCGAAGTCGCGACCGCTGAGCAGCTGACGGAAGTAGAGGGGTGAGTCGGTCATCGGCCTACGCTCCCTGCCATGACCTCGGCCACAACGGGCTCCGCCGCGCACA
>JBCCVW010000037.1:0-28616 GCA_039194665.1 Actinomycetota bacterium
CCGCCGCGCCTGTCACCCCCGTACCCGGAGCGGCACTGTGCGGTGCGCGCCGACCGGAGCGCCGCGCCCCAACCCGGCGCACAACGCATCGAGGCCGCGCTGGCGCTGTGGCGCGGCTATGCGTTCTGCGACTTCCTCGACCAAGACGCGCTCCAGGTAGAGCGGGCGCGGCTTGACGAGCTGCGACTTGGTGCCGTGGAAGAGTTGATGTCGGCGCGGCTGGCGATCGGGCAACACGTTCATGTCGCCGCTGAACTCGAACGACTGACCCGCGAACATCCGTACCGCGAGGAGTTCCGGGCGCTGCAGATGCTCGCGCTGTACCGGTCGGGTCGCCAAGCCGACGCCCTTCGTGCCTTTCGTGCGACGCGGGCGACGCTCGCCGACGACCTCGGCATCGACCCGTCGTCGCGTGTGCGCCGGCTGCAAGAGCAGATTCTGCTGCAAGACCCCGAGCTGGATCTCGGCGCCAACGCAGCGTCGACTGCTCATGCGCACAATGGGCTGATCGACAACCCGTATCTCGGACTACGGGCGTTCCGTGAAGAGGATCACTCCCGATTCTTTGGTCGTGACGATCTCATTGCCGAGCTCTTCGCTCGGATTACGGAGAAGTACCCACTGACCGCAGTCGTCGGGCCGAGTGGCTCGGGTAAGTCGAGCGCTGTGTCGGCGGGCCTGATCCCGCGGGTGCGCCACGAGATCGAGGGCGCACTCGTCGTGCGCATGCAACCGGGGGCACAGCCGATCGCCGAACTCGACACGGCGATCGAGCAGGCCGTGGGCCGATGGGACCCGATCACGTCGGGCGACACGCCCGACTCCATCGGCCAACGATTCGCCGACGCGCTCCCGGCGTACACCCCGTTCGTGCTGGTGGTCGACCAATTCGAAGAGCTCTACACGATGGTCGAGTTCGGTGAGCGGGAACGGTTCCTCGCCGCCATCCGAGCGCTGGTCGACCACGCCTGGCAGCAACTCAGACTCGTGCTCACGATTCGCGCCGACTTCTACGATCGTCCGCTTGCCGAGCCCGAGTTCGGGGCGATCTTCGCCAAGAACGTCGTGAACGTCCTGCCGTCGACGCCCGACGAACTCGAAGCGGCAGCGCTTGGCCCGGCTCGGCAGGTCGATGTGACCTTCGAGCCGCGGCTCATCGCTCGTCTCCTCCACGACGTGATCGGCCAGCCCAACGCATTGCCCATCTTCCAGTACGCCTTGACCGAAATGTTCGACGAACGGGACGGCGCCGTACTCGAACTAGCGACCTACGAGCGGATCGGTGGGGTTCGCCGCGCGATCGCCCAGCGTGCCGAGCGGCTGTATTCACGGTTTGACGCCGCCGAGCAGGAAGCGACACGCCAGCTCATGCTGCGCCTGTCGGCGATCTCGCACGATTTCGTCGGTCGACGGCGAGTGCCGGCGCCCGAGCTGGTATCGCTCGACGTCGACGACGTTGCGTTACAAGGCGTGATCGACGCGTTCTCCCGGCACCGGCTCCTCTCGCTCGACCGCGATCCCGCAACGAACGAACCCACGATCGAGGTGGCCCACGAAGCGCTGCTGCAAGAGTGGGATCGTCTTGCACAGTGGATCGCCGGCGACCGCGAGGACCTCGAAACGCACTCGTCGTATCTCATCGCAGTCGGCGAGTGGGAGCGAGCAGGGCGCGACACGGGATACTTGCTCACCGGCACACGGCTCGACGACTACGTGCAGTGGGCCGACACCACGCGTCTCCGCCTCACTGCGGTCGAGCGCGAGTTCATCGACTCGTCGGTCGCTGAACGTGATGCCGTCGGCGATCCGGCGACGCTGCGTCGTCGAACGCGGCTGCAGGTTGGCCTGCTTGCGCTGGTCGTCTGCCTGCTCGCCGGGGTCGTCGTCTACCCGATTCTGACGCGCACCGATCGCGACACGGTCGTGGTCGCGCTCGACGCCACGCGCCGAGCGACTCCGATCACCGAACTGCTGGCGCGTGGTTTCGATCAGATCGCAGCACAAGGAGAGGTCGACGCGGTGCTCCTCGAGCCGCCATTCAGCGCCGACCTGGGGACCACGCTTGGGGAGATCGCCGGAGGCGATCCGCAACTCGTGATCCTTGGCGGTGCGCTCATCACTGAGACGGCGCCGCAGTACGCAGACAGCTACCCCGACACCACCTTTGCCGCGTTCGATGGTCGAGCCGCTGATGCCGCCGAGAACGTCGCGGTCGTGAACTTCGCCGTCGAACAAGCCGGATATCTTGCGGGCGCCGCAGCTGCGCTGGAGTCCGAGACCGGGGTGATCGGCTACATCGGAGCGAATCGGTCTCCTGAGGTCGAGGTCTACCGCGCCGGCTTCGAGCAAGGCGCGCGTGCGGTCGATCCGACGATCGAGATCATCCCGCGGATCGTCGTCGACTACACGAGCAGCTTGGCCTTCGACGCAGACTTTCGTGCCGAACCATCTGCCGGCCCTGGCAGTGCCGGGTACGGCAATCCGTCGATTGTTCGGGCCGTGGCGGGGGATCTGTTCACCACACACGATGTCGACGTGGTCTTTACGGCTGCCGGCCAGTCGAGCCTGGGGGCGGTCGAGGCGGCTGCTGAGCTAAGCGACGATGACCACCAACTGTGGACGATCGGCCTCGACAACGACGACTTCTTTGACGTCGAGCCGGACGCCCGCGATCACGTGCTCACGTCGGTGCTCAAGCGTCTCGATGCAGGCGTCGAGACGATCGTCGAGCGGTTCCTCGAAGACGGCGTGTTGCCACCGGTCACCACGTTGACGCTCGCCGATGGAGCGGTTGGCTATGCGACCAGTGGTGACCACCTCGATGCAGAAACGATCCGTGTGCTCGACCGACTCGAGCGCTCGATCGCCTTGGGATATGTGGTGGTCGCCTCGTCGCCGGCTGAAGACATCCCAGTCGACGCGACGACCGAGTTCGACCTGAGCATCGATCAACCCGATCTACCGATCGGCGAGGTGACGACGAGCTCCAATGTCAACGATCGAGTCAAGAGCGCGCTGGAAGCACTCGAGGAACTCGACGAGCAAGGTTGATGCTCGTCGGTGGGTCCGGACGTGATTGATCAGCGCGCTGCTACACCACGCCGGTCACATGCGAATCGTGAACCGCGATCTCGTTGCCGGCCGGGTCGGTGAAACGGAACGTGCGGTGCACCCCACCCTTCACGATGTCGGACGGGTCGTGCTCGCGCCACGCGTCACGAGCAGCGTCGACGTCGTCGACCATCAGGTCGACGCTGGCCGCAAGATCGAAGCCACCGGTGCTGTCGCGCGGCACGAGTACGAGGTGCGTGCCGCCAGCGAGCTCCATCACGCCGATGCGTTCGTTGACCACGACCGATCGCAGCCCCAGCCCGAGATAGAAGTCGTACGACACCTGAAGATCGTCAGCGGGAATCGCCACGTGGCCCACCCAGATGTCGGGCTTCGTGTCGCGATCGGGATTCGGAGTCGGCGCAGTCATCACCGCCCACTCTCGCGCAGTCGGCGCGACCGTTGGTCCCGGATGCCCGGACACGGCGGCGCGCATAGTGTGCGCCCTCGTGACTCCGGATCGAGACACCATGGACATCGCCGCACCCGCGCTGTGCACCGTTGGCGCGCTCATCGCGTTACTCGCTGCGCTTTTCGGCTCCGGCCGCACGAAATCGGGCGTGCTCTCGGCCCTGTTCGGTGTCGTCGGCTCAGCCGCTTGGCTGGCCACGGCACTCGATGACCGCAACGGCAGCAGCGCGGCTGCAGAATGGTGAAATGACGATGAGCCGACCACGTGAACACGGCGGGGGAGAGGCCGCGCCCCCGATCGCTGGTGATCCGTCGTCGTTTCCCAACGATGCCGAACTGTCGCGCACGCTCGTTGGTGCCAATCGAGTGGCGACGATGTCGACGCTGACCGCTGAGGGATATCCGTACGGCAGCGTCGTGTCGTACGCCGCCGACGAACGCGGCCAACCGGTCGTGTTGATCAGCGAGATGGCCGAACACACGGTGAACGCCCGCGGCGACGACCGGGTCAGCCTGCTGGTGGTCGACCTGGGTGGCGACGGTGATCCGCTCGGCAAGGCGCGCCTCACGATCGTCGGTCGTTTGGAGCTGCTCGCGGAGCCGGGCGAACTGCGCGACCGCTACCTCGAGCGTCATCCGTACGCCGCGTACTACGCCGACTTCACCGACTTCGGGTTCTGGCGGCTCAACGTCGAGTCGGTCCGGTACGTCGGCGGGTTCGGCCATATGAGCTGGGTCACCGCCGACGGCTATCACGATGCTGAAGTCGATCCGCTCGTCGACTCGGCTGCTGCGGTGGTCGAGCACATGAACGACGACCACCGCGACGCCAATCTGTTGTACGCCCAGAAACTCGCCGGGCTGCGCGATGCCACCGACGCAACGATGGTGGGTATCGACCGGTACGGCGTGACGCTGACGGTCGAGACGCCTGCCGGCCCGAGGATGGCGCGCGTTCCGTTCGCCGCGCCGCTGACCGAGGCCGCTGAGGCTCGGCCAGCGGTGATCGAGCTACTCAACACTGCGCGCGCGTAGGGGTCCGATCAGCCGAACCGTTGATCGGGCTACGGTTTCGTGGTGCCCTCGATCAGCGGCCGTCTGGCCAACCTCGCAAGTCGGTACACCCCCGGCCTCGGCCGACGGATGACCAAGAGTCATGTCGAGCGCTACCGCAGCAGCAACGGTGAGAAGGGCGCCTCGTTTCGCGGCATGGAGGTTTTCTTGCTCGATGTCGTCGGTCGTGCGAGTGGTGAGCCGCGACCCGTGATGCTGATGTTGGCTCGGCGTGGCGACGACTTGATCGTCGTTGGCTCGAACGCCGGCAACAAGGACACGCCGAACTGGTACAAGAACCTGATTGCTGCCGGAGGCGCCGAGGTGCAGGTGAAGGCCGAGCGCTGGTCTGTAGATGTGCGCGAGGTCGATGGTGACGAGAAGGCCGAATGCTGGGACATCGCCGTGCGGGCGTATCCAGACTTCGCGTCGTACCAAGAACTCACCGATCGGACGATTCCCGTCGCCGTGCTCGCCCCGCGCGGCGAGTAGCTGACCGGTCGCCGTGGCGCGCCGTCAGCGCTGGAATCGGCGGCCGATCGCCACGCCGGCGCTCCACACGAGGTAGCTCGTCGCAGCGATGACCGTGCCGATCGCCACTCCCACCGCATTGCCGGCGAGGTCGCTGGTCTCCACGGCTCGGCTCGTGGAGTAGCGGCCCTGGGCGACCTCCACGAAGGCGCTTGCCGTCATCACCGTGACCGCGCCGACCACAAGGCCGCGCCAGCTCCACAGCGTCCAGCCGACGAGCACGGCCACGGCGGCCCAGAGCCCGACATGCACGAGGAAGTCACTCTCGGGGAGCTGGTCGGTGGCCGGCAGTCGAGCGCTGGCGTCGATTCGTCGCGAG
Source organism: Actinomycetota bacterium (assembly GCA_039194665.1). Lineage (GTDB taxonomy): Bacteria > Actinomycetota > Acidimicrobiia > Acidimicrobiales > Ilumatobacteraceae > JABSQH01. The sequence goes on from JBCCVW010000037.1 coordinate 5,426, forward strand.
AGCCGTTCGGCCGACGAGCCGAACATCTGGCGAAGTGCGCTTGGGGCACGATCGGACAACATCAGCGCGACAACGGCGACCAGACCGAGCGCAGCGGTGATACCGATCGCAACACGGACCCCAACGCCGGGCCGGTCGTACGGACGGATGGATCGTGGGCGCCTGCGAACGTCGACGACCGGTGCCGCCCGAGTCGGCGTACGGGGCATTTCCATGGTGTCCAGAACGCCGACGGTACCCGCCCCGTGAGCGCCGTTGCCGTCGGCAGGGCGTTGCGGTTCGCGACGTGCCGCGCTGAGCTACTCGAGTTGGGCGGCGACCTGGTCGCCGAGCACCGGGCACGTGAACTGCATCGCTGCGAGCGCGTCGGGGGTGATGCTGGCCACCAGCTGGTCGAACTGGACCGCATCGGTCGTGTCGACCGCGCACAACTGGATCAGGTCGTCGACGTCGCCGCCACGGTCGTCGACCCACACCTCAGCACGCACGCGGGTTTCGATCTCCTTAGTGGTCTCACCCGACGAACAGGCCGCAAAGACACCGACCGCGACCAGCGCGCACACGAACGACCGCATGGCTCGCACCGTAGCGAGTCCATGCAGCCGGCCGTGCGGATCGGGCAACGCTTAACGCAACAGGTCGCGCGCCACCGTGCGATTGCCCGATGTGTCGATCCCGAGCGCGCGCAGCGTGAAGCTCGGTGCAGCGATGTACTGCTGGCCACCCACCTCGAAGTCGAAGCGGAACGGCGAGCGGAAGACGATCACCGACTCGTCGGGATCGACGGCCACGCCGTTGAGCCGGGCTGTGCAGCTGGCGATCTCCACGTCGTCGGTGCACTCGTAGCGCGTGATCACCTCGCCGATGAAGTCGCCGATGAAGTACTGCAGGTCGAGCTCGGCGGTGACTTCGGGCGGAGTGGTGTCGGCCGCCGACAGATCGAGCTGCAGCAGGAGCGGCTCGTGATCCGATCCAGTGACGGTCGACGGGGTGCGCGGGAAGTCGACGTTGACATGCACGATGTCGAGCGTTGCCCGATCGACGAGCGAGTCGGTCACCAGCACGTGGTCGAGCACCTGCGAGTTGCCGTCGAAGATGAAGGTGTACACCTCGTCGTCGGTGAGCCCGTCGATGAGGTTGGTCAACACGGGCTCAGGTCCCGGCAGGATCTCGGCGATGTCGTTGGTCCACTGGAACGTGTTCAGGTCGCCAGCGACGACAATGCGGGCATCGGGGTCAGTGGCGAGCAGCGCATCGACCGCGTTGTTGAGGAACTGGGTTTGTGCCTCGCGTGCGTCTTCGCCGGCCTGCACGAAGGGCTGGGGTCCACCGAAGATCGGTGTCGACCCGAACCGCGACGTGAGGTGATTGTTGATCACGGTGATCGGCTCGCCCTGGAACAGGAACTCGCCCACCAGCGGGAGGCGGGTGCTCTGGAACACGTCGTCGACGCTGCCGATGTTCTCGACACTGTTCAACGCCACGCGTTGCTCGTTGTACAAGAACGCGTTGCGAATGTTGCCGCCCGGTATCCCGCCTTGGGTGTTGTCGACCGGATCGATGGTGACGAACGCGTACTGCGGGCCGCCGGCGACGACGATCGCATCGACGAGGCGTTGCAAGGTCACCGAGGCATCGACGGTGCCGTCGTCGACGGTGCCGTTGTTGTCCTGGATCTCCTGGAGCGCCACGATGTCAGGCGAGTTGAGGTTGTTGGCGATATGGCTGGCGACCAGGTCGCGTTGCGCATTTGCGGCGTCGGAGCCGTTGAGGTTCAACACGTTGTAGCTGGCAATCAGCAGCTCGTCGACAGAGCCGGTCAAGTCGCTCACGGCCGGCTCGTTCGTGCTCGCCCCACGTACGACGATCTCGGTGATCGCGTTGATCTCGAAGTTGCCGAACGAGTATCCGACCACGCCGGTCACATCGTCGATGCGCGTGCCGACCGACAGGTCGGGAACATCGAACGGATACAGCGTGCCGTCGAGCTGAATCTGTACCCGCTCGGGGTTTTGATCGCCGGTGTTGTCCGGGTCGGGCTGCAGGTCGATGCCGCCGCGGGCGTTCAACGCGTCGGCCGGCGCCACGTTGGCGCCATCGTTGGGCACGGTGAAGAACTCGCTGCTGAACGAGTTGAACGTGCGCGTCGCCGACGTGAGTTGCGGTTGTTCCACGGTCACGAGCATCCCCTCGAGTGCTTCGTAGAAGTCGATGGCATCTTCGTCGGGGTCGAAGTTGCCCGGAACATCCTGCAGATTCACCGGCAGTTCGTCGTCGCTGATGACGATCTCGTTGGGCGGCACCCGGCCGCTCGACCCAATCACCACCGGGGTGACGGGCTCTGCGATGCCGACCGAGAAGATGTCACCGGCGGCGAGCTGGGTGATCGAGAGGTTGCCGGTGGCTGGTCCGCCGCCGATGCTCTCCTGCACCTCACCGGTGACCTGCACCCCGTCATTGACTGCGACACCCGGTCCCGAGCCGGTCGACACGAAGATGCCGTCGGAGGTGGCGTCCTCGCCATCCCCGTCCGGGTCCTGCAGGTAGAAGCCGTTGAACGCCACGCCGGTGACGACGCCGGTGGTGGTCACCGTCTGGCCGACGAACGGCGAGAGGTGTCCGGCGCTCTGGATCTCGGGAATCGGCGTCAGGGCGACCTGCAGGCGGTTGTCGGCGCCTGGCGTGTTGATCGCCTCGTCGGTATCGGCGAGCACGCCGGGGAACGACGGTAGGCCGGCACCCTGGAAGTCGTTGCGTACCCAGTCGCCGGTGGTGTTGGTGTCGATCAGGTTGGGAATGCGCGAGGCGCCGCCCACCCGCTGATCGAGACCGTCGACGTTGCGATCGAGCACGACCGATGAATACAGGGTGTTGCGACCGCGTCCGTCGAGCACGGCGACGTCGTCGACAATCGCGGCGAACGGGGCGTCGGGATCGATGGTTCCGTCGTTGTCGGTGTCGAGGTCGGTGCCTGCCGCTCCGGTGAAGTGCTTCACCAGCAGCAACGTCTGGCTGCCGTTCTCCAGGAACCCGCTGAAGAACCCGAAGGTCTCGTAGCCCTCGCTGTCCATCGCGCTCAGCGGGAAGACCACATCGACGATGCCTTGCCCGGCGCCGTCGCCCTCCACCACGAGCAACGAGTACTGGTCGTAGCTGCGGTCGGCGATGCCCGCGACCTCGATGAACTCGTCGCGGTCAGCACCGCGATGGTTGAACACGAACTCGTTGATCCGGATCTCTTGGGCGATTCGGCCTTCGCCGTCGACCGGGTAGTCGGCGGCGCTGATCGTGCCGCCGAGCCCGCCATCGGCAGTATCGGCCGTGATGTAGTTGAACAGCGCTTGCTGGTACGTCGTGCCCAGCACCGAGAACGGCGCGTCGCCGAACGGATACTGATCGCCGCCGCGCGCAAGGAAGTCGACGGTGGCGATCGAGACCGGGTCGCCCGCCTGCACCACGCCGTTCTCTACGAGCACCGTGCCGTCGTCGAGCTCTGCGTGCTGGACCCGCGACCCGGCGTTGACCACGTTGCCGTCGTCGTCGATCTCGGCGGGTGCTTCGTACGGGTCGAACACCACGGTCATCCCAGACACTTGAGCGAACCGTCCGTCGACGTTCTCCACGTTGGAGTAGGCGTTCTCGAGGATCAGCTTGAGCTGGTCGCGTCCGATCGCCTCGAAGACGGAGATGAAGTTGGTGAACGGAAGGATGTCGAACGTCGTCAACTCGGTGATGTCACCAGCAGGGATCACGTTGTTGTTGCGGATTCCGCCGCCGTTACCGATGGCGATGTCGACCTCGCCATCACCGGGCAGCACGATGCCGAAGTCGTCGAGGAGTTGGTTCGCCTGCCAACGGAACGCGTCGGTCACGAGGTTGCCCTCGTTGGTCTCTTGCGTGCGGATACCCGGATTGCGCACCCCGTTGAGCGGTACTTCGCTGGTGCCGATCACGTTGCTGGCGAGCTGGGCCACAAAGGCCGCAACGGGCGCGGTCACGTTGGCGAGCAGCGCCGGGTCCTCGGTGACCGCGTCGGGTCCAACGCCCGACACGCGCACCGGACCGCTACCCGTATCGATCGACAGCAGCTGGCCTGCGTCGTTGAACGTCACTTGGAGTCGGCCGATGTACTTGTAGTCGCCGGCGCTCGTCACGACGGGCACTGCGGCGCCGTCGGCACCGGTGACGGTGGCCCCGTAGGCACCCTCGCAGGTGTCCCCGGGAACGAGCGGTGGCTCGGGAGTTTGACAGAGCAGCTCGTCGCCGCCGCCGGCGATGGCGACGTCGACGCCGCTGAGCATGGGGATGAGGGCGGTGTCCTCGGCGAGCCCCTGGAGATGGGCCGACAGGATGACGATGCCCACGTCGGCTGGCAACGCGTCGATCTCGGCCTGCACCGCGGTGGAGACCGAGTTGATGATCACGTCGCGCGGGCTGGAGATGAACGGCAGGTTCTCGGTGGTCGCGCCGATGATGGCGATCTTGCGGCCATCCTTTTCGACGATCGTCGACTTGGCTAGCTCGCCGGCACCCTCGAGAGCGGTGAGACCGGGCTCGTTCGTGTAGTCGAGGTTGGCGCTCAATACGGGCGCGTCGACCTGGGCGACGAAAGCCTCGAGCACGTCGGGCCCGAAGTCGAACTCGTGGTTGCCGATGACGATCGCGTCGTAGCCGACGGCGTTCAGCGCCAGCGCGTCGTAGAAGGGGCTAAGGCCGGTGGTGCTGCTGGCCGAGAACTCGGGGCCGGCGAGGAAGTTGTCGCCGGCGGTGACCATCACCCAGTCGTTGTCGTCGTCGGTATCGGCGGCGGCCTTGAGGTCGTCGGCGAGCGTCTTGAACCGCGCGATGCCGCCAAAATCTGGATCGCCGGCGTCGATCAGCTGCGACTCGCCGTCGTTGTGGTGCAGGATCGTCAGCGTGAAGTCGTTCGGCGGCGCGGCCGTCAGTTGACTGGCTGGCGTGGCCGGACTCAACGCCGCTATGAGTGCGAGTGCACTGCCGGCGGCGATGATGCCACGGCGGGCGGAGGTGGCGAGATGCATGGGCGCTCCTTGGTCGGTTGGATTGCCCGCGCAAGCTAGAAGCCGAAGTTGGCCTCAAGCTGGCTGCAACGTTAGCGCTAGGAGAACACTCAGTGTGACGGAGGTGACGCGCGCTGTGGTCGCTTCGCATTCTGCGTCGACGTGCTGTGGTGAGCGAGACCGCCGATGGTGTGGGTTTGGCTCACCGGTGGTGCGCCCTGGGCGCACGGTGCGGTGCTCGTCGAGCGCGGTCAGCCGACGCGGATGGGCAGCGTGCGCGGGCCGCGCACTTGGCCGCCGGCCCACGTCACGCCGTCGGCGTCGCCGATCTCGAAGACGGGCATGTGCGCCAGCCATTCTTCGACGGCGACCCGCAACTCCATGCGCGCCAGGTTCGATCCGGCGCACCGATGGATGCCCGCGCCGAACGCCAAGTGGCGGTTCTGCTGGCGGTCGAGGATCACCCGTTCGGGCTCGTCGAACACCTCGGGGTCGCGGTTGGCGCCGGGGAAGTTCATCAGGATTCGTTCGCCGGCCCTGATGGGGCATCCGTTGTAGTCGGTGTCTTCGATCATCCGGCGGGCCATGGTGACCGGCGCGTATGCCCGCAAGAACTCTTCGACCGCCGTCGGCATCAGGTCCGGCTCGGCGATCAGCCGGTCGCGATCGTCGGGATGGGTCGCCAGGTGCCAGATCGTCGAACCGATCGACGACCAGGTGGTGTCGATGCCGGCGATGAGCAGCAGCGCACACATCCCGAGCACGACGTCGTCGGTGATCTGCTCGCCGTCGTGCTCCGAGTGCATCAGCTCGGTGAGGTAGTCGTCGACCGGGTTCGCCCGCCGCTCGGCAATGGCCTCTTGGAGGTAGGTGAGGATGCCGTGGATGCCGCGCTGGCGGCGTTCCGGGTCGTATGCGAACTCGAGAACGTCACGCACCCACTCGGTGAACGTCGGCGCCATCTCCTCGGGGACACCGAGCAGGTGGCCGATGACGCGCACCGGTATCTGTTGGGCGTACCCGGCCGCCCCGTCGCCCACGCCATGCTCGGCGATCTCCGACGCGAGACGGGCGCACAACTCGCGGGTGTATGGCTCGTACTCCTTGACGCGTCCGGGGCTGAGTGTCGGCAGGATCAGTCGGCGAGTCCATGTGTGCAGCGGTGGGTCGGCACTGATCGGTGGCACGCCTTGTGGCAGCACGGGAACCGCTGCTGCTTCATCGGGGTCACCGTCTTCGGGAATGAGCGGCACGACCGCGATGCCGTTGCCCGATGGGTACTTCTCGATGTTGTGAGCGATGGCGTAGACGTCTTCGTATCGGGTGGGCAGGATCGACCCGCCCCACCGATCGGTGTGGGCGACCGGGCACACCGAGCGCAGCTCCTCCCAGATCGGATACGGGTTCTCGACGTAGGCCGGGTCGAAGATGTCGTAGTCGGTCGCCCAGTCGGTCACTGGGGCGGTGTCGGGGCCGGTCGTCACGCTGTCGGTGCTCGTGTCACTACTCATCGCGAAGTCCTCCTGGGGATCGGTCGGTATCCGATCGATTGGAACAGTGTGTCAGACAACGCTCGCCGAGTCGAGATCCGCCGGTACGGGCGCTCGCTGAGTTGGCTGTGGTCGACGCTGAGTGAGCCGTGAGCGCAGTGGGTGGACGCGGCGAACGACATCGACCACGAGTTCACGCCAGTCGACTGAGTTCCCGTTCGAGGTGGGCGCGTTCTGTGGCGTTGGTCGTCGCTTGCACTGCGGCGGCCAGCGCCTGTCGGGCCTCGACGGTGCGGCCATCGCGGCGCAGCGCCTCGCCGCGCACCGCGTGCCATCGATGGGAGTGCGGCGGTTCGATGACGTCGAGCGCCGCGATCGCGGCCAGGGTTCCGGCGTGTTCGAGGATGGCGACGGCGCGGTTGACGGCGACGACTGGGCTGGGACGGAGCGAGAGCAACAGGTCGTAGAGCTCGACGATCTGACCCCAGTCGGTCGCGTCGGCAGTCGGGGCATCGGCATGTACGGCGGCGATTGCCGCCTGCACTTGATACGGCCCCGGGCGGTTCGTAGCGAGGCACGCCCGCACGATGTGATGCCCTTCGTCGATGAGGTCGCGGTCCCAACGGTGTCGGTCCTGCTCGGCGAGGAGCACGAGGTGGCCCTGGTCATCGACGCGCGTGGCCGCACGCGCCTCGGTGAGCAACAGCAGCGCGAGGAGGCCCGCAACTTCGACCTCGTTGGGCAACAGATCGGCGAGGAGCCGCCCCAGGCGGATCGATTCGGCTGCGAGATCCCGCTGGCGGCTGTCACGCGGTCCCGCGGCGTGCGCCGTTGTGTAGATCAGGTACACCGTGGCCAAGACGGGTGCGAGCCGTTCCTCGAGCCGATCGGGTGGTGGGACGCGGTAGGCCGGGCGCGTATCGCGAATCTTCGTCTTGGCCCGACTGATCCGTTGCCCCATGGTGGACGAGGGCACGAGGAATGCGTCGGCGATCTCGTCGGTGGTCAACCCGCCGAGGAGGCGCAATGTGAGGGCGACCTGTGCGTCGGGATGGAGCGCCGGGTGGCAGCAGAGGAAGATCAGCCGGAGTTCGTCGTCGGCGACGGTGTCGAGCACGTCGACTCCTGAGGGTTGGGTGAGCGTCGCCGGTTCGTGATCGCCCGTCTCGGTCAGTTTGGTGGCGGCGACTTCCAGGCTCGGCCGGCGCGCCTCTCGACGCAGCCGGTCGAGCGCTCGGTTGCGCGCGGTCGTAGTGATCCACGCTCCGGGATTCGGGGGTATCCCCGTCTGCGGCCACCGTTGTGCGGCGATGGCGAAGGCGTCGGCCACCGCGTCTTCGGCGAGGTCGACGTCGCCGAGAACGCGAATCAGCGTGGCCGTGCAGCGGCCGACCTCGCGGCGGTAGATCTCATCGAGCGGGGCGTCGATGGAGCCGCCAAACGCCGTCACGTGGGGAGAAACGGGCGCACCTCGACCGGCCACGTACACGCCGCAGCACCCTTGCGGGCCCACTCGAGCGCGGTGTCGAGATCGGGAACGTCGATCACGGTGAATCCGCCAATCTGTTCCTTCGCCTCGGCGTAGGGACCGTCGGTCATCGATACCGTCTGATGATCGGCGCGCACCACTGTGGCCGACGACGCATCGGTCAATGCCCCGTAGAACACCCAGACACCGGCGTCGTGCATCTCCTGTTGGTGCGCGGCCACGTCGTCCATGATCTGTTGCATCTGCTCGGGCGGTGGCGGCTCGACGTCGTCCTCGTAGAACACCGACAACAAGTACTGCGGCATCAGCGGCCTCCGCGTCCCACGTGCCGCGCGCTCACAGCTCGAGGCCGATCGCCGCAATGGGCGATGTGACGTGCATTTGGGGCGGCTCGGCCATCAGCGGCATGAACGACTCCATGGCCGCTTTCATCGCTGGTGTTTGCCCGTGCTGTTGCATCGAATCCTGGTCGGTCATCAGCGCAAAGAACCAGAACTGGTTGCCGTCCCCGCGGAGATACGTGTAGGCCTCGACGCCGGGCTCGTTACGGGCGGCTTCGACCATCTCGGCCAGGACGTCGGCCATCTCGTCGGCCTTGCCGTCCTGGCACGTGATCGTGCCGACCATCGTGACCTTCTGTGTCTCACTCATCGGTGCTCCTTCGTATCGCGTGGTGTATGGCTACATCACTACAACGACCGAGATCGACGATTTCGACAACGCGACGCGGATTCTGTTTCTCGGCGCCGATGGTCGCGGCCACCGCCGGTGATGACGCCGAGAAGGCGCAGGCCGGCCGGCGCTCGGCGACCGAACGGTGCGTCAGCAGTTGGGCGGGATGACGATGTTGCCGCCGATGGCGAATACCGCGAAGGCGCGGTTGCCGAGGTTGGCCTGGGTGAGCTGCTGCACCGTGATCTCGTACTCGTCGGCGATCTCCAGCGGGTACTCACCCTCGGCGATGGTGTGCACCTTCGACTCGCACAACTGGGGCGCAAAGGTCGGCTGCGTCACCGCCGGCGCGTTGGGATTGACCGGCGGGATACGGATCACCTCGCCGGGCCACGGAAACGAGGCGATGGTGTCCCACCCGTTGTACGCCACCAGGTCGTCGAGGGTGATGCCGTACTCGCCAGCGACCTTCAACCCGTAGTCGCCTTCCTGCACCACGTAGTCGCTGCCGGGGAGATCGGCGCGATCGACGTCGGGATCGTTTGGATCGAGCACGGGAATCGTGGTGGTCGTACTGACCACCGGGCGCACCGCAAACGCTGTGGAGTCCGGCACGATGCGCGCCGTGGTGACGGTGCCCTCCTCGGCCGTGGGTGCGCAGCTGCTTGCAACGAGCGCCGCAGCAGCGGTGACCGCGACGACCGCGGCCCGCCGCGATCGTGAGCGGTTGGGACTCATGATCCTGAGGATATTGGCCGCCGCGCCCGGTATCGGTGCAGCTCGCAGTGACGTCTGACCACGCAGGCCGACCGGGACGCCGCTCGGCGTTCGCGTGCCAGCCCGCTATGGGCAGTTCCGGGGTGGCATGGTGGACACGTGGAACAAATCTCGACCGACTACCTCGTCACCGGCGCCGGTGCGATGGGCATGGCCTTCACCGACGTGTTGCTCAACGAGACCGACGCAACCGTCACGCTGGTGGACGAACACGCCGCACCCGGCGGCCATTGGAACGACGCCTACCCGTACGTACGACTGCACCAGCCGTCGTCGTTCTACGGCGTCAACTCCACCCCGCTCGGGAGCGGCGCCATCGACCAGGTCGGGACCAACAAAGGCCTGTACGAGTTGGCCACCGGCAGTGAGGTCGTCGCCTACTTCCGCCAGGTCCTCGATCAGACCTTCCTCCCGTCCGGGCGAGTCCGCTACCTACCGATGAGCCGGCACGACGGCAATGGCACCGTGGAGTCGCTGGTCGGCGGGGGCGCCACCACGGTGCGTGCCGACACGATCGTCGACGCGTCGTACATGAAGGTCGAAGTGCCGGCGCATCGACCGCCGCCGTACGCCGTCGCCGACGGCGTGACCTGCATCCCGCCCAACGGCCTACCGAAGGTGACCACGGCTCCGCCGAGGTTCGTCGTGATCGGGGCTGGCAAGACCGGGGCCGACGCATGTTTGTGGCTGCTGCAACACGGCGTCGACGCCGATCGGATCTCGTGGGTGATGCCGCGTGACTCGTGGTACCTCAACCGCGCCACGATCCAGCCGGCCTCGCTGTTCGGCGAGACCGCAGGCGGGTTCGTGGCCCAGTTCAAGGCCATCGCCGCGTCGGACTCGGTCGAGGACATGTTCGAGCGCATCGAAGCGACCGGTTCGCTGATGCGTCTCGATCCGGATGTGACGCCGTCGATGTACCGCTGCTCGACCGTGACCGAGATCGAGCTCGACATGTTGCGCACGATCTCGTCGGTGATCCGAATGGGCCGGGTGCAGTCCATCGAGGCGACCGAGCTGGTGCTCGACGAGGGGACCGTGGCGATCGAACCCGGCACCGTGTTCGTCGACTGCACCGCCGACGGCCTCGCTCGTCGGCCGATGGTGCCCGTGTTCGGCGACGACCGCATCGTCTTGCAGACCGTGCGTCACTGCCAGCAGGTGTTCAGCGCAGCGTTCATCGGCCACGTCGAGGCGAGCTACGACGACGAGGCCACGAAGAACGAGCTGTGCACCGTGGTGCCACATCCCGACAGCGCGACCGACTTCATGAGCACGCTGCTGGGCTCGATGATGAACGCGGTGCGTTGGGGTGCCGATCCAGAGCTGGCAGCCTGGCTGCTGCACGCCCGGCTCGACTGGTCGTCGGCCCCTGACGCTGACCCGGCGGACGCCGACGCCGCCGCAGCGGCCGCCCTCGAATTCGGTCCAGCGGCGCTGGAGAAGCTCGGCGCGTACCTCGCCACCTGACGACTCGCCGTTCGGTTCTCAGCCAGATCTCGCGACCAGGTGAGGCTGCGTGCAGGTGACCGTGCCGTGCGTACGCGCCGACGCCGCCCCCGGTCACGCGTAAGGGATCCGCCGGGTGTCTCCCGTTGGCGGGGAAAGGCTCGGACTGGTCGATGGAGGCCGGCCGTGCGGTCGACCTCCACGCCTGAGTCCCGTGTGACACCCTGACGGATCCGAGTTCATCGTCGCGCCGCAGCCGCGCGAAAGCAAGGGACATTGGTCCCTGCTCTGCATCGGTCGTCGCGTGCTCCGGCGCGACCGGCGAACGTGATGGTCGCCGGTCGTCGCAGCCGGCGTGCGAGTATTCGGCCGATGACCGAACGCAGCTTTTGGAGCTGGACGACAGCGGCAGTTGGCGTCGGCGTCATCGCTCGGCTGGCGTACATCTTCACCGCCGCGCGTGGCCGCATCGAGTTGTTCGGCGACGCCGAGACATACCACTTGCTTGGCCGTCATCTTGCGGGCGGTGCCGGTTACGTCCGTCCCCGTGAGTACGCCGAACTCGGAGTGTCGGTACCCACTGCAGAGTTCCCGCCGCTGTACCCGGCGGTCCTCGCTGTGGCCGACCTCGTCGGTATCAACGACGCCGACGACCAGCGGCTCCTGGGGTGCCTCGTTGGCGGCGCATCGATCGTGGTGATGGCGCTGCTCGGCCGAGCCATCGCCGGGCCGCTCGTCGGCGTGGTCGCTGCGGGCATCGTTGCCGTGTACCCGCAGATGATCGTGTTCGATGGCTCGTTGGCCAGCGAGGGCTGGTACTTCCTGTTCGTGACCGCAACGTTGTGGTGCGTCTGCGAGGCCCGCCGCAACGACGCACACGCGCTCCGTTGGCTTGGTGCCGGTGGTGCGGTCGTCGGCCTTGCGGTACTGACCCGTAGCGAGGCGATCGTGCTGCTTCCTGCGCTCCTCGTGCCGGCGGCATTTCTTCGAACCGACGACGACGGGGTGGACTGGCGAACGTGGGGCCGGCGCGTTGGCGTGGCCTCGATCGGTGTGATCGTGTGTTTGGGCGCATGGACGGTGCGCAACGGGATCAGCCTCGACCAACTGCAACCCTTCACCAACAACAGCGGGACACTGTTGGCCGGGGCCAACTGTGAGCGCACCTACCGCGGCGAGCAAGCCGGCCTGTGGCGGATCGACTGTGCTCTGGCCGTTGATGTCGAGGGGCTCGACGAGACCGATGCTGCCGCCGAGCGGCGTTCCGCAGCGATCGAGTTCGCGGTCGAGAACCCCGAGCGCTTACCGGCGGTGGGCACGTTGCGTGTGCTGCGCACCGCCGGTGTGTGGGACGTTCGCACCCAGCTCTTCTACGAGAGCCTCGAAGGGCGTGACTACCAGTGGCTGTGGGCCGGCTGGATCGGCTGGATCATTGCCGCGCCCGCCGCGATCGCCGGTGTCGTCCTCGCCCGGCGTCAGCGCATCGCCGTGTGGCCACTCGTCGTGCCGGTCGCGATGGTGTTTGTGTTGGTCGTGTTCAGCTACGGCAACCAACGCTTCCGAGTTGGCGCCGAGCCGTCCGTGATCGTGCTCGCGGCGCTCACCGCGGCCACCGTTGCGCGCCGACGATGGCCGCCGACGGACCCTGCCGACCAGGCGCACGATCAGGAACAGGCGCCGGCTGGCTCGTCGTAGCGCGCGTCGTTGCGCCAGTCGCCTCCCCACCACGCCGCGGGATCTACCTGCGGAAACCCGGTGAGCAGTTCCACGAACTCGCCGATGGCGATCCCGAAGCGCGCCGATCCGTCGGGGCAGTAGTGGTTGCCGTCTGTCTTGCGCACACGGTGTTCGCCAACCGGTTGCTCGATGATCAACTGGAACTCGCCACTCGGTGCGACAACCGGATCGGGATCGATGTAGTACACCGACCCGGGAAATCGCTCCGGTAGTTCGCGGAACAGCTCGTTGATCGACCGATCGACGGGCGTCGGGTCCACCCCGCCGCTGAGTGACGGAGCAAGTCCCACGAATCCCAGCGTTGCGCCGTTCGCGGTGAGTATCTCCGTGGCGCGATCGAGGCGCGCCCGGTACTCGTCTGGGTCGTTCTCCTCGAGCCACGCGGCGTCGAAGCGCGCCCACATCGCAATGACAACGTCCGGGTCGGCGAGGGCGACCTGCTCCTCGAGTACCGACTCCCATCCGTCGTCGGTGATGCGGAACCCGAATCGGGCTTCCTCAGCGACCGTGGCACCACCGTTGCTCGTCAGGGCAGCGGCGATGCCGGGTTCGGCGTCGAACATGAATGAGTCACCGGTGAGGAGCACGTTCACCGACTCTGCGGGCGGCGCTGCGGTGGACGGCAATGCCGGCTCGGTCAGCAGGAAGCCGTGATCCTTCTGCTCGTCGGCCTCCTCGACGGTCGTCGTTGTTGCCGTCGTCGTCGCCGGTGCACTGGTGGTGACCGGCGGACCACCCGTCGCGGCTTCGACCGGTGATGTCGTCGGCGGGGCGGTCGTCGATGGCGCTGTGGTCGGCGCCGAGTCGGTCGTTCGCGGTGCCAGTGTTGGCGCAGGTCCGGCGACGATCGTGCGTGTCTCGGGGATGGTCGTGACGAACAGGGCGACCGCGATCACCACGGCGGTGCCGACGGAGACGAGCCCGACGATGCGCGGTGTCGCCGTGCTATGCCGGATGGGTTGCTCGAGGAGCACATACGAGGCCACGGTCAAAACCGCGGTGATCCCGAGACGGGTGACCAACAGTGCGGCGCCGTCGAGTCCGGTGCGTTCGCTGTCGGCGATGACGATCACCGGCCAGTGCCACAAGTAGACCCCGTACGACACCAAGCCGAGTTGACGCAGCGGTTCGAGGCGGAATAGGCGCGCCGCAGGTGCGTCGGGCCCGAGACTGATCGCGGCGATGATGACCCCCACCGCGACCGCGTGCAGGAGGAATCCGCCGCGGTAGATGGTTGGGCTCGTCCCGTCGACGACGAACCACATCCACGTGAGCAGCACCACCGATGCGATCGCACTGAACTGCAGCGCTCGCGCCGCTGGCTGACGGAGCGTGACGCCCGATCGTTCGTGGAGCATGACGGCGACGATTGCTCCGACGAGCATCGAACCGATGCGGGTGAACGTGTTGAGGTAGGCGTCGCTGAGGTTGCCGGTCGACATCAATGCCATCAGCACGGTCGACGCCACCGCCGCCACTGCCGACACGACGAGCAGGCGACGCATCTTCAAGGCGGCGCCGAGCAAGAGCACCACCGCGACCGGCCACACCACGTAGAACTGCTCTTCGATCGACAGGCTCCACAGGTGTTCGAGCGGTGACGGGGTGGTGAATAGATCCCAGTACCCGTCGCCGGTGACGATCGCCCACCAGTTGGCGACATAGACCAACGCCGAGAGCCCGCCGCCGCGGATGCCCTCGAGCTCGTCGGGTCGTGCGAACCATGCGGCGTAGACGGCGGTCGCCACCAACAGCGCGTACAGCGCCGGTAGCAGTCGTCGCGCCCGGCGCGTCCAGAACCGGCGCAAGTCCACGCTGCCCTTGACGGATCGTTCGACCAACAGGAGGCGAGTGATCAAGTAGCCCGACAGCGTGAAGAACAAGTCGACGCCGAGGAACCCGCCGCTGAGATGTCCCAAGTGGAACGCAACCACGCCCGCCACCGCAAGGCCCCGCAGTCCGTCCAGCGCAGGCTGATAACCGATCCGCGGATCGCTCGGCGCCGCCGTGGTGCCGGTATCGGTGCTCAGCGAGGTCATCGTTCGTGGTGGAGGTCGTGTCGTGACGGTCGACCAGTCGGCCCGGCCGCCGGCTCCATCTTCGTCGACAGCATCATGATGGCGTGGTCAGGACCACACCGCCCGCTCGTGTGTCATACCACCACGTTGATCATGCGGCCAGGAACGACGATGACCTTCTTCGGTGGCCCGCCGTCGAGCGCAGCAAGAACGGCTTCGTCGGCGAGGGCTGTCGCCTCGAGCGTGGGGGGATCGGCGTCGGCGGGGACCACGATGCGACTGCGCACCTTGCCGTTGATCTGCACGGGCACCTCGATCGTGTCGTCGACGAGCCGCGACGGGTCGGCCGTGGGGAAAGCCTCGTACGTCAGCGTGTCGTTGTGCCCGAGCCGGCGCCACAACTCCTCGGCCACGTGCGGCACGAGCGGTGCGAGCATGAGCACCATCGGCTCGGCGATCTCGCGAGGTGTGGCGTCGAGCTTGGTGACGTGGTTGTTGAGCTCGATGAGCTTGGCGATCGCAGTGTTGAATCGCAGCGCGTCCATCTCGGTGCGCACGACGTCGATCGTGCGGTGGAGCACCGTGATGGTGTCGTCGTCGGCTGGTTCGTCGACCACGATCAGCTCGCCGGAGTCCTCGTCGATCATCGTGCGCCACAGCCGCTGCAGGAACCGGTACATCCCCACGACATCGCGCGTTTCCCACGGGCGTGATGCGTCGAGCGGCCCCGTGGCCATTTCGTACAGTCGAAGCGTGTCGGCGCCGTACTCGGCGTACATGTCGTCGGGCGACACCGAGTTCTTCTTGCTCTTGCCCATCGAGCCCCACTCGCGGGTCACGGGCTGGCCGTCGAGCGTGAACCCGTCGTCTGTCTCGGTCACCGCAGCGGCATCGACATAGATCTGGCGTTCGTCCTTGTACGCCGCGGCGAGCACGTAGCCCTGATTGAACAACCGGGCGTACGGCTCTTTCGACGACAGGTGGCCGAGGTCATAGAGCACCTTGTGCCAAAAACGTGAGTACAGCAGGTGCAGCACGGCGTGCTCGACACCACCGACGTACAGATCGACGCCGCCGGGATGGTCCGGGCGCTGCGCCGTCTGCGGGCCCATCCAGTACTCCTCGACCTCGCGGCCGACGAACCGGTTCTCGTTGGTCGGGTCGAGATACCGCAGCTCGTACCAACACGAGCCGGCCCACTGCGGCATCACATTGGTGTCGCGCCGGTAGCGCTGCACACCATCGCCCAGATCGAGCTCGACGTCGACCCACCACTCGAGGCGGTCGAGTGGACTCTCCGGGTTGGAGAATTCGTCGTCGGGATCGAAGGTGCGTGGGGCGAACGAGTCCGTCTCGGGCAGCTCGACCGGCAGCATGTCGTCGGGAAGCGTGTGCGGCCGTCCGTCGACGTCGTAGACGATCGGAAACGGCTCGCCCCAATAGCGCTGCCGGCTGAACAGCCAGTCGCGGAGCTTGTAGGTGATCGTCGGACGGCCCGCGTCGTGCGTCTCGAGCCACGCGTTGACGAGGGCGATGCCCTCGTCCTTCGTGCCGATGTCGTTGAGGTCGAGCGTGCTGTTGCGCGACTGCACGTAGGGGGCGTCACCAACGAAGGCCTCGGGCCACGTGGCCGTGTCGACCGTCGGTTCGATGTCGTGCGCCGCGAACCACTCGTCGGGTGGCATCTGAATCGCCGGGATCGGCAGGTCGAAGGTGCGGGCAAACTCGAAGTCGCGTTGGTCGCCGCAGGGAACGGCCATGATGGCGCCGGTGCCGTAGCCCATCAGCACGTAGTCGGCGATCCACACGGGGATCTGCTCGCCGTTGATCGGGTTCGTGGCGTAGGACCCGGTGAACACACCCGTCTTCGCGCGCGTCTCGTCCTGCCGATCGACGTCCTTCTTCGCCGCGGCAGCACGTTGGTACTCGTCGACCGTGGCGGCCTGTTCCGGCGTGGTCAGCCGCGCAACGAGCGGGTGCTCGGGTGACAGCACCATGAACGACGCGCCGAACAGCGTGTCGGGGCGTGTGGTGAACACGGTGATGATTTCGGTGTCGTTGGGTTGATCGACGGGCGTGACCGTGAAGTCGACGTCGGCGCCGTCGCTCTTGCCGATCCAGTTGCGCTGCATCGCCTTGATCGCGTCGGACCAATCGAGCAGTTCGAGATCGTCGATCAGCCGGTCGGCGTACGCGGTGATGCGCATCATCCACTGGCGCATGTTGCGCTTGAACACGGGGAAGTTGCCGCGATCCGAGCGCCCGTCGGCGGTGACCTCCTCGTTGGCCACCACCGTGCCCAAGCCCGGACACCAGTTCACCGGGGCCTCGCTCACGTAGGCCAGGCGGTGGTTGTTGACGATGTCGGCGCGCTCGCCTGCCGACAGCTCGCTCCACGGCCGGCCATCGGGAGTCGGTCGCGAGCTGGATTCGAACTCGGTGATCAGTTCGTCGATTGGACGGGCGCGATCGGCGTCGGAGTCGTACCACGCATTGAAGATCTGGTTGAAGATCCATTGGGTCCAGCGGTAGTACCCCGGATCGGTGGTCGACACGCTGCGCCGCTGGTCGTGCGCCAGCCCGAGGCGGCGTAGCTGACGGCGATAGTTGGTGATGTTCTCATCGGTCGTGACCGCCGGGTGTTGCCCGGTCTCGACCGCGTACTGCTCGGCTGGGAGTCCGAATGCGTCGAAGCCCATCGTGTGCAGCACGTTGTGCCCGGTCATTCGCTTGAACCGGGCATACACGTCGGTGCCGATGTAGCCGAGGGGGTGACCGACGTGCAGACCGGCGCCCGACGGATAGGGAAACATGTCGAGCACGAACAGCTTCTCGCCTCGGGCGTCCGCCGTGTCGGCGTCGGCGAGTGGACCGGTTTCGTTGGGGGTCTCAAAGGTGCCGTGCTCGTCCCACCAGTCCTGCCAACGCAGCTCGATGTCGTCGGCCAGCGTCGAGGTGTAGCGGAACGGGGGAGTGTCGTCGGCCATAGCGACAGAAGAGCCTACGGCGCTCCGGTCCGCGTCGAAGCGCTGGTTGTGACTACCGTCGGCGCGATGAGCACGACCATCGGTGGCATCGAGGTACACGGCACGGTCGCGGACGGGTTCGGCAAGGTGGCCGATGCGTTCGCCGCCAACTTCACCGACCCCGGTGAGACCGGCGCCGGGTTCGCGCTCTACGTCGGCGGGGAACGCAAGGTCGACATCTGGGCTGGCATCGCCGACGAAGCCAGCGGACGTGTGTGGGACGAAAACACCCTGCAGCTCGTGTTCTCCACCACCAAGGGGGCCACGGCGATCTGCATCGCTCGCCTCGTCGAGGTCGGGTTGCTCGATTACGCCGCACCGGTGGTGCAGTACTGGCCCGAGTTCGGCACGCACGGCAAAGAGACCGTCACCGTTGAACAGTTGATGAGCCACCAGGCGGGCCTGCCATACATCGACGGGCCGCTCACCCTCGACGAGGTGCTTGCCGTAGCGCCGGTAGTCGAAGCGCTCGCCGCAGAGGAACCGAAGTGGCAGCCGGGTACGGCCCACGGTTATCACGCGGTGACCTATGGCTGGCTGGCGGGCGAGCTCGTCCGTCGCGTCGATGGACGCTCGATCGGCACCTACTTCGCTGAGGAGGTCGCCGCGCCGCTCGGGCTCGAGTTCTGGATCGGTCTTCCGGCTTCTGAGGAGATCCGCGTGTCGACGCTGAAGGCGCCGCCACCGCCCGCCGATCCGGCGATGGCCGCCTTGGCCGAGCAATTCATGGGGGAGGGCACGCCGGGTTGGAAGGCGCTCACGATGAGCGGCGCCCTCGGCGATCTCACCGGTGACGACGACTCACCGTTCAACACTCGTGAGATCCACGCCACCGAGATGCCGGCCGCCAACGGCATCACCAATGCGGGCAGCCTGGCGCGGATGTATGCCGCAACCGTCGGCGAGGTCGACGGGGTGCGGTTGTTGTCGTCCGACATGGTCGAGCGCGCTCGTGCTGAGCGGGTCAATGCTCCCGACAAATCGTTGATCTTGCCGACCCGCTTCGGTGCAGGGTTCATGCTCGACATGCCGTTTGCGCCGCTGCTCACACCCGAGTCGTTCGGACACCCCGGTGCTGGCGGCTCGCTCGGTTACGCCGACCCGACCAACGAGGTTGGATACGGGTATGTGATGAACGAGATGCACTCGGGCATCAGCGGCGACCCGCGCACCGTCAATCTGAACAACGCCGTCCGCGACTGCCTGTAACGGTGGTGTCAGACACCCTGTAACACCTTCGAACAAGGGTGTTACAGGGTGTCTGACACCACCGTTACAGCGCGTAATCCGTGATTTGGGCGTCGTCAGCGCCGAGGTCTTCGTAGTTGTCTTCGGTGCGGGCCCGCATGTAGTCGCGCCACAAGAACGCTCGGTAGCGGGGTTCGTCGGCCAGCGTGGCGATCGGGGCGATCGATGACGATCGAGACGGGTTCGAGAAGTAGGGGATGCTGTACCGGTTGCGTTCGGTCATCGTCGTCACTCGATGCACCGCGGCGCGGTAGCGATCGTTGGTCCACACCTGCATCGCATCGGCCAGATTGACCACGATCGTGCCGGAGCGCGGGGGAACATCGATCCACTTGCCGTCGGCCGTGCGCGCCTGCAGCCCGCCGGTGTCGTCTTGCAACAGCAAGGTGAGCACACCGGGATCGGTGTGATGACCGAGCGCTGTTTCGCCGAGGTCTGCCAAGCCGGCGCGTTCTTCACCCGGCACCGGATCGCCGAGCGGATAGTGATTGAGCCGTACCGTGCTGTTGTGGCGATCGCCGGCGAATCCGTCCACACTCTCGAGCCCGAGCGCCCGCAGTACGATCGCCGCCGTCCGCTCGGCAAGGTCGCTGAACGCGTCGAAGAACGCCAGCATCGTCGGCCGAAAGCCGGGGAGGACCGTCGGGTCCGGCCACCGGTTGTGCTGGTCGCGATCGCCGGTGCTCGGGTCGATGAAGTCGAAGACCTCCTTGTGATCGCGGCGACGCTTGGTGAGTTCGCGGTCGAACCAGCCGAGCGGATTGTCGGCGTCGCGGCCGACGGCGGTGCGCACCCCACGGTCGGCGGTGAAGAAGCGCTCGGTCTCGCGCCACGTTGTAGCGATCAGCTCGTCGAGCCCGTGCCCGCGCAGCAGGAAGAATCCGTGCAGCTGGCAGGCGTCGTCGAGCGCGGCCAGGTCGGCGGCGCTCGGGTCGCCAATGTCGATCGTCGGCACGAGTTCGTGGGCAGCCACCGCGACGACACTACGCGGGTCGATCGGTTTCGTTTCGACGCATCCCGAAGATCACGGCCGCTTCGTTGCGGCGCAGCTCGGCGAATCCAACGTGTTCATAGAAGCCGATGGCCCGGAGGTTGCGGCGACCGACCCCGAGATGCACACCGGCGATTTGTCGGCGCCACAC
This sequence comes from Actinomycetota bacterium, assembly GCA_039194665.1. Lineage (GTDB taxonomy): Bacteria > Actinomycetota > Acidimicrobiia > Acidimicrobiales > Ilumatobacteraceae > JABSQH01. Next base: position 25,495 of record JBCCVW010000037.1, read on the forward strand.
CTCGTGGAGCCACGTCGTGATCAGGCGGCGTCCCCATCCGCCACCTTGCGCGGCGGGGAGCAGATCGATGTGCAGGTGCGCCGGGTAGTCGATGAGCAACTCGGCGTGTCGCGGCGGCCGGAGATCGTCGACCCGCCGACTGAGCGGCGGTTTCACGAGTTCTGGCTGACGTTCAAGCATCGGACCGATCCACTCGCGCGCACACCGATCGAAGAAGCGGATGCTGTCGGTGGTGCCGATCACGTAGCCGAGCGGTGTATCGCTACGCGCCACCACCAGAGCGAGCTCGGGTTCGAACTCGACGTACGGACCCACGTAGATGTCGCCGAGCAGCGTCGCTGACTCGTACTGCCGAGAGGCGTCGTTGCCCGAGTCGCCGGTGCGCAAACAGATGTCGTACAACGCATCGCGGTCTGCTGGTTGATACGGGCGAATGTGCAGCTCGGGGCCGACGGTCATCGGTCGGAAGTGAAGCGCGGCGTGTCGCGCCACTCGGCAGCAACGGCGGCTGCGTCGAGGTCGTCCTGCCGTCCCCACCCGCGCTCGGCGATGAGGTCCAGCCGGGGGAAGACCAACTCGTCGAGCACATCGAGGTCGGTGATGTGCTCGCTCCAGATGCAGGCCTGGGTGCCGATCACCCGAGCGTGGTGGTCGGGCTCGACGCCGGCGAGCGGATCGAAGCGCCAGCTGTCGTCGATCGAGGTCACGCCTGCCCAGCACGCCCCGGGCTGCCGCCACTCGCGTGCGGTCGCCATGTCGAGGTAGTAGGCCTCGCCGGCAGCGACGACCACGTCATGCCCGGCGGCGGCCAGTGCCGCCGTCGAAGCACTGCTCGTCCAGCCGACCGCATAGCCGCCAGTGGTGTCGACGCCGGCGACGGCGGCTTCTTCCCACATGGCCGGCGCGCGTCCAATCGAGCGGATGAGGTTGACCACGTCGTCGTGGATTGCACGGGCGATCGCCGCTGCCCCGTGGAGCCCGCGTGCGGCCGCATAGTGGTGCGCAGACGGCGAGTGGCGCCAGGCCTCCGCGGCAACCTCGTCGCCGCCCAGATGCAGCACCGGCGACGTCGGAAACGCATTGGCCACCGCGCCGAATGTGGCCTCGAGAAACCGGTGGGTCGCCGGCCGGCCGGGAACGAGGACGTTGTCGACGAATCCCTGCACGCTCGGTGCGTGGGATCGATCGTGCGGGTCGCGTAGGCCGGGCATCGCCTGCAAGGCCGCATGGCAGTGGCCGGGTACGTCGATCTCCGGCACGAGCTCGATGCCGAGCTCGTCGGCGCGCTGCACCCACGACGCGATTTCGATGGTGGTGTAGCCGCGGCCGTACGGTGCCGCGGACGAACCATTCAACGGCGGGATCGGCAGTCCGTGGCCGCGCCGTCCGCCGACTTCGGCGAGCTGCGGATACTCATCGACGGGCAGCCGCCATGCCTCGTCGTCGGTGAGGTGCAGATGGACCCGATTGAGGCGCCGCCACGCCGCGATGTCGAGGAGCCGCAGCACCACGTCGGGCTCGTACCACTGCCTGGCGAGATCGATGTGGACGCCACGGAAGGCGAAGCGCGGTGCCGTGGTCGACTCCGTGAGCTCGGCCCCGCGCTCGGCCGCGCGCACGAGATCCAGCAGTCCGTGGCGCATCCCATCGACGTCGGCGATGCGCAGACGGAGCGTGTCACCGTCTGCTTCGACGGCGTAGCCCGCCGTGGCAATGCGGTCGTCCCGAATGACGCCCAGTCGCGGCCCGCGGGCGTTGGTCGACTCGCCCAGAAGCAGGCGACCGGACCGTCCCGTGCGCCCGAGGAGGGCGGTCACGGCGCCGACGGTCGATTCAAACTCGCCGGCGATGTCAGCGATCACGATCGGTCGTGCGGTGGTGGACACCGATCGTGCCTGGGGTGGCCGAGCGGGAGGCGGCGAGGCGCGCCGTTCGGCGGCAGCGTCGAGCGCCGTCGGCTCGACGGACACCTCGGTGGTCTGGCCATCGGGGCGGATGATGTAGGCCGATTCGGGTCCATCGTTGGCGTGGCGCGCTGGTATGACCGCATGCAGCGGGTCGATCGTCCACCGATCGTCGAACGGTTCATCGCTCTCCGCGGCGAGGACGAGGTAGCCAGCCTCGCGATCGACGACCCGCGCGCCGCTCTCCGCAGTCGGCGTCAGGATGCACGTGCACGTGAGGGCGAGCCGCGACCCGGGCGGTACGAGCGCCGAGAACGGAGTGTCTGCACTGTCGGTGATCCGCAGCTCGAGCGAGAACCTCCGCCGGCCGTGATACGTCGAGCGGAGCGTCAGCGGCGCTGCCGTGGCGACCTGCATTGCCGCTCATGTTCGCAGGCGCTGTTGTGGTCGAGCCGTATCGTGGTGCGGTGGCACTGGAGATCGTCTGTCCGCGGTGCTCGTCCGATGACGAGTTGACCGGCCAGCCGCTCGACGACGGGCAGATCGAACTGACGTGTGCCACCTGCCGGATCTCGTGGACCCGAGATCCGCGACCGCGGTGTCCCAACTGTGGCGGCGACGATCTCTATCACCGACCGCAGGTGATCGTGGAGAAGTCGCGCGGTACGCAGATGTCGATTCAGGGCGTGCACATCGAGTACGGCTGCTACGCATGCGATCCACCCGAGGTGAAGGTGCGCGGCGGCCGCGATACCCACCTTCCCGATCGCCTCGACGGCAGCCAGTAGCCGCTACACCGGCGCGCCGAGGGAGTCGCGGTGGGTGATCTGGCCACGAAACAGCAGGCTCACCGGCATCACCCCGCGGTGTGGGTGCGGCGGGACGTGGATGGTGCGCGTGCCGAGCTGCAACGGGGCGCCGGTGTCGAGGAACACAAATGGGTCGAGGTGTGGCACGTCCGCACTCGGGAACGGGTGGAGGATGCCGCTACCCGGTTCAGGCGACGGTCTCGTGACGGTGCTGATCGTTCGGTTCATCGTGAGGTGTCCTTCTCGAGGTGTTCGTGCTGGAGGTGTTCGTGGGTGGGGCGACGTGCGCCGGTGCGGCACTGGTGCGGGAGAAACGGAGCGCCAGGGCGATTGCCAGTAGGAGCGGAATGGACAGCGCCAGGAACGCTCCGCGGTACGCCTCTCCGTCCACTCCGCCGTCGCCGGCGAC
>JBCCVW010000038.1:0-28586 GCA_039194665.1 Actinomycetota bacterium
GCCAGCGACGCGCCCGCGGCGACCGCGTCAAGCGCTCACGTCACGTGAGCACCGGCACGCCGGCCATCGCGTCGGCAATCGCCTGCTCGGGCAAGTCGTAGTCGACCATCTCGTCGGAGAGGTATGTCTCGTAGGCCGCGAGGTCGAGGTGGCCGTGGCCGCACAGCGCGGTGAGGATCACCTTCTCTTCGCCCGACTCCTTGCAGGCCAGCGCCTCGCGGATCGCGGCCGCGATTGCGTGTGTCGGCTCCGGCGCAGGAACGATGCCCTCGGTGCGAGCGAACTGCAATGCGCCTGCGAAACACTCGCGCTGGTGGATCGAGATCGCTTCCACGAGACCGAGCTCGTAGATGTGCGACACGAGCGGGCTCATCCCGTGATACCGCAAGCCGCCGGCGTGAATCGGCTCGGGCACGAACGAATGGCCGAGCGTGTGCATCTTCATCAGCGGGGTCATGCCAGCGGTGTCGCCGAAGTCGTAGCGGTACTCGCCCTTGGTCAGGGTCGGGCACGCCGCTGGTTCGACGCAACGGATCACCGGATCCATCCGTCCCGCCAGCTTCTCCCGCAGGAACGGGAACGCGAGGCCGCCAAAATTCGAGCCGCCGCCGGTGCAGCCGACCAACAGGTCAGGTGTCTCGTCGACCTTGGCCAACTGCAGGAGTGCCTCTTCGCCGATGATCGTCTGATGCATCAACACGTGGTTGAGCACCGACCCGAGTGCGTAGCGCACGTTCGGATCGGCCACACACGCCGCAACCGCTTCGGAGATGGCGATGCCGAGCGACCCTGGGTGATCGGGGTTCTCGGCCAGCAGTTGGCGACCGAAATCGGTGACGTCGGACGGGCTGGGATGCACGGTGGCACCCCAGATCTCCATCATCGTGCGGCGATAGGGCTTCTGCCGGTACGAGGCGGCGACCTGCCACACCTCGCACTCCATGCCGTACTGCGCGGTGGCGAAGGCGAGGGCGCTGCCCCACTGCCCCGCACCGGTCTCGGTGGTCAGCTTGGTCACACCCTCTTGGTGGTTGTAAAACGCCTGCGGCACCGACGTGTTCGGCTTGTGCGAGCCGGCCGGACTGACGCCTTCGTACTTGTAGTAGATGCGCGCCGGCGTATCGAGCAACTCTTCCAGCCGCTTCGCTCGAAACAGCGGGCTCGGCCGCCACAGCCGGTACACGTCGAGCACACCGCCGGGGATGTCGATGAATCGCTCGCCCGTGACCTCTTGCTCGATGAGCGCCATCGGAAAGAGAGGGGCAAAGTCGTCCGGACCAGCCGGCTCGTGTGTGCCGGGATGCAACGGCGGGGGCGGGGGCTCGGGGAGGTCGGCAACGAGGTTGTACCAACGGGTCGGCATCTCCGACTCGTCGAGGTAGATCTTGTGCGGGGTGTCGGCAGCCATCGGGCGCCGATGGTAGTCAGGTACGGTTCGTCGAGGGCCACGCAGACATGAGTTGGTTTCGACGGAACACGAGCGACAACGCCATCGCGATGCTGCGCGCGCAGGTCGACGAACTGGCCGAACGATTGGCCGCCGCCGAAGCCGCCAACCAGCCCGACGACGCTGAGCCTGCCCAGCCCGAGCCAGCACCACTTCCCGCGCCGCCGTTGGGATCAACGTCGGAGGATCGCAGTCGTCTCGACACGATCACGGAGCGGCTCGATGCGCTCGACGCACGGATCACGTCGGTGTCGACCGAGCTCGCCCACCAGCTCGACGAACTCTCCGGGGAGATCGATCGCGCCGACGGCAGCGAGTTCACCATGCGTCTCGACGAGGCGGTCGCAGCCATTCGCCACACCACCGAGGCGTTGGCTGCCGAGCAGGCGCGGTACGAGATGCAGTTCCGCGCCGACCTTGCCGAAGTCGCCGACCGGGCAACCCGCGGTCGTTGATGTGACGGTGGTGTCTGACACCAGCGTTACATCAGCCTGATTCGAGGGTCTCGACCGCTTGCCGGATGAGCTGGCGGGCTTCGTCGATCAAGTCTTGGTACTCGCCGAGGTCTCCGGCAGCGAGGGCCTCGTCGGCCTCGATGAACAAGGCGTCGGCCCGCTCGAGCTGGTCGAACGGGTCGTCCGATCCGGCCGGCACCGACGGAGTGGTCGTGTCGGTGTCGTCGTCGGGATCGGTGGTGGTGTCGGGATCGGTCGAGGTGTCCGGATCGGTGGTGTCGGTGTCCTCGTCGGTCGGCTCGGTCGGCTCCTCGACGACCTCACCGAGGTCGCCATCGAAGCCCGGGAAGAGCTCCTCGAGGGCTTCCCCGAGCGTCGGGCGGATCACCGATTGATCGTCGTAGGTCACGATCACTTCGCGGAACTCGGTGACCTCGCTGACCACCCCGGACTGCGGCGCGGACACGTAGTACGGGCGCACGTAGACCAAGCCGCCCGACACCGGGACCACCTGCATCGTGCCGAACCGCACCTGCGTGCCACCATCGCCGACGTTGTCGAGAGAGATCCGCCTCGAGATCTCTTCGGTCGACTCGGCGTTGCTGGCCACACGCAGCGGGCCGTCGGGCAAGTCGCCGTTGTCGTCTTCGACGATGTAGGTGATCAGCTGGCCGTACGTTTCGGGATCGCTCGACGCGGTCATGTAGGCGCGCAACTCGGTGCGCTGGTCGTCGGTGGAGAACGGCACGAACGGTCGGAAGATCACGAATTCGTCGGCCACCGCCTGTGCCGCATCGTCGAGTGCCGCGCCCGCGGTGTCGAACATCGTGTAGTACGGCACGAACCGCGCGGCGTCGGACTCGGTGGCGAACGTGTTCTCCGCCGCCGTGCTTGCGCCATCGGTGGGTGCCGCTGCGGGAGCGATCACGCTGGCTTGCGTCGGCTGGGTACCCGGGGCCTGCGCCACCGACCACGCGTTGCCGTCGCGTTGGAAGAACAGTTCCGGGGCAAGTCGGTACTTCGAGTACACATCGGTCTGGATACGGAACAGGTCCTCGGGATACCGCAGGTGTTCGCGCAACTCCTCGGGCATCTCCGAGAGCGGCGTGAACAGATCGGGGAACGCTCCACGCCACGCAGCCAGTACCGGATCCTCGTCGTCGACGACGTAGAAGGTCACGTCGCCGGTGTACGCATCGACCACAGCCTTGACGCTGTTGCGCACATAGTTGTCGTCGTCAGAGAGGCCCGAGCGCGGCGACCGCTGGACATCGCCGATGCGTTGCCCATACGGATACCGGCTCGTGGTGGTGTAGGCGTCGACCACCCAGACCGCCTGACCGTCGATGGCCACGGGATACGGGTCGGCGTCGTAGGACAGGAACGGCGCCAGCTTGTTGAGCCGGTCGTTGATGCCCCGCACCCACAGCATCTGGCTGTCTTCGGTGATCGCCCCCGAGGCGAGCACGTTGTAGTCGAGGAACGCCAGCGCAAACGCAGCCCGCCGCACGAACGAGCTCATCTGCACGCCGCTGTCACCCTCGTACTGGTGTGGCTCGTCGCACACCCGCTCGCTCGACTCGCTGTTGGCGATGGCGTACCCACCGAGCGACGGACTGAAGTACAGCTCAGGACGCTCCAGATCGACCGTGCGATAGTCGGGTCGCTGGCTCTCGAGCACCTTGCCCGACGGCGCCATCACCAAACCGCACCCGCGGGTGTTGATCAAATGGATGCCCTGCCAACTGCGGTTGGTGACACCATCGAGGTCGAGCTCGCGCGCCGCAATCAACACCTGTTGACGCTCGCCGTCGAGCACGTATCGATCGACGTCGAGGTCGTCGATGGTCAGACCCGCGTCGCGACCACGGTCGACGAGGAAGCGTTCGCGCATCTCGGTCGGGTTCAGCAGCCGCACGTTCTCGAGCGGTTGCAGGTCGGCCTCGACGTCGGTGGCCGTGATCGACTGGAAGTCGATCGAGCGGACCTCCACGTCGGTCAGACCCAGCGCCTGCCGGGTGGCGATGACGTTGCGCTCGATGAACGGCTCCTCCCGCACCTCCTGGTTCGGGTTGACCACGAGCGACTGCACCACCGCCGGGTAGATGACGCCACCGACGATCGCCACCACCAGCCACAGCGCACTGGCCACGAGCGGCAACCGGAACGAGCCGGTGCGCACCACCGACAGGTAGAGCCCGGCGGTCAGCAGGGCGATCAGGATCAGCAGCATCAACGCCGGGAGCTGCGCATTGACGACTGAGTACGTGGCGCCCTGCACGATCCCGCGATTGGAGTTGGTCAGGTCGTAGCGGTCGAGCCAGTAGTCGCCGGCCTTGAGCACCGCCAGTACGGCGAGAAGAATCGCGATGTGTGCCTTGGTCGCCTGTCGAACGGCCGGCACCGGCGACACGAAGACGACGCCGCCGTTAAGGACATGCGCCGCAGCGGTGAGCAACAACACCACGATCACTGCAGCGAACAACCAGTTGAGCAGGAACGACAGGAACGGCAGCTGAAACACGTAGAAGCCAACGTCGGCGCCGAACTGGCCGTCGGAGATGCCGAATTCCTGGGCATTGCGGAACAGCAGCCAGCTCTGCCATTGCGAGATCGCCGGCAACGCGAGCAACACGGCGAACAGCACCGCAATGCCATAACGCAGCAGGCGCAACCGCTTGCCGAACAGTTCGTGGAACCGCTCCACATAGGGATGCACGTTGGCCGGGAACGAGCTGGGCGCAGCCCGATCCGCGATGAACAGGTTGAAACCGGCGATCAGCACGAACAACAAGAAGAACGCACCGAACAGCGTGACTTGGGCGGTGATCACGCCCCAGAACACGTCGCTGCGTCCGAGCGCCTGGTGCCAGAGGAGGTCGATGTAGAAGCGGGCGATCGCCCGCCCGAACACGACGACGAACAAGAACAGCGCGCCGACCGCGATGAGCGCGCCGCGGGCACTGAATCGACGGCGTGGGCGATCGACCGGGAGGTCCGTGGTTCGCGCCATTGGCGCTTGACGTTACCCGTCAGTCGGAAGCAAGAGGCATCGGCAACCGAGGTGTCCGGGTGCAATCAGATCGCCGGTTGGGAACTCCTCGCCGATCGTGATGCTGTCCGCAAGCGCATCGTCGTCGCCATCAGACGACCCCGGGTACCCCGGATCGACCATCCAGGCCACGGTGGTGCCAGCGGGGAGCGCCTCGACGATGCCGTATCCGTAGGCGGTGCGCAGCACGTCGTCGAGGTGATCGTCGATGTGCTGTGTCTTCCACTGCCGGTACAGGGCACGAACAGCGGTGGTCAGCGCCCGAGTGTCGTCGTCCGAGTCGGCAGCCGCGCGGGCGATGCGCTCGCGCAGTGGTGCGATGATCTCCGTCTCCAGCACCTTACGTCCCGCAGCAACAGCGACCTCGCCGTCGACTTCACCTACTCCGACCGCCGATGCGCCTGCAGATGCGGCCGAATGCAGCTCGTCGCCCAACATGTCGCCGAGCGCATCTGTGGCAGGAATCACGTCGTCGAGCGACGCAGTCGACTTGGCCCGCCGAAGCGCGTCGAGCACCTCGTTCTGTTCATCGGCGAGCGCCCGTTTGAGGGTCCGCCCTGCGGCGACGATCAGCGGGGTGAGCGCTGCATCACGTACGGCAAACGGCTCATGCTCTGCCACGGCAGGGTCGGACTCGACCGGGTCTCCCTCGACCGCATCCGGCGAGACCGACGAATCGTCGGCGGGTGTGATCGTGTCGTCCGTTGTCTCGTCGTCGGTCGTCTCGGCGCGTAAGCGGGCGAACAGGTCGACGACGACGTCGTCGCCTGCCGCAGCGTCGTCAGAGTCGGGTCCATCAGCGACCGCCTCGTCAGCGACCCCGTCGTCGGCCGGCTCATCGTCGGCTGCGAGGCCGTCGGCAACCGGTTCCTCGACCACCTGTTCGTCGTCGGGCTGATCGACGGCGTCGGCGGGCCCACCGTCGCCGCTTGCGTCGACGTCATCGACCGCGTCGGCCGGCTCTGTCGCCCCGTTGGCCGTGGTGTCGTGCTCGGAGTCGTGCTCGGTGTCGTCCGCCTTGCCCGCAACGTCTTGGGTGACCTCGTCTTGGTGGGTGAGCTCGTCTTGGTGAGTGACCTCGGCTTGGGTGGCATCGTCCTGGGGGACTCGGGGATCGTCTGCGGCGCGCCCCTCGTCGGCCGTATCAGCGACCGACTCGTCGGCCGCTGGTCGTGCCGGCGTGGTCCGTCCGGCCGGCACGGTCAGCGGCACCGGACCGGTCGTCGGGGTGAGATCGACGTACTCGTCGGGCGGGCCCAACGGCTCCAGCTCGGCGACAACGTCCACCGCAGCCAGACGCGCCCGCTCGAAGCTCTGCATCAAGCGGTCGCGGCCGTGGAGCAGCTGCTCGATCTGCTCGCGTGCCAACTCGCGGCGCCGAGCGAGCTCACTCAAGACACGCTCGCGGTAGGCGCGGGCCTCGTTCACCATCTCACGGCCCTGCTGCTTCGCCATCGACAGCTCGGCTTCAGCGTCGGATGCAGCATCGGCTCGTCGGCGCGATGCCTCGACGTCGGCTTCTTCGCGCACGCGGGCCGCCTCGTCGGCCGCTTCACCGAGTAGCTGCGCAGCGTTGGCTTCCGCTTTGGTCCGAATCTCCGACGCGCTCTCGCGGGCTGCCGCCAGCACGCGCACGGTCTCTTCGCCCAGTAGTCGGGTGAGCGTCTGATCGTCGAGCTGCATCCGCTCGACGTCGGGGTTGCTCTGGGCGTAGCGCAGCTCTCGTTCGAGATAACGCTCGCGTTCTTGCAGCCGACCGAGCTCGGCAGCCACCATCCGCAAGAACTCACGCACTTCCGTCTGATCGAACCCCCGACGACCGGTGCCAAAGGTCGCGTCGGCGATCGCGGCGGGCGAGGCAGGATCGGGACGCGAATACGACATGGCCATCACCCCACGCTACGCAGCCAGCACCAAGCGATGGTGGCAATCACCGAGCGGCGGGCCGATCCGTCAGATCAGCCGGCGCCGACCGGCTCGACGGGGTCGCCCCCGAGCGCGACCAACGCCGCCAACGCCTCGTCGAGCGTGGCGACCGGGATGATCTGCACCTCGCCCTTGCCAGCGTCTTCGAGGCGTTGCCGCTCGTCGGGCTCGCCGGGTTCGGGCGGCTGCAACTCGGGCTGCGATGCAGGGACGAGAAACACGTCGACCCCGTTCTGATGCACGGCCGACACCTTCTGGGCGAGCCCGCCGATCGCACCCACGTTGCCCTCGAGATCGACCGTGCCGGTCACGGCGATGTTCTGTCCTCCGGTGAGATCACCCGGCGACAATTCGTCGATCAGGGCAAGGGTGAACGCCAAGCCAGCTGATGGTCCACCGATCTGATTGGTCTCGATGTCCACCTCGAACGGCAGGGTCACGATCTGGGTGTCGAAGGGCCGGAACCCGACGATGGTCCGTTCCGGATCCTCGGTCGACACGGTGAGCTCCACCGTCACGTCGAGTTGGCCCACCTCAGGGCGGTCGACCAACAGATCGACCGTGTCGCCGGGCTGCTTGTCGGCGAGCACCTCAGAGAGGTCGAGCACCGAGTCGAGGGGCACCCCGTCGGCTTCGAGGATCGTGTCGGCGGCCTCGATGAATTCGGCCGACGGCGGGAACGTCGTACACGTTCCATCGTCGGCGACCTCGAGACACAACACCTCTTGCACGATGACTTCGCCGGGCACGATCTCGGCGTCGTAGCCGAGCGTGGTGAGCGCGAGGAACTGCGCCTCCTGTTCGGCGGTACGCATCGCTTGCAGGTTGATCTCGCGCCGTTGGGTCGGCGTGCGCGAGCCGAACTTGTCCTCCTCGGTAAGGAAGCTCACGGCCGGATCGTTGCGTCCGGCGACCCACGAGAGCACCGACTGGGCCGGCGCCGTCACCGTGACGAAGTAGAACGAGTTGTTGGTGTCGAAGCGCTCGACGTCGTTGGGCAGGTCGCCGAACACGACACGGTCATTCACCGGTTCAGCCGACGCGGGGACAAGGGCGTACGGCGTCGGTTCTTCGGCGCCGGTTCGGGCGTTGGTCTTCGAGCCGACGGCACTCGACGGAACGAGCGACGCCACTGCGATCGCCACGAGCATCGCCAGCGCGACACCGACGATGGTCATCGTCCACCAGCGCGTGCGCGGCGCGACCGGTGGTGGTGGCGGCGGCGCCGAGAAGGCGCTCGGCGATACGCTCGGTGGCGTCGTGTCGGTTACTGAACTCACTACCTATGCCGCGTGGATGCTGGGGCTCGCGTTGGTTGCGCTGGTACTTGCGGGGTGGCGCAAGAATGCCAGAGCTTCGGTCAAATCACCACGCGCGGACCAAGGAGTTCCCACAACTGTTCGCCGCACCGTGGGCCGCGACTGGGCCCCGATCGGGGTCGCCGAAACCACCACGCCGCTGTACAAGCGGCCGGGGCCGATCCGCCGCATCTGGGCCGTTGTCGCCAGTTCGGGGATCGCCATCGTGATCGGGGCAGTGCTCGCCACGGTGGTGGCGTTCGGCCTCGCCTACCTCGTGATCACACTGACCGACCTGCTTCGGCAGTGAGCGATGCTCCGGTCCCGTCGCGTCGCGACGCCGCGGTGGGGGGACATCGCGGCGACGAACCGACAGCACGGCGGGCGCTCGACGCCGCCGACGGACCCACCCGTGCGACTGGGCTCGGTGCACTGCATCGGCTCGGGGTGCTCGATGCACACACGTTGACGACGGCCCTCGCCGACCCCGATTGGCGAGTGCGGCGGCGGGCGGCCGAGCTCGCAGCGGAGCACGCCGTCGACCTACTCGACGCGTTGGCCGATTCCGAACCGCTCGTGGTCGAGATGGCCGCGTGGGCCTGCGGCGAGCGAACCGACACGTCGACCGCGCAGATCGACACGCTGTCGTCGCTTGTGGAGAACGCCGACGAACCCCTCGTGCGCGAAGCGGCGGCGGCGGCGCTGGGGGCGATCGGCGACCGTCGCGGCGTGCCCGCAATCCTCACCGCATGCACGGACAAGCCAGCGGTTCGTCGCCGCGCCGTGCTTGCACTGGCGCCGTTTCTCGACGATCCCAACGCACGCGTCGCAGTGGATCGCGCCCTCGACGACCGCGATTGGCAGGTTCGCCAGGCCGCCGAGGACCTGCTCCGGGCGCACGGCGACGAATAGGCGACGAGCCTCGATCAGCGGTCGGGCCTACCGATCGCCGAAGCGATAGCGGTAGATGTTCGTCTCGCGCGGCTCGAAACCAAGGCGCTGATACAGACGGTTTGCCGCCGCACGCGACGGCCGGCTGGTGAGGCTGACGTCTTTCACCCCACGCCGTTCGGCCTCCGCAAGCGCCGCCTCGTTGAGCACCGCCCCGACGCCGCGACCGCGTGCGGCCTCGTCGACCACTACGTCCTCGATCCACGCCTTGCGGCCGGTGGGTATCGGATAGAAGGCCAACGTCAAGCTGCCGACGATGACCCCGTCGACACGCGCCAGAAACAACACGGTGTCGTCACCGTCGACGATCACCGCCAACGCCTCGGCGGAGGGCGGCGGCGAGGACGATGACAACTGGGGAATCAAGCGTTCGAACGCCGCGATCAGTTCGTCGTCGACCGCAGTAGCGACGCCGACGACGACACCGCTCGTGTGTGCGCTGCTCTCCGAATCGCTGGACGTCATCGCCCGCCGACGCTACCGGAGGCCCGACCGGGGCCCGTCAAATGGTCGGGCCAAACGGTCACCCTGCCGGGCCGATAGCGTGCAGGGCTGTGGGAACCGAGCATGTGCGCTGGATCGCCGAGCCGACGCTCACCCGCCCGGTGATGATCGCCGCGTTCACCGGCTGGAACGATGCCGGCGACGCCGCATCGTCCGCCGTGCGCACGATGGTCGAGTCGTGGGGTGCCGAGGCTCTGGCCGAGATCGATCCGGAAGTGTTCACCGATTTCGCCACCGTGCGACCGCAGGTGCGTCTCGACGAGCAACGTCACCGGAACATCGTGTGGCCCACCGTCGGCGCGTGGTCGGTATCGCACCCCGGCGGCGACGTGATCTTGGTGTTGGGCCCAGAGCCCGCCTTGCGCTGGCGCCTGTTCTCCGACCAGCTCGTCGGCATCGCCGAGCGCTGTGGCGTCAGCATGGCGGTGTCGCTCGGTGCGTTGCTCGCCGACGTTCCCCACTCCCGCCCGGTACCGCTGATCGGTACTGCGTCCGACGACTCGTTGATCGAACGATTTGAACTTCGACGCTCGACGTACGAGGGCCCCACCGGCATCGTCGGGGTGCTACACGACGCGCTCCACCGGTCGGGCTTGGCCACCGCATCGTTGTGGGCGGCCGTGCCCGGATACGCCTCACAAGTGCCGTCGCCGAAAGCCGCGATGGCGCTCGTCGATCGCGTGTGCACCATGATCGGCACGCCAGCGCCGTTGGCTTCGCTGGCAGCCGGCGCCGCCGAGTACGACGCCCGGGTCGCCGCCCTCATCGCCGACGACGACGACATGGCCGAATACCTCGAACGCCTCGAGCAATACATCGACGACGACGACGATGGCGATGATCAGCCGCCGCCACCATCAGACGACACGCCGGTCGACCCCGACGCGCTCATGGAGGAAGTCGAACAGTTCCTCCGCGACCGCGACGACTAACGATTGGCTCGGCCGTAACGAATGGCTCGGCCGTAACGAATGGCTCGGCTTTAACGAATGGCTCGGCCTTACTTCACGCGCCAGCACCTCACGGCTGGACGGCCTCGCGCCAGGCCCTTGACGATTCGCTCGGCCTTACTTCACGCGCCAGCACCTCATGTCTTGACGACCTCGCCCCAGGCGTGGTCACTGGCGCTCCCCCGCCGGCCCTCGACGATTCGGTCCTGACCCCTGTTGTTGTCTCAGGTCCGCCAGATGGGGGCGCGGACGGGGTCGAAGGTAGCGGGCGACTCCTCGCCCGCGATCGCGGCGAACGCCATCGGGCCCCACCACTGCGCCCCGGCGGTGGCCTCGGGCAGCTCGTCACGACCGAACCAGCCGACGTCGGACGTCTCCAACGGATGTGGGCGAAGCTCCCCACCGACGTGGTCGCACACGAACAACAACATGTACATGCCGAAACGGCTGAAGCCCATCCGCTGACCGTCGACCACGCCGAGCAACCGTCGCGGCACGCAGTCGATCCCGGTCTCCTCGGCGACTTCCTTGACCGCCACCTCCGACGGTGAGTAGCCGACGTCCGCCCATCCAGTGGGATACAGCCAGATCCCCGAGTCCTTGCGCTGCACCAACAAGATCTCGTCGTTGTCGTTGCCGACGATCGCCCCGATGGCCACCTTCGGTGTGACATACCCCGGGACGCCCTCACCGATCGACTCCATCCACTCCTGCACGAAGTGGTCGGTCTCGCGTTGGGTCGCCGCGGCCTCCCGCGCATCACTCTCGGCGTCGGCCAACTCGCGCGCTGCAGCTTTGATGTCGCCAGCGACGTGGAGCACCTCTTCGTAGCGCTCTCGTTCATAGAGGTTCTCGGTGAACCCCAAGCCGGTTCGGGCGATCGCCGCCAACGTCTCGCTCCACCGAGCGAGGTCGCGGGCACTGACGGTCACATCGCCCACGCTAGGAGATCGGCTGCGCCACGGCGTACAGCAGCGCCTCGCGGATCTCGTCGCGGTGGAACGGGTCGGTCACCAGTCCGGACCGACCGCGTACATAGAACGTGTCGATCACATCGACGCCGATCGTCTGCGCGGTCGCATGGCGGATGTCGAGCCCGAGCTCGGTCAGCGCTTTGGTGATGCGGTGCAGAATGCCGATCGTCGACTCGGCGCGCACCTCGATGATCGTTGCGTCGCTCGACGCCGCGTCGTCGAACGTCACCGATGGCGGCGATGGTGGCTGCGCCTGCGTCGGTCGCCGGCGCCGATACGTGCGCGCCCGCTCGGCGATGCGCGCCTCCACCGCCAACTCGCGGTCGAGGGCGTGGCGCAGGTCGGCACGCACCTCGCCCCAGTCGCCGTCGTCACTCCAATCGATGTCGCGATCGGGGTGCATCACGCGGAACTGCGACGCCGCCATTCCATGAGCATCGGACCAAGCGCGTGCAGTGAGCACGTCGAGGCCGTGCAGGGCGAGCACACCGGCAACCTGGCTGAGCACTCCAGGGTCGTCGGGAGTCACCACGGTGAGCAGATCCTCGCCTCCAGTGAGATGGCGCTCGCCTGAAGCCATCCGCTCCAACGTGTCGGCGTCGGGGAACAAGCGCCACGACACGTCGCCGAGGTCGCCGCCACCGAGCGAATGACGAACGCGTCCGACGAGTTCGTTGACCAGCTCTTCCTTCCACGAGCCCCACGCCGACGGCCCGGTCGCCAACGAGTCAGCCTCGGTCAGCGCGTGCAGCAAGTCGAGACGCTCGACCGTCCCGACCGCGTCGGCGACTTGGGCGATCGTTCCCGGGTCGGTGAGGTCGCGCCGCACAGCCACGTCCGGCAACAGCAGATGGTGCTCGACCATCGCCACGAGCGTGTCCACGTCGGCGGTCACCACGCCGAGCCGCGGCCCGATCTCACGTACGAGCACCATGCCGACCTCGGTGTGGTCGCCGGGGTACCCCTTGCCGATGTCGTGGAACAGGGCGCCGAGGATCAACAGGTCGGGACGGGCCACCCGGTCGACCAGCTCGGCCGCGTTCGTCGCCGCCTCCCACAGATGCCGGTCGACGGTGTAGCGGTGATACGCGTTGCGCTGCGGCTTGGAGCGCACCGGCTCCCATTCGGGGAGCAACCTCGACAGCAACGCGCGTTGGTCGAGCGCTTCGAGCACCGGGATCGCCCGCTTCTTCTGCAGCAGCAGGTTCACCAACTCATCGGTCGCCCCCGTCGGCCACGCGCCGGTCCACTCCTCGGTCTCATCACTCAGCCGCTCGAGGGCGGGTCGGGCGATGCGCGCCTCGTGGCGCGCGGCAGCGACCGCAGCAGTGAGCACGAGCGTCGGGTCACTGGCCGGACTGGCCCCGTCAGCGAGATCGATCTCCCCACCACGCAGCACCACGCCGGGGGCGACGCGCTGATCGGCAGGCGGCTTGCTCGGCGCGAAGGCCCGCCCCCAGGTCTCGTCGCACAACCACGCAACCGTGCGTCCGGCGGCGGCGATGTCGGCCATCATCCGGTCGGCGTCGCTCCAGCCACCGCGGACGGCGGTCTCGTCCTGGTTCTCCAGGCGAAGGACATCACCCGAGCGCCCGGTCGCCTGGTGCAGCGCAACCCGTGCCCGCAGCAGCGTGTCGTAGCAGTGCTCGAGCTCGGCCTCGTCAGAGGCGGGAATCGACAACCCGGCGACCTGCGCCCACCACAGCGACTGCACGTCACGAATCCCACCGTGGCCGTCCTTGAGGTCGGGCTCGAGGTGGTACGCCACGTCGGCGGACCGACGTTGTCGTTCCACGGTACGCCGATGCAGTTCTTCGAGGTGGCGACGGCTGGCGTCGCGCCACAACTGCTCGCTGCGGCGACGCAGCTCGTCGACCAGGTCGTCATCGCCTGCCAGCGGACGCGCCGTGAGAGCGGCGGTGGCGGTGTCGAAGTCGTCGCGGGCCAACCTCAGCTGTTCGTCGACGTGACGCACGCCGTGCCCGAGCGTGACCCCCGAGTCCCAGATCGGATACCAGATCGCACTGGCCGCCGGCTCGACCTGCTTGGCCACCTTGCGCGCTTTGACGTCGTGGATCAGCACGACGTCGAGGTCGCTGAACGGCGCCAGCTCGCCGCGGCCGTAGCCACCGACGGCAACCAGCGACAGGCGCGCGTTGCCGCTGTCGTGAGCAGCGATCGCTGCCTCGAAGACCGCAGCCAACCAATCGTCGGTTCGTTCAGCGAGCGCCTGGCAATAGGCCCGGCCGCGTCGTGTTCCGTCAGCCGCTGCATCGACGACGTGGCGCTGACGGTCGGAGGGGGTCATCGGAGGCGGAGCGATGCGCTCGATCATACGGCCGGGCCGCTGGCGCGTCCCACGGGGCCCCGGGTCGTACGCTGTGGTCATGGCCGGGCGCACGACGATGAGCATCGTCGTGGCTGCCCTGGTGCTCGTCGCGGCGTGCGACGGTGACGATGCGGCAATACCGGTGACCACCGAAGCCGCGGTGACCACCACCACCGAGGTCGAAGCTCGGGTAAGCGATGGGCGGCTGACGCTGGGCGTGATGCTGCCCACCGCCGAGACGTCGCTGCGCGAGCCACTCGAGAATGCGGTGAACGAAGCGGTCGAGCGAATCAATAACGCTGGCGGCGTGCTCGAACGGCCAGTGAGCGTCGTGTTCGAAGACGAAGGTCCGACGGCGGCGACCGCAGCTGCGGCCGTCGACGCGCTGCTGGCGGACGATGTCGATGCGATCATCGGCCCGCCGTCATCGTCGGCGGCGCTGAACACACTGGCGGCGATCACGACGGCCGAGGTGTTGTCGTGTTCACCCACGGCGAGCGCGTTGGCGCTCGACGGCTTCCCCGACGAAGAACTGTTCTTTCGCACGATTCCGTCCGACTCGCTGCAGGCCGAAGCGATCGCCCAATTCGCCGCCCAGACCGGCGCACCGACCGCGGCGATCGTCTACGTCGACGACGCCTTCGGCCGGCCTTTTGCCGAGGCCGTCGAGTCGGCCCTCGACGGCCGACCGATCACCGTCACCGAGTTGATCTCGTTCGGCGCCAACGAAGAGCCAACCGCAGCCGCCCAGGCACTCGCTCGATCCGACGCTCGGGTCGCGATCGTCTTGGCCAACGGCGCCGACGGCGTGCGCTTCCTCGCTGCAGTCGACTCGATCCCCGATGACGTATCGCTCGATGCGGTGATCGCCAACGACGCGCTTCGCGACCCGAACGGAACTCAGCGCATCGGCGCCCTCGGCGCAACGCTGCGCGAGAGCATCCGGGGCATCGCGCCACAGGCGGTGTCGGATGATCCCGAAGAACCATTCGATCCGCCTGGACCGTACGCAGCGAACGCCTACGACTGTGTCAACCTCATCGCGTTGTCGGCTGAGCGGGTCCAGTCGGACAACCCGCGCGAGATCGCCGGACAGATGGCCGCGGTCAGCTCGAGCGGATCGAACTGTCGCAGCTTCGCCGAGTGCGCGGAGGCACTGCAGCAGGGGTTCCTGATCGACTACAACGGCCCGTCGGGCCTCACCGAACTGTCGGTCGGCCGAGGCGACCCGAGTCGGGCCAGATTCGACGTGTTCGGCTTCGACGACACCGGCCGAGATGTGGTCGTACAAAACATCATCGCCACCACCTAGAGCACCGGTGGGGCGCCCGACGAATCGACGTCGTCGGTCAGAGTACGTTCTCGAGGTAATCGAGGTAGCCGACGTAGAACGCGCCGAACTCGCCGTACAACGCCGAGCCGGTGTCGAAGCGGAGCGTGTACACCACATCCTTGATCGCATCGGGGCTGTCGGCAAACAGCGTGACGCCCCACTCGTAGTCGTCGAGACCGGTCGAACCGGTGATCAGTTGGACGATGCGTCCGGCGAACTTCCGACCGCTGCCCCCGTGCTCGCGCATCATCTCGTTGCGCTCGTCGAACGGCGTGGCAAACCAGTTGGCGTGCGCCTCGCGCTTCTTGCTCATCGGGTAGAAGCAGAACGCGCCGAGGCCTTCCGGCGGGAGCGTCGGGTACAGCCGTGCGTTGAGCATGTGCTCGGGCATCCCCTTGGCGTACTCGCTCACTTCGGTAATCGAGACGTAGCTGTCGACGATCTCGAGTCCGGCGCGCGACACGCCGGTTTGCAGGGCGCGCAACGTGCGCCAGTCCGGGGCCAGCGCCATGAGCGCCACGTCGGCCTTGTGGCCGAGCATCGCGGCGGTGATGACCTGTGCGTCGTCGGCCTCGGCAGCCTTCACCGCAGCGATCACCGCTTCGCGATCGATCCCCGGCGTCGGCTTGCCGAACAGATGAACAACCGCCAACCCAGTCTGCACACGCATGGACGTAACGATACGGGCTCGCCGCCTGTCCGGGCTCGGTCGGCCGAGCGGCCTCTGCCTCGCCTCCCGAGCTCGCGCCCTGATGTTTGGGCTCGGTCGGCCTGGCGGCCTCCGCCTCGCCTCCCGTGCTCGCGTCCTGATGTTCGGGCTCGGTCGGCCTGGCGGCCTCTCGCGTCGCCTCCCGTGCTCGCGCCCATGGCGCTCGCCCGCCTGGACGCGCGGACGCGGTCAGGCGGGTGTGCTGCGATGCCCGCAGGGCCGGCGCCGGGAGCGCTAGCGACCAAGCCTCGCGCGAGGCTGTCCAGACGTGTGGTGCTCAGACGTGCCGTACGGCCGAGCGAATCGTTGGCGGCCGGCGGCGCGACCGCCAGGGAGCCCGCCTGGCTCGCCGCCGTCCGACCTTGCTCCGTACAGGCTCGAGGTAAGGCGGCGACAGTTGTTAAAAGTCCATGTCGCCCATGTCGGGGGCAGCGGCCTCCGGCTCGGGCTTGTCGACGATCACGACTTCGGTGGTGAGGAACAGCGCCGCAATCGACCCAGCGTTCTGCAACGCCGAGCGGGTGACCTTGGCGGCGTCGATGACCCCGATCGACACGAGGTCTTCGTACTCACCCGTGGCCGCGTTGAGGCCTTCGTTGCCGGTGAGCTCCTGCACCTTGGCAAGGACGACGCCGCCCTCGAGGCCACCGTTCTCGGCGATCTGCTTGAGCGGGCCGACGAGGGCTTGGGCGACGGTGGCGGCCCCGGTGGCCTCGTCGCCATCGAGCTGCTCCACCGTGTCGAGCACCGCCTGCTGGGCGCGAACGAGCGTGACGCCGCCGCCGGCGACCACACCTTCCTCGATCGCTGCCTTGGTCGTCGACACTGCGTCTTCGATGCGGTGCTTCTTTTCCTTCAGCTCGACTTCGGTTGCGGCACCCACCTTGAGTACGGCGACGCCGCCGGTGAGCTTGGCGAGGCGCTCCTGGAGCTTCTCGCGGTCGTAGTCGGAGTCGGTGTTCTCGATCTCGGCCTTGATCTGGTTGATTCGGCCCGTGATCGCATCGGCATCGCCGGCGCCCTCGACAAGCGTGGTCTCGTCCTTGGTGATGATCACCCGCTTGGCCTCGCCGAGCAGGTCGAGCGTGACGTTCTCGAGCTGGAGGCCGACGTCTTCGCTGATCACCTGGCCGCCGGTCAGGGTGGCCATGTCCTGGAGCATCGCCTTGCGCCGGTCGCCGAAGCCGGGTGCCTTGACCGCGGCCGACTTGAACGTGCCACGGATCGTGTTGACGACGATCGTCGCCAACGCTTCCCCGTCGACGTCCTCGGCAATGATCACCAGCGGGCGACCGGTCTGCATCACCTTTTCGAGCACCGGTACGAGGTCACGGATCGAGGAGATCTTCGACGACACGAACAGCAGGTAGGCGTCCTCGTAGGCCGCTTCCATGCGATCCGTGTCGGTCACCATGTACGGCGACAGATAGCCCTTGTCGAAGCGCATGCCCTCGACCAGGTCCATCTCCATCCCGAAGGTCTGGCCCTCCTCCACGGTGATCACGCCGTCTTTGCCGACCTTGTCGATCGCATCGGAGATCACTTGGCCGATCTCGGGATCGGCGGAGGAGATCGCCGCGACTTGGGCGATCTGCTCTTTGGAGTCGACTTCGATCGAGCTGGCCTCGATCGACGACACGGCCGCGGCGACGCCGGCTTCGATGCCGCGTTTGAGGCCCATCGGGCTGGCGCCGGCGGCCAGATTGCGCAGGCCCTCGCGGACCATCGTCCAGGCGAGCACGGTCGCCGTGGTCGTGCCGTCGCCGGCGACGTCGTCGGTCTTCTTGGCGACTTCCTTGACGAGCTCTGCGCCGATCTTCTCGTACGGATCGGCCAGCTCGATGTCTTTGGCGATCGAGACACCGTCGTTTGTGATCGTGGGTGCGCCCCACTTCTTGTCGAGTACGACGTTGCGACCCTTCGGGCCGAGTGTGACGCGCACGGCGTCGGCCAGTTGGTTCATCCCGGCCTCGAGTGCACGACGGGCCTCGGAATCGAATGCGATCATCTTCGCCATCTTGGGGAGTCCTCCGTTGGACGTTGCAGACGTGGGGATACCGGCCAGCAATGGGCCGCTAGCACTCTACGTCCGAGACTGCTAACGAACAACGTGAAGGCTCGCTCGGCCGTGATGACTGTCGCCGCCTCACTACACACCGGCGGACTTCATGATTGGACGGCGGCGAGCCAGGCTTGGTCGCTAGCGCTCCCGGCGCCGGCCGTGTTGAGTGTCGCCGCCTCACCACACGCCGACGGACTTCATGACTGGACGGCGGCGAGCCAGGCGGGCTCCCTAGCGGTCGCGCCGACGGCCGTGCCGGATCGCGTTCACCGGCTCAGGCATTCGGCCGATGGCGATCGCGCGGGCAGGCGGGCGAGCGCCATGGGCGCGAGCTCGGGAGGCGACAGGAGCCCGCCAGGGCGACCGAGCCCGCTAGAAACAGGCCGACCGAGCCCGTTAGAAGCAGCCGCCGGCGACGGCGGGGATGATCGACACGGTGATGCCGTCGGGCACCTTGGTGTCGAGTCCATCGAGGTAGCGCACGTCGTCGTCGTCGACGAACACGTTGACGAACTTGCGCAACCCGCCTTCTGGGTCGAGGAGGCGATCGCCCATCCCGGGGTGCGTCGCTTCGAGCGCGGCGATCACATCGCTCAGCGTGCCGGAGTCGACAGCGACCTGCTTGTCGCCACCGGTGAGCGGACGCATGGTGGTCGGGATGCGGACGGTCACAGCCATGGCCGAGACGCTACCGCCGTAAATCCGACTCCGACGGTCAAGATTGTCGTCCGGCTAACGTCCCGCGGATGGGCCGAGGCCTCGTGGTCGCAGCGCCGAACGCGTTCAAAGGCACGGCGAGCGCACCGCGAGCCGCAGCGGCGATCGGCCACGCCTGCTGGGAGGCCGGCATCGACTGCGTCGAGCTGCCGATGTCCGACGGTGGCGACGGCTTGATCGAGGTGCTCGGCGGCGCCAATCGCGTCACCACTGTGACCGGACCATTGGGCGATCCCGTCAAAGCGTCGTGGTTGTTGCGCAACGGCACGGCGGTGATCGAGATGGCGACGGCCAGCGGCCTCGTGGTGGCTGGCGGAGCCGAGGGCAACGACCCGATCGGGGCATCAACCACCGGAACCGGCGAGCTGATCGACAAGGCGCTCGACGCCGGAGCCACACGCATCATCGTCGGCCTCGGCGGATCGGCCACAACCGACGGCGGCCTCGGCGCGGTTCGCGCGGTCACTGCGCTCGCTCGGACGAAGCGCGTGGAGCTGATCGGGGCCTGCGATGTGGAGACGACGTTCATCGACGCCGCAACCACGTTCGGGCCTCAAAAGGGCGCCACCACTGCGCACGTCGAACTCCTGGCACGACGCCTCGAGCGAGTGGCGCAGATGTACTCCGAAGAGTTCGCCGTCGACGTCAGAGCGCTGCCTGGCGGGGGTGCGGCCGGCGGCCTTGGAGGTGCGCTCGCCGCGATCGGCGGTCGGCTCGTGTCCGGCGTGGAGCTGGTGGCCGACGAGGTCGACCTGTTCGATCACCTCGACGACGCCGAGTTGATCATCACCGGCGAAGGGCAGCTCGATGCAACGAGCTTCGCCGGCAAGGTGGTCGGCGGACTGGCCGAGATGGCAGTCGAGGCTGACGTGCGCTGTGCAGCGATCGTCGGTGACGTCGTCCCCGGTTGGCAGCACGATCTCGACGATCCCGCGCGCCGTGCTGCAGCAACGCACCTCGAGGTGGTGTCGCTGACCGAACTCGTCGGTGTGGAGCGGGCGATGACCCAACCGCTCGAGGCGATCGAGACCGCCGCCAGGTTGATCCTGGACGACGCGCCCTCCTAGCCGTCGGCCGAATCAGCTCGAGGTCAGCCGGACGCCGTGGTCTCGGTGGCGGCCGTGGTGGCCGTCGTGGAGCCAGACGGTTCGGGCGACGTGCCAGTGGCCGTCGTCGTTTCTGTGGTTTCTGTGCCTTGCAACTCGGCCAAGGTCCGGTTGGCTTGGTTCACACCGAGCAGTACCAACACGGCGGCATCTCCGAGGTCGCCGCCCTCCACGGGTGGCGGCTCCGGCACGGTGGCCACGTCGGGCCCACCCATCACGATCGACACCGAGTCGGCAACCGCCTGAGCTGCGGCAGCGCTCGGGTCGTAGTAGATCAGCGTTTCGTCGTTCCGCTCCGAGGAGTTGGTCGCCTCGGCCATCGTGAACCCAACCGCTTCTAGCTCAGCGGTCATTGCGCCTGCCGAGCCGGACACCCCGCTGGCGTTGGCCACCACGACGGTCGCTCCCTCGAGGGTCAGCGTGGTGGTGGTCACCGCCGGCTCGGTCGTCGTCGTTGGGCCAGCGAGTGTGGTCGTGGTGTCGGCTGCACCCGGGTCCGTATCCACCGAGGCGCCCCCACCGTCATCGGTGATGTTGCGCAGGATGAGAAAGCCGGCGACGACAGCAACCACAGCAAGCACGATGCTCAGCGTGGAGCCGAGTGGCGATCCGCCTACGCCCTGACGCGGTGATCGGCGCGTTCCTCCGGTACCGCCAGTGGGGTCTTCGTTGCTCATCCGTGTTCCCTTCCCGTCCCCGACGCTGCATCGAGCCGAGCTTTGCGCGCCCGAAGACGCATCCGCTTCAACCGTCGTACCACGAGCGGGTCGTGTTCGAGGGCTTCCGGATCGTCGAGCACCTTGGTTAGCTCGGCATGATATTCGTCCGGCGAGCACTGAAAGCGCGCGCGAATGACCTGCTCGCGGGGTTCGTCGTTGTTCCACCACGCTCGTTCGAAGTCGAGCATCGCTGCGGCACGTTCGCTGAGCACCGGCCAAGGTTGCCCGGCTCGGCGGTGCGATACAAGTACCCCTGCTGCAAGTGGCCGCTGCGATCGCCGCAGAATGACGCCGGGACGGGCGACGACGTAGTCTGCGGCGCCGTGGACGATCGCCCGTTCATCATCGGAGTCGCCGGCGGGAGCAGCTCGGGGAAGACGACGATCGCCGAACGGCTCGTCGAGCTGACCGGGCCCGAGCACCTGTCGCTGATCGAGCTCGACTCGTACTACCTCGACCGCATCGACCTGCCAATTGAAGAGCGCAAGCTCATCAACTACGACCACCCTGACGCCTTCGACTGGCCGCTGCTCAACGACCACCTCGCCGCACTGGCCAATGGCGCTTCGGTGCCGGTCCCGGTGTACGACTACGCCGAATATCGTCGTAGCGGCGACGTGCGCACGGTTTCTCCGGCGCGCATCGTGGTGGTCGACGGCATTCTCGTGCTGTGGGATCGCGCCCTGCGCGACCGATTCGACCTGCAGATCTTCGTCGACACCGCCGCCGACGTGCGCCTCATCCGGCGCCTCCAGCGCGACCAGGCCGAACGCGGACGCACCGCCGAGTACGTGATCGACCAGTACCTGGCGACGGTGAAGCCGGCGCACGAGCGGTTCATCGAGCCCAGCAAGCGCCATGCCGACGTGATCATCCCCGAAGGTGGACTCAACCGGCCGGCGCTCGACGTGCTGCTCGCCCGAGTACGCGAGCTCACGATGGGCGACAGCCCCCCGACCTGACGGTTCTCCTGCCGAAATCCGGCGCCTGGCGCGGCGAAACGACAGAATTCCTGCGATTCTCCTGCCGAAATCCGGCGCCTGGCGCGGCGAAACGACAGAATTTGGGAAGATCAGTGGCCGGTGAGGCGGCGTTCGACCGTCTCTGCGAGATGGGCGAGGCGGCGAATACGCCGCCGCTGGCCGAACGCCGAGATCGGCGACACGATCAGTTGGAGGATGCTCGAGAGCGGGCCGTCGAGACCAGCGGAGAAGCGGATCCGCGCACCGCCGTCGGCGTGCTCGACCCGGTTGCGGTAGCGCAACTTCCACGGGCCGAGGGTCGAGTGCCAGTCGTACCCGCCGTCTGGATACACGTCATCGACGACCATCGCCGTCGACAGCGGCGAGAAAAAGGCGCGGGTGCGACCGGCCCAGCCCACGTCGATGCGCGGCTCGGACGACTCGACCGACGCGATGTGCGGCGACCACAGCCGCCACGAGTCGACGTCGACGAGCAATTCGTGGACAACGGCCGGCGAGGCCGTCGTGGTGAGATCGCTTTCGATCACGCGGTCAATGCCTGCTCGGCCAGCGCGGTGAGCTGATCCGGCGGGGTCTCGCCGCTCCCACGAGCGACGACCCGCCCGTTCTCGTCGAGCAGCACATAGTAGGGGTACCCGGGGAGACCGAGGGCGGTCGCCAGGCTGCTGGCATCGTCGTCGGCGATCACCGGGAACGGAAAGTCCTCACCCTCGAGCCAGCTCGACGGCGGGTAGTTCGGCGCGCCACTGTCGGCAGCGGTGGCCACCCCGATCACCTGCACTCCGTCGGGTACACCGCCGGCTGCCTCCCACGCCACCAGCTCGGGCACTTCGCGCTGGCACACCGGGCACCAGTGCGCCAGGAAGACGAGCATCGTCGGTTGCCCCAGTTCGACGCGTACGGGCGTGCCATCGAAGCTCTGACCCGAGATCGACGGCGCCGGGAGGCCGATCGCCGGATCGTCGCCGCCATCGGTCAGCGGCGGGAGCGCCGACCCGCTGATCTCGACATCTTGGGTCTGCGACAGGCCGTCCGTGTCACTGTCTCCTCCCGACGTGACGACGATCGCGATGATCGCTGCCACTGCGATCACGATCGCGACGATGATGGCGATAGCGATCATCGGGCGGCCGCCGGACGAGTCGGTTGGCGCGGAGACGGCGGTGGATCGGGTTTTGGTGCGATTGGCCATTGCAGTGCCTGTCGTCGGTCGAGGGCGAGAAGTTCCCCAAGTGTGGCGGTACAGGAGCCGGACTCCACCGAGGGCCAGCAGCGACCAGCTCCACCGCCTGGAACTATTCTCAGCGCCGATGACCACTGTGCTCGGTGCCGACGCCGTGATCGAGCGGGCCACGATGGTTGCCGATGAGGTGCTGTTCCCGCGAGCGGAGGTGCGCGATCGGGCCACGAAGTTGCCACGCGACGGGCTCGAGGCGCTCGCCGCTGCGGGATTGTTCGGGTTGGCCGGCCCCCCGGAGTTCGGCGGCTTGGCAGTCGACCCGATCAGCGGCCGACGGATCAACGCCACCGTCGGCGGCGGCTGCGGCGCCACGTTCTTCGTGTGGGCGCAACATCACGGAGTCGTGCGTGATCTGGCGACCTCCGACAACACCGACCTCGCCGCTGAGTACCTGCGACCGATGTGTTCCGGCGAGCTGATCTGTGGCACCGCGTTCGCCCACGTTCGCCGACTCGGCACGCCCGCGGTTCGCGCGACCAAGACGCCCGGCGGCTGGCGCCTCGACGGATTCGCGCCCTGGGCGACTTCTTGGGGGATCGCCAAGCTGTTCTCGATCTACGCGCTCGCCGACGACGGCACGCTGGTCAAGGTGCTGACTCGAGGTGCCGACGAAAATGGCGACCCCGAGGGCATCAGGTCGATTCCACTCCACCTCCTGATGTTCGGCTCGACCGGCACCGTCGCCCTTCGGTTCGAAGGCCATGTGGTGCCCGACACCGACGTCATCGCAACGATGAGCTTCGACCGATGGTCGGCGTTCGATCGTGTGGCCACATCGATCGGGCCACCGTCGGCTCTGGGGATCGCAGAGCGGTGTGTGGCGGTGATGCGTGCGTCTAGCGACGACAACGACACCGTCGACGCAGCGGCCAGCATCGCAGCCACGATCGACGCGGCGTGGACACGCGACGGCGAGCTCATGGGTCAAATGCTGAACTTCGCACGCGGCACCGATCCGGAGCCGCTCATCGCGGCAGCGTCGGACCACCGCGCCAACTCGCTACTGCTCGCCCAGCGAGCTGCAACTGCGGCGATCGCTGCAGCGGGGGGACGCGCCATGGACCTGGATCATCCCGGTCAGCGACTGGCACGCGAAGCCAGCTTCTGCACGATCTGGGCGCAAACCAACGACGGCCGGGCGGCAACGCTGCGCGCGGTGACATCTGGCAGCCGCTCGTCCGGTCTTACTCCTCGGCGCGATTGAACACCGGCGGGCGCTTCTCCAAGAACGCCATCATGCCTTCGCGCGCATCCGCGGAGCCGATCGTTGCGTGGATCGCGGCACGCTCTGCCGCGAGGAGCTCGCCGAGGGTCTTCGACTCGCTGTCGTTCAGCGCGTCGAGCATGCCGCGCACCGCCAGACGCGGTTGCGCAGCCAACTGCACCGCCAGCGCGGTGGCCCGATCCTTGAGTTCTTCGATGGGCCACACCTCGTGAACGAGACCGATCGATAGCGCCTCGGGACCGCTGATCCGTTTGCCGCGGAGGATCATGTCCAGCGCGTGCACGCGGCCCACCGTCTTTGCCAGTCGCGCGCTGCCGCCCCACGCCGGCGTGGACCCGAGTTCGAGTTCGGGCAGGCCGATCGACGCACCCTCGACGGCCGCAACGCGGAACGTGCATCCGAGAGGGAGCTCGATTCCGGCGCCGAGACAGTTGCCGAACAACGTGGCCACCGACGGCTTGCCCATCGTCTCGATGCGGTCGATGAGGTCGAGACGTTGATCAAAGAACGCATCGACGCCGCCCGCCCGCTGGATGCCCTCGGGCAGTTGCTTCAGGTTCATCCCGACCGAGAAGTTCGTTGTGCCCTCGGCGGTGATGACGAACGCACGGATCGAGTCGTCGGCGGCGATGTCGTCAACCACGGCGGACAGGGCGTCGACATAGTCCAGCGTCATCCGGTTGAGTGGATCGTCGTTGGTCGACACGATGGCCACTCCGTCGTTGCGCTTCTCGTAGATCAGGGGGTCGTCGCTCATCGAAGTCCTCGTGGGTGATGTTCGACGCTGCGAGGTCGCGTCGAGGTGCCTATGGTCTCGCGATGCAGGTCGCAGCGTCCTACCGGAAGCGTCCAGGGGACCGGGGCTGATGACCGACTCATCGATCACGCTCCTCGAGGGCATCGCCACCACGCGGGCGATCCGGCGCATCGCTCCGGACCCGATTCCCGACGACGACCTGTCGACGATCTTGTGGCATGCCACCCGCGCGCCGTCGGGCACCAATCGTCAGCCCGCACGATTCGTCGTGTTGCGCGACGACGACACGTCGCGCGCCGCGAAGGCACTGTTGGCCACGGCATTTCGAGATGGCTGGGCCGACAAACGCCGCGATGCCGCCTACGACTCGGGCTCGGCCCTCGATCCCACGACGCGCAAGGGCCGGTCGCGCGCGGCGATGGAACACTTCGTTGAGCACTTCGAAGAGATCCCGGTGGTCGTGCTCGCCTGCCTGATGCGTCGCCGCGCACCATCGCCGTCGGAAGGCGCATCGGTGTATCCCGCGGTGCAAAACCTGCTCCTTGCCGCGCGGGCGCTCGGCTACGGCGGGGTGATCACCGGGTGGCACTACTCCGTCGAGACCGAGCTGCGCCCGCTGCTCGGTATCCCCGATGACGCGGCGATTTCTGCCACGGTGCCACTCGGTCGTCCGCTCGGCAATCACGGGCCGGTGCGTCGCCTGCCACTGGGCGATGTGGTGTTCGACGGCGCGTGGGGCACGCCCGCCGGGTGGGCGGTCGATCCACCGGGCACGCGCTTCGCCGGCCCGCCGCCGGAGCAGTAGCGATGTGTAACGCTGGTGCCTGACACCAGCGTTGCGCCGCGTTACACGAGCAGCGGGTTGGTGACCACCTCGACCAGCGCCGGGCCGGGATGATCGAGCGCCGTGCGGAACGCCCCATCGAGGTCGGCAGGATCGGTCACGCGGATGCCCCGGACGCCACACAGCTCGGCGAACGCCGCGAAGTCGGGGTTGTGCAGCGAGGTGTGCCACACCTCGAAGTTGCCAGCGCGCTGCTCCTTGGAGATCTTGCCGAGCTCGCCGTTGTTCAGGAGCACGTGGGTGATGTTCATCCCGTACTTCACCGCCGTGGTCAACTCCATCGCATACTGCGCGAACCCGCCGTCGCCACTGATACTCAGCACCTGACGGTCGTCGCCGACCGCCGCCCACAGCCCCATCGCGGCGGGGAAAGCGAACCCGATCGACCCGAGGTACCCGGACATCACCAGGTCTTGTTGCCCCGACGCCTCGAAGTAACGACCGAACGAGTACGTGTTGTTGCCGACGTCGACAGCGAGCGCTGCACGCGGGTCGACCGTTCGGTTCAGGCTGTCCATCACAGCGGCCGCACCGACGCCGTGTGCGGCATCGTCGGTCACTCGACGAGCCTTCTCGGCACGCCAGATCTTCCACCGCTCGGCGAGCTCGGCTTCGAACGCGCCACGCGTGGTCGACGGGTCGACGGCCGCCTGGATCGCTTCTGCGCTGAGCGCCACATCGCCGAGCACCGGGACCTCGATCCGGCTGAACCGGCCGAGCGACATCGGGTCGTCGTCGACATGGATCGTCGGCTTGTATTCGGCGATCCCCGTGTGGTTCGAGAAGCTGGCGCCGAACACCACGAGCAAATCGCTCTCGTTCATCATCCAGCTCGCGACCGGCGTGCCCGATCGACCCATCACCCCGGCGGCGAGTGGATGGGCGTCGCCGATGAGGCCCTTGGCCTTGAAGGTGGTTGCCATCGGGGCACCCAAGCGGTCGGCCAGCGCGATGATCGGCTCCATCTTCCCGCGACACCCGGCGCCGACCACGAACATCGGCCGGGTCGCACCGGCGATCATCTGCACGGCGTGCCGTACTGCGTCGTCGGACGGCACCGCGGGATGCAGCGGAATGCGCCCCTCTGGCCCTCCCGCCGCCGCCTCGTCGCCTGCCGGATGCACCTGCACCTCGTCGGGGAGCACGAGGTGGGCTACATCCCGGCCGACGATCGCGTTCTTCATCGCCAGCGTGGCCAGCTCGGCGTGATCCGATGTGATGTGCACCGTTTCGCTGTACGCCGCGACGTCGCTGAATGCGGCTTCGAGGTCGGTGTCTTGGAACGCTCCGCGACCGCGAACCTTCGACGGCACCTGGCCAGAGATCGCCAGGACGGGAGCGCGATCCTCCTTGGCGTCGTACAGCCCGGTGAGCAGATTGGTCGACCCGGGTCCGGCGATGCCGAAGCAGCCCGCCACTTGGCCGGTGAGCTTGCCGTAGGCGGACGCCGCAAACGAGGCGGCGCCCTCGTGGCGTACGCCGATGTAGGTCAGCTCGCCGCGCGCTTCGGCCTTGCGCATGGCGTCACCGAACCCGAGATTGCTGTGGCCGACGATGCCGAACACATGCGTCAGACCCCAATTGGTCATCGTTTCGACGAGCACGTCCGACACCGTGCGCTCATCAGCGTCATCCGGAGGCAGGAACGCGTAGACGCCGTCGTCGCGCACCTCGACGTCGAAGCACGCAGGAGCGTCGCTGAATCCCTCCGGCGGTTGACCGGTCAGCGGTGAGTAGTCGTAGCCATGCCATGGGCAGCGGAGCCACCCGCGTTCGATCGAACCTTCTCCGAGCGGGCCACCCTGATGCGGACAGGCATTGTCGAGGCAGCCGTATTGACCGTCGTGGTGACTCACGGCCAGCGAGCGTCGACCGACGGTGACGGTAGTGACGCGGCCGTCGTCGAGTTCGTGCGGATCGAGAATCTTGTGCCAGTGGTCGGGCGCGGTGTCGCTCATGTGATCTCCCCGTCGTGTCGATTCCCGCAGCGCCAATTCGCTGGGTCGCGTCGGACATTACGACGGGCTCTGGCGACACCGCGTCGCCGGCCTCCGAACAGTCGAGAAACCCCGACGACCGGTGCCTGCCGGGAGGAGCACCGAAGCGGGGTCAGGAGGAGCCCGGCGGCCCGGAGCGTTGCTCGTGAGCGTCACCGGTGTGCTTGCCGACGTCCCAGCCGAGCGGACCCAGTGTGGCCGCTGCCCAATCCACCGACTCCTGGTCGGTCACCGTGGCCAACGAATCGTTGTACCGATTCATGAACCCTCCAACTGCGACCACGCCGAGCAGTGTGCGCGCCTCCTCATCGCTGAAGTGGGTGCGGAGGTCAGCGTGATGCTCCGGGCCCACCGCACTCGGCACCGAACCGGCGGCGAGAGCGAAACGCAACGCGGCGCGTTCTCGGTCGTCGAACAACGGCGAGTCCTCGAAGCTCCACAGGGCCTGCACCTTCTCGGTGGGCACCCCAAACCGTTCGGCAGAGTACGCCGCGTGAGCCTGACAGTGGCGACAGCCGGCGGCCAGACTCGACACGGTGAACACCATCATGTTCAGCTCGATCCCCGGCGGGCTGAGGAACACCAGTGCCTGCAGCTGCTTGAGGGTGTCGTACATCTCGGGCCACGCATCGAGATCCCACTTCTGGCGGTCCTGAAAGTCGGTCATCGGGTCCTTTCGAGAGATCGAGCGGCGGTTGATCTCACTCCGCTATGTCAGTCGACCGACGCCCTCTGCGAAGAACCGGCCGGCCGCGTCGGCGCCGCGCTCGATGAGCTCACCACGAGTGAGCACCGCACCGAACGGGGCGTTCCAGTAGTCGGGATCGCCGGGGCGGTTCGCGCTCCACGGGCCGACATACAGGTACGGCTCAGCGGAGAATCCATCGCCCGGTGACCCGCCGAGGTTGATCCCGTCGCCGTCGGCGAGGTTTGTGCACAAAAAACAACTTAGGATAGGTAGATAGACTTGTTCCATAATGACCTATATCATTCACATTGCTTCAAAAC
>JBCCVW010000039.1:0-28399 GCA_039194665.1 Actinomycetota bacterium
GATGCCGCGCCGAACTCCCCACGCGCCGCGACCGGCGGTTGACGTCCGAGCTGGCTCGCCGCCGCACGGAGACGGAGCGACCGGCGGGTTTCCTCGTCGGCCGCTCCGTGTGATCGAGCGTTGCCGCTCAGACGTTGAAGCGGAACTCCATCACGTCGCCGTCTTGACCGAGGTAATCCTTGCCCTCGGTGCGCAGCTTGCCCGCATCCTTGGCGGCGTTCCACGAGCCGAGTTCGAGCAGCTCGTCCCACTGGATCACTTCGGCCCGAATGAAGCCGCGCTGGAAGTCGGTGTGGATCCTGCCGGCGCAGACCGGCGCAGTCGAGCCGTCGTAGAACGTCCACGCCCGGCTCTCCTTGTCGCCCGTAGTGAAGTACGTGCGCAACCCGAGCAGGTGGTACGCCGAACGGACCATGCGGAACAAGGCGCCTTCGCCGAGTCCGAAGCCTTCGAGGATCTCGGCCCGCTCGTCGGGGTCCTCGATCGCCGCGGCTTCGGCTTCGAGCTGGATGCACATGCCGATCACCTCGACGTTGTCACCAGCGTCGTTGAACTCGGCGGCGACCTTCGCCTCGGCGTCGGGGATCGAGTCGAGGTCGCTTTCGCCGACGTTCACCACCGCGAGCACCCGCCGGTTGGTGAGGAGGAAGTGTGGGGCGAGCAGCTCGCGGGTGTCGTCGCTCAGCCCGGCGCGGTAGAGCGGCCGTCCCTCGGCGAGTGCGTCGTAGGCCGCTTGTAGTGCTGCAGTCTCTTCGGCGAGGCCCTTTTCGAGCTTGGCCTGACGCTTGGTGGATTCAAGACGCTTCTCCACGGTTTCCAGGTCGGCGAGGGCCAGCTCGAGCTCGACCACTCGTAGGTGCTCGAGTGGGTCGGAGGGTCCTGTGATGTCGTCGTTGACGAACGCCCGCAAGACGAACACGATGGCGTCGACTTCGCGGATGTTGGCGAGGAACTTGTTGCCGAGTCCTTCGCCTTGGCTGGCGCCTTCGACGAGCCCGCCGATGTCGACGACCTCGACAGATGCGTGGATCGTCTGCTTCGACTGGGACATTGCCGCCAGTCGGTCGACACGGTCGTCGGGCACCTTGGCCACGCCGATGTTCGGGTCCTTCGTGGCGAACGGGTAGGGCGCGGCGAGCGCGCCGCCCCCGGTGAGGGCGTTGTACAGCGAGCTCTTGCCAGCGTTGGGCAACCCGACCAATCCAAACCGTTCCATGAGCCGCCCGAGGCTACCGACGGTCGTCGCGCCTGGGGTTTCTCGGCGCTGTGGCTTGCGGATTCCGCAGCTGTCGACGCCGAGAACGCGCCTGTCGACGCGTGCCGGTGATGCCTCACGCTTCTCGGCGTCTTGCGTTGCGGCTACCGCCAACGAGAGCGCCGAGAACCCGCAGTTTCTCGATGTCGTGGCGTGTCGTTTCTCTGCGCCGCCGGTTGCGCATCCGGCCACGGTCGACGCCGAGAACGCGGAGCCCCCACTGATGTCGACTGTGTGCGGCTTCTCGGCGTCGTGCGTTGCGGCAACTGCAAACCAGAGCGCCGAGAAGGGTCGTGCTCACGCGGCGGGCGGGCTACCGGGTTCGGGGTCGGCGATCGGCTGCCACTGCTCGATCGCCGTTCGAATGCGCGCGGCGGTCGCCGCAGGACGTTGGGTGATCCAGCGGTAGGTGAAGCGCAGCACGATCCAGCCGGCGCCGCTGAGGATCGCATCTCGCTCTCGATCTCGTTCGAACCCGGTGCGGTCGGCGCCGTGATGGAGCCACCCGTCGCACTCGACGATCACCGGGGTGTCGACGATCCGGAAGTCGACCTCGATGCCCTCGATCACGGGCTGGAACTCCAATTCAGGAATGTCATACCGTCGCGCGAGTCGTCGGAAGGCAACTTCCAGCAGGGAATCGGCGGGGCGTCCGTCGATGGTCCACGTCTCGATTGCCCGACGCAGCGCACCGATGCCCGATCGTCCTTTGCGGCCGTGTTGTTGCACCACGCTGGCCAGCGTGTCGAGGCTGGCCACGCCGGTAGCGATGAGGTGTCCGACGGCGGCATCGACGCCCTCCGGATCGACGGCGCCGAGGTCGACGATCGTGCGCAGCGGGTTCGTGCAGGCGATGCCGTAGCGCCTGATGGGTCCGAGTCGAGCTCGGTCCGTTGGGCGGTGCACCTCCACGCCGTCGAGGGCGGGAGGTCCGGCGGTGCGGGTGGCGATCACGTCGACCGGGTCGTCGTCGGGCCGCGGGATTCCCCACAACCGTGCCGCCGAGCGGTGTGACGCCACGCCGTCGGCGACGGCGAGCACTGCGGCGGCAATGCGTTGTTCTGGTGTGTCGGGTGTGCCGGGAAGCCGAGCCACGCCGGGATGGAGTTGCTCGAAGGAACCGTTCTTCAGCCCGCGGTACCACTGGTCGTTGGAGATCCCGGGCGTCGCTCGAGTGAGTAGCCCGTGGTGGGCGCGCGCCCAGTTGTCGTAGTCGGAGATCCGCAGTCGTGCCATGCGTGAACCTGGGCGCGGCGCGGCGCTTGGCGGAAGTGCGCGCATTCTCGGCGTCTGCAGTCGCGGTTGCCGCAAGCAAGAACGCCGAGAAGGCGCACGTCGGGGGTCGGCGACGTTGCGGTGGATGTGACGGCGCGGTGTCCGGCCAACGCCGCAGCGCTACGGCATGGGCAGTGCAACGAGCGCGTCGGCGGTGGCGGTCACGAGCACCCGCGCCCCGCTGGCGTCATCGCCGAGGTCGACCGTGGTCACTCCCGTGAGACACGGACCGATGGTCTCCACCAACGACGGCGTTGGCGACCCGACGTCCCAGCGCTGCAGCTCGCCGTCGAGGAAACCGCAGATCAGGAGCGTGTCATCGTCGAGCGCGAGCATCGCTGCTGGCGCGCGATCATCGACGTTGCTCGGCCGATGGTCGTCGCGGTCGGCGAGGTCGGCACGACCGATCCGTTCGACGTCGTCGCCCACGGCGTTGTCGGCCACCCACAGCTGGGCGTCCGTCGTCGTCCCGACGACATCGAAGGCGAAGGGGTTGATGTAGCCACTCGACACGACCGCCGGTTCTTGTTCGGGCGGCCCCACCGGATCGAGCGTGATCATCGCCCCGGAGCCGTTGTCTCGAGCCCAATCGGTGAGTTGGCCGATGCCGAGTAACAGGCGCTCGCCGTCGCCATCGGGGAACACATCCAACTGGCCGCCGACGGCGCCGTCGTCCGTACCACCACCGGCCCAAACGATCCGTGGCGTGTCGTCGGTCGCATCGAGTGCGCCGACCAGCAGCTCGTTGGTGTCTGGGTCGGTCCACGCCACGTAGCGCACTCCGTCGAGCACGGTCTGGCCGACAAGACCCCGTTGGCCGTCGGGTACTGCGCCGTCGGTGTCGATCACGCCGATCGTGGCCAGCTCTTCGACGTCGCCCGCAGTTGCTGCGTCATCGAGGAAGCGAGCGATGTCGGGGAGCGTGACGATCCGCCCGCTGCGCCGCTCGATCCACTCCACGCCACCGGCACCGTCGTTGCGGAGCGAGATCACATCGCCCGGGTCGATCTCGGCGAATTCGGTGAGGTCGAGGATGATGACCGGTTCGTCGGGTGGCGCAGCTGCGTCGTCATCGTCGCTGGCGCACGCCGCAGCGACCAACAGTGCAGCAACCGCTGCGAGCAGTCGGTGTGCGTACACCGCCAGCACGGTACCGCCGCGGGAGGGGGCTGGCGGGGCGTTGCCGCCCGCGGCCCGATGCGGAGTCGTCCGGGGGTGCGCGGCTTCTCGGCGTCGGTGGCGGCAGATTCCGCAATCCACGACGCCGAGAAGCGGAACCCCTGTGGGCGTAGGCTTCGAGGCGTGATCGATGCGCCGATGACCCCCGAGCAGGCGCTGCTGCGGGTGATCCACTGTCTCGATCGCGTGCACGAGTCGGGGTTCAAGACCAAAGCGTTCGTGCGGGCGCTCGACGTGGTGCGCAACACCGACCCGGGCGAACTCGCCGACCGCGCGGCCAACGACACGCTCACCGACCTCGACGGCATCGGATCATCGACGGCGGCGGTGATTGCCGACGCGCTCGCTGGCAAGCGGCCGCCGTACCTCGACAAGATCGAGGCCGAGTCGGTCGTGCCGATCTCCGACGAGGGTCAGGTGTATCGGGATGCCCTCCGCGGCGACTGCCACATGCACTCGACGTGGAGCGATGGCGGCGCCCCAATCGAGGCGATGGCGGCGACGGCGATCGAGCTTGGCCACGAGTACATCGTGCTCACCGATCATTCCGCTCGTCTCACGGTGGCCCACGGGCTCGACGAGGATCGTCTGCAGCGCCAACTCGACGATCTCGAGGCGATCAATGCCGACATCGCTGCCGCGGGGCACGAGCTGCGGATCCTCTCGGGTATGGAGGTCGACATTCTCGAGGATGGGACGCTGGATCTGTCCGACGACATGTTGAGTCGTCTCGATGTGGTGGTGGCCTCGGTGCATTCCAAGCTGCGGATGGAGCGCAAGGAGATGACCGAGCGGATGTTGATGGCGATCGCTTCACCGCACGTCGACATCCTCGGCCACTGCACGGGCCGGATGATCGGCAAGCGCCCGCCGTCGTCGTTCGACGCCGACTACGTGTTTGCTGCGTGCGCCCAGTTCGACACCGCAGTGGAGATCAACTGCCGACCCGAACGACTCGATCCGCCGCGCGAGTTGATCGATCTGGCGATCGAGTACGGCTGTTGGTTCTCGATCGACTCCGACGCGCACGCCACCGGCCAGCTCGAGTGGCAGCCCTTCGGCTGCGACCGGGCCGCTGAGCGTGGCGTCCCGCTCGAGTCGATCATCAACACCATGCCCGCCGACGAGCTGCTGGCCTGGACCCAGTCCTGACCGAAATTCTGCTCACATCCTGCGTCATGCGCCGGAGTTCGGCAGGAGAACCGGAGGACGGGTGAGCGCTCCGCCGAAATTCTGGCGAGATGCCGCGCCACGCGCCGGATTTTGACAGGAGAACCGGAGGATCGACCAGGTGGGGAGGGCAGGTTCGCGGCCGTAGGCTCGAATGCCTATGTCGAAGAAGACCAAGAAGCGCAAGGCCCGGATGCGCCGCTCCAAGGCGAATCACGGCAAGCGCCCCAACATGGGTCGCGGCTGATCGCCGTATTGACCCCGACATGACCGACACCAGCGACGGCGAGACCCGTGTCGCGTGGTTGTCGATCGCCGGCGACGCCGACGTGTGGCGTTCGATCGGCCTGACCGTCGACACCGACGGAACCATTCCGCTCCACGGAACCTCGCTGCGCATCGTCAGCGATCCCGACCGCACGGGCATCGTCGGGTGGTCGGTGTCCGGCACGGCGAGCGCCGGCTCAGCAGATATCGACGGGCTGCCCACTGATTGGGTCGAGCCGACCCGGCCCGTGTGGGCCGCGCACGACATCGGCGCCACAGGACTCGACCATGTCGTGGTGCTCACCGACAGCATCGAGCGCACGAGCGAGGCACTTCACGCGGCCACCGGCTGCGAGCTGAAGCGCATCCGTGACCTCGGCTCGATGCGCCAAGGGTTCCATCGCATCGGCCGAGGTGGACTCATCGTGGAGCTCGTGGAGCGTCCGGAGCTCGACGCCGACACCACCGAGTTCTGGGGCGTGGTCATCGACGTCGACGATCTCGATCCCGTGCACGAGCGCCTCGGCCCGGATCGCATCGGTACGCCGAAGAACGCGGTGCAAGCGGGTCGGCGGATCGCGACGATTCGCGAATCGGTCGGCCTCGGCCTGCCGGTTGCCCTTATGGACTCGCGCGCCACCGACTGACAGGCTGTCGGGCGACCCTCCGCCTCCTCAGGTGCGCCGCGACGCAGCGAGGGTGACGGCCCCGACGGCCAGGAGCAACCCGGCAACGGCAATCGTCAGCCGAGTCGTTCCGCCGCCACCGGGGGGCGGCCGCGGAAGGGGCGCAACCGGTGGCGGCATCGTCACGGCCGTTGACGGCGGAGGCGTTGGTGGCGGCGCTGTCGGCAGTGGGATCGTTGGTGCGGGCTCGGTTGTTGGCGGCATTGTGGAAGGCGGCGCGGTCGGCGGCGGTCCGGTGGTTGTTGATGCCGGTGACGGCGCGAGTGCACGGAACGACTCGGCCGGTACCTGACAGCCGTGGCTCGCACTCGTCCACGTCGTGCCGTCGTCGACGGTGATGACCACGCGCACGTCGTAGGAATGCCAGCCGACACCATGCGACTCGCCCGGCGTCCAGACGGTCGCGCCCAACGCCCGGTCGGGCCCACCCGAGCTGTCAGATGCTCCATCCCGCTCGTCGCCGTCGACGACGGCGTCGTCTGGCTGCTCGCGCAGCTTGGCGCCGCCTGCGTTGCCGGCCGCGCCATCAACCGCGTGACTCGCCGTCGGCACCCGAACTGCGAACAGCGCAACACGGTTGGTCTCGGCGCACGCCCACCCAGCGCGATCGCTGTTGTCGCCATGCGCGAAGAGTCCGCCCTTCACCGACACCGCCGCCTCACCAGGCAGCGGCACGTCGAGCCCGGCGACCGTGATCTGGTCACGCATCGTGCCCGCACCGGTCACGACTGGTTGCTCCACAGCGGTCTCGATACCGACCGCCCACACGGTTTGGTCGTCGTCGTTGCACCCGTTGTGCACCGCCACCGCTGGCCCATCGGGGTCGTCGGCGCGCACGATGCGCTGCGACATGGCAAACACGCCCCCGCTCGGCACCACGCCGGCCGGAACGTCGACCACCACCGAACCGGCGACGTCGGGAGACGCGGTGCCCAGCGCCCCGTCCGTGCCTGCGGCCGCCGCGTCGACCGTGGCGCCACTCGCTCCTGCGACGAAGGACCTTGTACCGGCGACCACGCCATCGGTACAGGTTCCGTCGGCGTGGCGCCGGGCGAGCGTCGCTGTGGCGGTGTACTCCACGCCGGGCGCCAACCCGTGTACGACGATTCGGTCGAACAGTGGCTCGCCGGCGGAAACAAGAAACTCGTCGGCGCGCCGCTCCTCGCCGCTGAGCTCATCGCGCACCGCCCGCAAGCTGGTGGTGATCGCAGGCACGAACACCGTCTGGTCGGGGTCGAGCGGATCGTCGTGCACCGCCACGACCCGAGCCGATGACGCCACGGTCAACTGCTGGAACACGACCAGCGTCGAGCCAGCGAGTGTCGACAGCACGGGGTCCGGGATGTCGATCACCATGTCGATCGACATGCACTCGGCGTCGGCGGTGACCTCCACCGTTTCGCTGGCGCCGATCGGTTCCACGTTCGACTCGGTGCGCCGCATCACGTCGCCGTGCAACACGTAGGCGGTGCCCGGAAGGAGGCCGCACACGTGGACACGATCGACGATCCCTGCATCGGCTGCGGGCGCGTCGAGGTACTCGTCCCCGTCCGCTGCATCGCTGGCGAACGTGTCGATCGTCGCGTCCGAAACGAGATTCTCGTATTCGACCACGATCTCCGGATTCGCTTCGGGGTCGACGGCCACCTCGATGGGCGATCCCGACGTTGCCGAGGCCCACGGTGGGCGGCTGATCTCCTCCACGAGGTAGTACCCGTGCATCACGTCGACTGATGCGGTTCGGCCATCGGGCCCGGTATCGACCTCCACAGGCGAATCGCTCGAGCCCACCCGCGACACCGCGAATACGAACCCCGACAGGTCGCGTCCGTCGATCACGTCGGCGCGGTCGAACGTCTTGCGGACGCGTAGCGATCCAGCGATCGGCACGTTGCGTATCACGACGACGGTCGGCGCGGCGGCGTCCGTCGACACCGGAGCGGGCACGGGGATGTCACCGTCGATAACAGCCAGCCCCGGTGCCGGGCGTAGCTCGCGCACGACGTAGGGCTCGGGGTGGTCAACGGGGTCGATCGGCGCGAACCGCAACGCCCCGTCGTCGCCGACTGAGCCGCGTTCGATCTCGGCGCCGGCCGCGTCGAGCAACGCCAGCTCCGTGCCGGCGACCGCCAGCGACGGCTCGGTCGACACCTTCTGTACCGCAACGTGGTGCGGCGGAGGTGTGTGCTGCACGTGTACGGACGCCGACTGGGGGCGGCCCGCCCAGGTGATTTGACCTTGCAGTCCCGTGCCGGCCCACAGCTCGACGTCGGCGGTCGGCGCCTGGGCATGGAAGGCCACTTCCCACGACGGGTCGGTGATCGTGACGTTGAAGCGCGCGACGCCGGCCGCATCCGCGACGTCGGCGGTGCGCGCCGCGGCCGCAGTGGAGATCGCATCAGCCCCACTCGCCAGGAACCGCGCGTCGCTCCCCATCGAGTGGTTCATCCCCCACACCGGCCAACCAGTTGCGGTCGCCGCCGATTGGCGAGCGCGGTCGCCCGACGAGTCCGCGGATTGATCAACCTGAGCGACGGCGCCGATCGACCGGTTGCCGTCGATCCCAATTGACGACAGCTGCAGCACCGGCACCCACCCCACGGCCTTGCCGTTGCCATCGCGGACGCGCACCTCGAGTGGATACGTGCCGGGCGCAGTCGGCGTCGCGCCGCCCGGTGTGCGCCACACGAGCTCCAACGACAACCCACCGACGGCCGCCTGAATGTCGGCCGCCTCGGCGAACCGCCGGGCCATCGAGTACCCGTCGCGAAGCGCCGGGAAGTTGCCGTCGACGCCGCGCACGATCGCAGTGTCGCGGGCGAGGGTGCGACCACGCGCCGGCCCCGACGGGCTGACGTCCTCGACGAACATGCGGACGGCGAAGTTCACGGCGATCTGGCGGCGCCGCGTGTACTCGCCGCCTCCGAGTAGCGCCGGATGTTGCCACTCGCCGGTCCCCACGTCGTAGGCGCTACCCGGCCCGACGCCGTAGGGCACCACGCGGTCACCGCCGAACGTCGCCATCACTGCGGCGGCCGCGGCCTTCTCGCCGGCATCCCACATCGGGGGATCGGGCTGTCGAGTGACCTGGCCGGTGCCGAGCACGTCCTCCATCACGCAGTACCCCACGCCGAGCGAGTTGTTGGCACTGCGCGGGAGGTCCCAGAGGTCGCCGTATTGCGCGCCCACGAAGCCGAACGGCCCGCCGTTGCCGGCGCTTCCCGAGCCGGGCCATGACTCGCCCGACGGCGATGGGGCGACCTCGCCGCCCGTCCCATTGCGTGCTGTGCCGGCGGCGCCGTGGTCGAACCGGCCGGCGGGAGGCGGCAAGGCGCCGGACGAGGCCGACAGCGCGACGAGCAGGAGTAGTGCTGCCGCGGCCAACGGCCACGACGCCACGAGATGACGACGGAGGGTGCGGATCACACCGAGACATGGGCAAACAGCGCTACTGAGCGGAAGTGAGACGCGCCGGTCGGCGGGTGGGTGGCGACGTGGCGCTCACCCACCCGCGCCGACCAACAAGCGGTCGTGTGCGATGTGGGCGGGTCAGCAGCCCATCGGCTGCGGCACGAGCTCGCGCACTTCGACCCGATCCTCGAATGTGTCGAGGGCGAAGACGCGCCCGTCGCTCGTTGCGGCGACCTCCTGGTATGCCGCCTCCACCACTTGATCGAGGTTGAGGTAGGCCTCGGCATCGTTGCTGAAGTCGTCGCTGTGCCACGACACCTGCGCCGAGTAGTCGGTGCCATCTTCGGAGCAACGGGGACCGTACGACGACACGATCCATCGATCGTCGTCGCTGGCCGACACGAAGCTCATGGCGAAGTCGGGCCAGCTGAGATCGTGTGGGCCAACGACAACCTCTGGCCCGGTGAGCGACACCGGCATGTCCTTCACGGAAAGCTCGACCGGAACGAACGAGCTACTGGTGGTGTCCCATTCCTGGTAGCCGCCGTAGCCGTACTGGAACTCGATGATCACTCGGTCGCTGCCGGCGTCGATCAAGCCCGACACCGTGTCGGCGTCGGGGTTCTCGTCGAGCAGCCGCATCGCTTCGAGCAGGGTGCCGTCGAAGCCGATCCGCGCCACCTGACGTGGCTCGGTCGAGGTCGGGAAGCCTCCGAGCACGATGAGGTGGTCGTCGGCCGCAACCATGTCGGCGATCCAAGTGAGTCCGAACGGTTGCACGTCGATGTAGCTGACGGTGTCGTCGCG
This sequence comes from Actinomycetota bacterium, assembly GCA_039194665.1. GTDB lineage: Bacteria > Actinomycetota > Acidimicrobiia > Acidimicrobiales > Ilumatobacteraceae > JABSQH01. The sequence goes on from JBCCVW010000039.1 coordinate 10,051, forward strand.
GATCACGGCGATGCGACCCGCGACCGGGTCGCTGACGTACACGCCGCCGTCGTCGGCAACGGCGAGTTCGCCCGGCCCGTCGGTGAGTTGTTCGAAGCCGCCGGCGTACTCGACGCCGCCGTCGACACCAACGGGCAGGGTGTAGGTCCAGCCGGCCGGGAGGACCGACGGCTCGATCGGCGCCGACGCGGGTGCCTCGACGACCGGGGCCGGAGCGGTCGACACATCGGGCTCGACCTGATCCGCCACCGATGCGACAGGCTCGGACCCTGACGCCGTCACCGCCTCGGCCTCGGACGGTGGTGTCGGCTCGGCCTCGACGGTCTCGGACGCAGCGGCGGTGGGAACCGGCGCTGGAGCGCCGGATCCCTTCCCAGGCTCAGCGCCGCCGAGCGCAATCACCGCTGCGGCGCTGGCCCCCGCAATGCCCACGAGGCCCGCCATGGCTGCGACTACAAGCCTCCGCCTGCGGCGGGACTCCGCGGGAACGAGGCGAAGATCGTTGGCCCATTGGGGCTCGGCGTAGAGGTCGTAGGGGGCGTGCGTGCCGTGAGTCATCGGGGTGTCCTTTCTGGCGGGTACACCCCTCCTGACGGTCGACTCGCTACCTCCTTACACGCGTGGCCGAGTTTCGTCGACGCCGCGGTCGATGGCGGGGCCTCACAGCGCAGCGCAGCTAGGCCGTGGTGTATTCGATCTGTGCGGCGATCAGACTGATCGCCGGGTCCGCAGCCATTCCCGAGCCGACGTAGTAGGAGTAGTTCGCATTGTCGACGACCGGAGTGTCGATCGCGGTCGTCGAGAGCGTGCGAATGCCGGGTGCGGCATCGAGGCTCACCACGTCGGCCATGTTCGTACTCACACTGTCGATGAGTCTCGCCCGAGTGAGGGAGACCCCGATGGTGCCCACACTGTTGTCGCCGAACACCATCGTGACCTTCGTGACCGTGGCACCGTCGGGCAGTGTCACCGGGGCGAGGAAGCCCGAAGCAGCCACCGTCGGTCGGATGGCGGCGCCAGTTCGGACGTAAGCGGTCGTGCTTGTCGTCGGGTCGAACGCGGCCGATGGAATCGTGAGTACCTCGCTCGTCGGCGCTTCGAGCGCCGTGAGTCGATCGTCGATCTCGCTGAGCGAGTCGCTGGTGTAGTAGCCGACGATGTCGCCCACGACCGACACGCTGCCCTTGAAGTTGAAGATCTTGATCGCTCCGCCGGGGGAGAGGCGCACGTCGACCTTGTTGGGCGCCGGCGCCTGCCCGGCCGACACGTTGAGGTTCGAAAGGAGCGGTACCTCGGTGAGGTCGGCAGGGTAGAGACGCAGGTTGGTCTGTGCGGTCGCGCCGACGGCAGTCACGTTCATCGCCACCGCTTTGGCATCCGCCGGGATGGCCAACGGTCCGGTGCAGTTGCCGACGTCGCCGGTGATCTGCTGGGTGTGCGTTTCGCCTGCGCCGAGTGGCGTCGGGCGCGGTCCCACCTGATCGGGAGCGGGGCGGTAGTCGAAGGCCCGGCAGCCCGGGGTTGGCACGAATGTGGTGTCGTCGTCGCCCGGCGCGGCCGTGGCCTGCCACGGTGCGATACCGAAGAGTGTGGCGATCAACGCCGTGACGAGGGCGACGATGATGCCCATGTAGATGCGGTGGTGCGCGGTTGCTGAGTTCCCCATCCCTCCAGCCTCGCGCTGCTGGCGCGGCCCTATGCGCGGTGCCTCAACGCTGGGGCGTGGAACCGCCTGCGGCTTGGGTCACCCGGAACATGTAGCGGGCGAGTTCGGTGCCGTCGACGGCAAAGGCGAAGCGGTACGTGTCGGGCTTCTCAAACCGAATCCCGTTAAGCCGCACGGCGAAGGGCAACACGCCGGGGTCGCCGTAGTTGGCGTCCGGTCCCGGTGTGGCTCGGAACTGGCCCTGCACGCGCACACCGGGATGTTGGTTGCCGTCGGAGTCGTGCAGCGTCATCTCGAAGGTGTGGTCGGCATGTGACGCGTGGAACGGTTGCTGCAGTACCGCAACCAAGCTCATCCCTGGATGCACGGCGGGGAACTCGCGGAAGCGCAGTACCGTCCAATAGGCCCCGTTGGCGTACACCTTCCCGTTTTCGGCGGCGGCGTGATCGGCGGCGAAGAACCCGATCGCTTGGAATCCATCGATCTCGCCGGGCGTGTCGGGGATGGACATGCGCCGCAGCGTACGCCCGCCGGACCGCTAGGGCGTCGTGTACTCGATACGCACGGCGGTCACGACCATCCGTTCAGTGACGCCAGTTCCCGGGGGCAGGCTGATGGTGATGTAGTACGCCCTAGTGGTCCCCATGCGCGCCAGCCTGGCAGAGGACGCCGTGCCGCTCTGTGCGCAGGGATGTCGATCTGTGGTGGGGGAACACGCTCGCCACCGTTTGCTCACCGGTCGACGCGGCACCTATGCCACGCTGATCCCAGCGTGCGCAGTCCGCGTGCGGCGACTGGAGGGAGCATGCGATGTCGGTGATGGTGAGGTTGCAGACCGTGGTGTGGTTGGCGACGGGCCTACTCCTGGGAGTGGCGGCGACGGTGATCGTCACGCAGGCGTGGACGGTGGGCGCGGCGCCGGGCGATGACGACGCAACGTTTGTGCCGACGCCCGGATGTCGGCTCGTCGACACGCGCGCCGGTACCGACAACGTCGGACCGCGCACCGCACCGCTCGGTGAGGGCGACGTGTATGAGATCGCCGTCCACGGGTCGAATGGGCAATGCACCGGTGCGCTGGCGATCCCGGCCGATGCAGTTGGCGTGGCCTTCAACGTCACTGCGGTTGGGGCGACGGCGAGGTCGAACGTACGGATCTACCCCGGCAATCTCAGCGAACCGCCGCTGCTGTCGAATCTGAACCTTGCGCCCGGAACTCCTCCCGCTCCGAACAAAGTCGACGTGCAACTGTCGCCGACGGGCACCGTGAAGGTGTTCAACTTCAGAGGGTCGGTCGATGTGATCTTCGACGTGGTCGGCTTCTACACCAAGTCGTCGTTGCTCGAGCTCGACCAGCGTCTGGACAACACGTACACCAGGAGCGAAGTTGATGATCTCGTGGCGCCCACGCCGCAGCGAGTTGGGATTTCGGGTGCTGCGTTCGCCGCGGCGTCCGGTGGCACCGCGCAGCATCTCCGTTCGTGCGCGTCCAACGGCTCGAATAACGACGGCATGGTCGGGAGTGTTCCGGTCCCGGTTGGGGCAACGATCACGGGGATGTCGGCACGCATGTTCGACTTCAGTGCAGGGCTGGATGCCGAGCTGGCGTTGACGGTGCTTGGATCCGATTCGAAGTACGCAGAGATCGGTTCCGTCAGTTCGTCCGGCTTCGACCTTTTCGACGCTCCGGTCCTGGAGACCTCGCTGCCACCCACCCTGGTGGGACCGAGCACCACGGTGTTCTTCGAGTTCAAGGCTTCACCCACCACGTTGCTGTCCATTTGCGCGGCCGAGTTGTTCTACACCCTGCCGTAGCGGGCGCGCTGGCTCAGAGCGTCGGATACGGGATGGTCGGGACGTAGGTGTCCCACTCGCCGGGGGTGATGGGATCACCGGCCGACTGCTCGAGGACGGCCACAGCGGTCGACTCGTCGAGGATCCACGTGTGTGTGCGCCCGGCGGGTCCGGCGCCATACAGCCTCGATCCGTCGGGCGACAGCGACATCGCATACACCGGCGACCCGGCGGTGATGCGCGCGAACTCGATCGGCGCACGCGCGTCGCGCACGTCCCACACCCACGCCACGCCGTCGGTCGTGCCCGCGGCCAGCCGTTGGCCGGACCGGTCCCACGTGATTGCCATCGGGTGACCGCCAGGCCCCGTCAGGCGAGCGATCAACGACGGCTCGTCTGCGAGCTCGATCGACCACAACGACACCGAACGATCGGCATTGCCGATGGCGAGGATCGGTTGCGACGGATGAAAAACCACGCAGAGAGCGAAGCTTTCACCCGTGGCGAACGCCGCGACCTGTTTGGGCTGCCACGGGTTGGTCTTGGCCGACCCAACGTCGTACAGGGTCACGTGGCCGCTCTCGCTCGACACTGCAACCAACGATCCGTCGCCAGAGATGTCGAGCCCTACCGCTGGCGGGTGGACCTCGTCGCCGCCGGCCGACTCGATGACGCCGTCGGGTCGTCGGACCCACAGTTGCATCACGCCGTTGCGGTCGACGGCGCCGAGCACGCGGCCGTCGCCCGACATCGCCGTGTACTCGATCAGTTCATGCATACCAACGAGCTCGTGCCACGAAGACCATTCCCCAGTCTCCGTCTGCGCGGATCGCTCGCTCACCAACACAACGCCTTGGCGAGTGCCAGCGATCAGCAGGGCGCCATCTTCGGACATCGCCGCCGCACCGGAGAGCGTCAGCGTTCCCGGTGCGTGCAACACGTTCGCATCATCGTCGTGGTGCACCACCACCTCGTCGCCCGAGGCGGTCGCCAGCGACCGTCCCGTGGCATCGATCGCGTTGGCCCAAATGGTGGCATCGGACGGTGGGTCGGAGATGCGCCACGTGCGCAGCGTGCCATCTTCGCTGGTGGTGGCCAGTGTGCTGTCGTCGAGGAACACCGCACTGGTCACTACGGTGGGATGGATCAAGTCGCCACCGACCTGTTCGCCGGTTTGCGTCGCCCGTATCACCGCCCTGCCGTCGGAGCTTGCGGCGACTGCATAGTGCCCCGACGGCGATACGGAGATCCGGTTGACCCAACTCGAGAATGTCGGCCCGGTGTTGTCGAGTTCGGTCACGATGAGGCCGTCGTCGTGGTCGAGGCGCCATGCTCGGATGTCGCCGTTGCGATTCCCCGCGAGGAGTACCCGTTCAGTCGGCGAGAGGCACACGGCGCCAACCCCGACCGCCGACGATCCGTCATCGCGCCACAGCTCCGTCCCGGTATCGGCGGCGAAGAGCGCGACGGAGCCATCGAGGTGGGCGGTGGCCACGAGGTGGGGGCCGACCGACACGCCATGAACCGTTCCTTTGCGGCCGAACACCACGTCGAGTCGCGCTGAGATCCCCTCGGGGGCCGCAGTGTCAGATCGGCCGATGGACCAGCGGGCGACACCATTGGCCGCGCCGGCGGCAAAGAGCGCCGCGCCGTCGCCGTCAAAGGCCAGTGAGTGCACAGCTCCGGTGAAGTGTGTCCGCTCGTCGGCGAGAAAGGTGACCGCCGGGTGCGTGAGATGCGGTGCAGGGATCACGGCGTTGCCGGTCAGGACGCGATCGGCTGCGAGAGCCTCGAGATCGGGATGGCTGAGATCGACGAGCGTCAACTGCCGATCGGTGCCGCCGACCGCGAGCATCGTTCCATCGGGGGAGAGTGCAACGGCATACGCGTCGGCATTCGGTGACGTGACCGCCAGCTCGATCGTACGCGACAAGCGTGCGCGATCGTCAGCGTCGATGCGCATGACGGTGACGGTGCCGCGAGCTGCGTTGGTGACCGCGGCGACCGGCGCCTTGCCGGCGACGGCCACCTCTGTAGGTCCGGGGTCGCCGAGGTACCGGGCGCCGGGGAGCGGCGACGTTGCAGCGATCAACGCCGAGCGGGTGGTGACCGTCGGCGCCTGCTGGTGGGCGATCACGGCGATCTGTGCGGCGAGCGGCGCGTCGACGTCGTGCAACATGGTCGACTGCATCGCCAACTGGCGTGACAGCACTTCTTCATCGCGGCGTCGCCGCTCGGCGTGTGCGGCGCGGCTGGCATCGACGAAGGCGAGCTCGTCCTCCGATAGCCGAGGCGCGCCGGGAGTCATGATCAGGCCGTCGGCGTCGTCGAGCAGCGTGCCCATCAACAAGGCATCGGGGTTGCGGTCGAGCTCCATCCATGTGCCGGCCATCACGGCGATGCGCCGGAGCACGCTCAATTGGTGGCGCAACTCCTCGACCCATTCGGCGAGTCGCGGCCACGCCGCGAGCAGTGCCTCGTGGCTGATCGTGATCGTGTCGACGTCGAGCGTGAGCAGGCGTTTGGCGACGAACGCGTCGATCACCTGGTCGAGCTCGGGCCAACTACTGGGACCAGACCGCTGGTCGACGTGAGTGGCGCTGGCGTCGAGGACGTCGGCGAGCCGGCAGATACGCCGAGTCGGCAACGAGTTCTCGCCAAGCCGTACGAGCTGTTCGAACAGGCGTCGACATGTGTCTCGACCCTTCAGTGAGAGCTCGCCATACACACGTTCCGCGCTGCGCTCCAGTGCTCGTTCGAGCCCGCCGATGTCGTGGTAGCGCTGCACTGTGAGCCTGCGGTCGTCTGCAGAGTCAGCGAGCTCATACAGGACGTGCGAAAGCAGGGGCAGTGCTTCGGTCGCCCCCTGAGCGTTCGCGTGCCGACTGAACTCGTCGATGAGCCGTACCGTGAGCTCTGTATCGACCTCGAGCCCCGTTCCGCGTGCCGGACCGACGATGCACTCGGTGGCTTGCTCGGTGGTGGGGGCCTCCACGATCACCGGACCGGCCTGCAAAGCGTTTCGGAGGATCGGTACCTCGATGGCCCGATCGAAGAAATCGGCGCGCATGCCGATCACCACAGCGGTCCCTGCGTGGGCACATGCTCGCCCGATACGGCTCACGACGTCGCTCAGCGTGCCTGAGGTCTCCGGGCCGAGGAGCTCTTCGAACTGGTCGATCACGATGACCCGACAGCACGCCGTTGTTTGGTCGGCAGGAGCAAAGATGCGTCTGACGTCGTGTGACGGGGTCGAGTATCGAAGGTCGGGAACTCCGGAACCAGGCGGGCAGTGCAGACCGGTGGACGAACGCAGTGCTGCCAGCAGTCCAGCTCTGAGCACCGATGTCTTTCCTGCGCCCGAGGCTCCGGTCACCACGAGTGGGTTCGGCGGAAGAGCGGCGACGAGGTTCTCCTGGCGTGGCGCAGCCAAACGGTTCTCGACCAGTGACACCAGTTGATGCGTCAAGGCGTTACGGCCGCAGAAGAACGCCGCGTCTTCCTCGGTGAATGATTCCAAGCCGAGGTATGGATTCGTGGTGTTCGCCCGATGTGATCCAGCCTCTGCCCCGTCGCGCAGTTGGTAGAGGACGTTCATCCAACCGTCGACGTCGACCGCGTCGAGCAACTGGAGCACACGCGAGAAGTCAGCGTTGTCCCGCGCGTACGGCAGGTGCTTGCCGGTGATCCAGCCGTGAATTGTCGACACAGGTCGCCCTGTCTTGTCGGCGAGACCTGCGTAGTTCAGAGCGGACCGCGACTTGAGAAACCTCAGCGCCTCCGCGTACTTCTCGCGGTCGGCAGCCGCGGGAGGGCCGATGGTCACCAGGCGCTCCCGCACCGTGGTCGGGTCGTCGGTAAGTTTCGATCGAGAGGGTGGAGGAGCGGTCGGGCAGGTTTCATCGGGATCGTGAAGTACGCCGCCCTACTAATGCACCGTCCGAGGTTGTTTGACCAGGGGTTACAGCAAGTCCGAACGAGTCCGAACGTGTCCAGGCCTGGAGAGCGGGGTCGATCATGCCGCGCCTGCGTCAGCGTTGCAAGCGTTGCGCAGCGCATCGAGTTGGACGTATCCGATCCAGGCACGCCCACCTTGCTCTCGGCGATCGAGAGCGGCGACGACATCGCCCACGGCATTGCGTTCCACCCTGACGGCGACGTGTGGTGGCAATCGGCAACGTCGACGAGACCGTTTCTGACGGGACCCAGATGGCCGCAGCGATCGGCGACGACTCGGTGTGGCACTGGGACACGAGTGACCTGACTGCACCCAGCGTGTTGGGGGCGTATTCCCGTCCCGAAGCTTGAGTCTTCGCGGTCGTGTTCCCCCCAGACGATCTACGACTCGTCGGCGCCGGCGCCGACCAGCGGGTGTTCTCGTGGGACCTCGACCCTGCGGTCGCCCGTGAACGGATCTGCTCGTCGATCGGGCAGTCGATCACCGAAGAAGAGTGGTTGCGCATCGTTCCAGCGCTCGACTACGCGGATCAGTGTGCGACGTAGGCACGTCTCACGAGGTCTCCCAAGCGCAGGCGGGACGATCCGTCCGGGGTTGTTCGAGGTTGATCGTCTTCCTCGAATCAGTCCACTCGCACGGGTTACGTTCTCGGCGCTCACTACCGGCCATGGCGCATTGAGTCGGTACGGGACGAAACGAAGGAGCGGGCATCTATGGGTCGGGTACAAGGTTCTCTCGCGGCGATCGGCTTGTTGCTGGCCGGCGCGCTGGTTGGCACAAACCTTCACGGGATCGCAGGGGCTGAGCTCGGATCCGGCTCGCGGCCGTCGACGGTGACGATCTCGCCGTGTCGCATCACCGACACTCGGGCGAGTAGCAACGTCGGTCGCCGTGCCGAGCCTCTCCGGGCGGGTGATGTGACGCGGGTGACCGGCCGAGGCCGGACGGGCGAGTGCAACCTGCGCAACGATGTCGTCGGACTCGTCCTGAACGTGACGGCGGTGGGTGCCACGCAGCAGACCAACCTCAGGGTGTTCCCGTCCGATGCGGCGTTGCCCAACGCGTCAAGCCTCAACCCCGGCCCCGGTCAGCCGCCCGTGCCGAACGCGGTGACCACGAGCCTGTCGTCAGCGGGTCAGTTCAGCGTGTACAACGCCAACGGGTCCGTTCACGTGGTGATCGATGTCGTCGCTGTGCTGGTCAATCACAACCACGACGATCGCTACTACACCAAGGCCCAAGTTGATGAACGCCAGGTAGTCCATCGCATGATCAGCTTCTCGGACCTCGTGCTCGACGAGGTCAACCGCTGGGAGCTGCAGTGTCGCGACGATGAAGTTGCAACCGACCCGTCGTTTTCCACGTCTCGACGCGTGATCGGCGGCGATGAGGTCGTCGGCGACTGGTTGATGACGCAGAGCTTTCATGGCGGGTGGGGCGACTTCGACCCATCTAAGTGGGCGTTCGAAGTCGCCGACTTCGGAGGACTCGGGCCCGTTGTAGAGGTGCGGGTTCATTGCGTCTCGGGTGTGGTGTTCGTGGATGAACGGCGCGCCGACAGCGTCAATCCTGAGCGGACTCGTGCCGTGGTGCATGGGAGTGCCCAAACGGAGTACGCAGACTGATGCGCTGTCGACTGCAACGAAGCTCACCCGCCGTGCTCCTTTCTGTCATCGGCATCGTCGTTGGTATCGATGCCGTAGCCGCCGAAGAGCCGCCACGTCCGCCGGGGGCGGAGTTCCAGGTCGACGCGGACGTTTCTTCGGGTAGCTACCTGATCGGGAACGTGACGGCGATCAACACCTCGGCCGCTCGCGGATTCGTGTCGATCTTCGGCGACGAGTACGACGGGACATCAACCGTGAACACGGGCGGCAACGACGTGCTACCGAACGCGTTCGTCGCCGATCCTGGTGCGGATGGCGAGATCGGAGTGTTCGTCGGAGGGGCGAGCTCCCGGCATGTTGTGATCGACTCCGTTGCGGAACTGACGAAGAACCCGGCAACTACGATTCTCTCGTCGCCGCGTCGCATCAAGGACACCCGCCGCACCGGAGAGGTCATCGGTCCCGGCTCGACCACGACGGTCGCCGTCGGCCGGCAGTACGCCAGCGACTTCGCCTTGATCAATCTGACGATCGATCGCAATCGAGGTCCTGGATTCCATGCCACGTTTCCGTGCAGCGAGGGGTACCAGGGCACGTCGTCGATCAATACGAAAGGCGACGGAGGAGCTCAGGCCGTTCTCAACCTTGTCAAGGTGGACGAGAACGGTGATATCTGCGTGCGCAGTCAGCGTGCAGCCGGCGGTGTGATCGTCGACCTGCTCGGACTGATCGAGTCTGACGCAGCACCGTTCGGACGCGTCGCCGACACGCGGACGAACGGCGGTCCGCTGGAGCCTGGGGTGCAACGCCGATTCGTCGTGGGAGAGCCGAACTCGGTGTTCATCGGCACCGTCGTGTCGACGAACCCGAGCGGCCGGGGTTGGGTGGCGGCATACACCAACTCGGGCGGCTACGACGGCACGTCCACGTTGAACAGCGATGGAACCAACTCCATCGCCAACCTCGTGATGATGCGTACCGACTCGACGGGCGCGATCTATGTCCAATCGAAGCCCGGAGCGAGCGGTCTACGCACCGACATCGTGATTGACGGGACCACGATCGCCGAGCTGGCTCCTCATCTGCGGGCGACCGGCAAGCGGCTGCTCGACACGCGGCTCGACGCGGCGGCGGCGCCACCACTTCTCGCCCCGACGATCTGCAGCAGGATGTGGGAAGAGCGGCCGAGTTTCATGGGAGTCAACTGCACTGCGTCGCAGTTCTTGACGCGTGTCACGTGGACGCAGTGGGGCCCCGACACTGCGCGCGGCATCGGTCGGTATTGCGTCACGTTCAACGGCTCGTTCCTGCCGGACGGCTCGATCGACCATGAGTGCGTGGACGGCGTAACGGTCGAGCTGTCGGAACCAACGCGCATCGGTTGTGGTGATGCGCGACCGGTGGACGTGTTCACGAAGTTGTTTTTCCGCGAGCCCGGCGGTCGGGAGCAGCGTTGGGAGATCGGTGAACTCATCGGGTGCTGACACGAGTGAAGTCGCGCGGACACACCGCGCGATTTCGAACTCGACTAGAGGTTCGACTCAGGGAATTTGGGCGCGATGTGGTCGGCGTTGGAGTTCGAGACTCGTCTGGATTTCCGGACTTGTTCGGACTGATCGATGTGTGTGGTGCGCCCGCATACGATTCGCTTCCACGGGAACGATAGGGCGGACGATGACAAAGAAGCGCTCAACGTTGCACGCGCATCGACGCGCCTGCACTTGGGTTGAACGATCGCACTTCGGCGCCACTGCGCGCCGGCGCAGCCAGTGCGTTCGTGAATGGTGATCGAGTTGGGCAGCCTTGCCGTCACGTTCATCGACTCGCGTATCGAGGTCGACGATCGCTTGACGTTTGGGCGCGCGGGCGACATTGAACTCGACTCGAACCGCCACCTCCACCGCCAGGTTGGCGCGTTCGAGCAGAGAGCCGGCGCGTGGTGGCTGCACAACCTCGGGTCACGACTCTTCATCACTGTTGTGGCGGCGGACGGCACGCGCAGCGACCTCGCTCCGGGCGCAGCTCACCGATTGACCTCGAGCGGTCGACTGCGTATCTCGGTCGGACCGAGCCGCTACGAACTCACCTACGAGTTGCTGGCCTCGGACTTCGACGACGAGCAGTCGTCAGGTGATCCCCAAGGCGCCACGACCGACTTCCACGCGGTCTTGACGCCTCGGGAGATCGACTTCATGGTGTCGTTTGCGCAGCCGATTCTGGATGGCTCGAACGGCGCACTTCCGACGTACGCAGAAGTAGCGGCCGCGTGGGGAGTCTCGCCGAAGACCCTCGACAACACCGTCCAAAGCATCCGTCGCAAGATGCGTCACGCCCGGCTCATTCGCAGTGACCCCCTCGAGAGCGTTGTTCGCACTGCGGTCTCCCACAGCTTGATCACTATCGACGACCTCGCGTGGGCGCGACTCGACGAACCTCCTCCTCGATCAGCGGCGGAGCGACCGAGGTAATGCCCGCTGTCGGACTGGGTCGTCGTTGCGTGCGTGACCGCCGTGGTGCGCTACGCGCACTCCGGCCCTGCCGCGCCCTGGGAGACTCGCGTTTCCTCTGCGTTGACCGTGCGGACCTCGAAGCAAGAGCTCGATTCGCCCGCCTGCGTCCAGCTGTAGGACGTGTCGTCGGTGAATCGGTTCTCGTTCGACCCAACGAGGTGCACCTGGTACTTGAGGTCGTCGCCTGCCGAGTCCCACGAGATCCGGTATGCGCCAGATTGCTCCTGTTCCACCACGAGGTTCGCTGGTGGCTGCAACACCACGAAGTCGCGCTCGACGGCCTCGTTCTGTACCGCGGTTGTCTGGGCCGCGGTGTTCTCGTCACCGCTCCCGAAGCCGAGCGCGATGACGACGGCGCTGGTTGCAAGGACCGCCGCTGCAATCGCTCCGCCGACGATGAACGCTCGTCGACTCGCTGGTTTCGCGGCAGGCGGATCCGAGGGCTCTGCAACGTGCGACGCATCGCGGTCACGGATGGCGGCGACGCTTTCACTCGACGACGCTCGGCGAGCGATGGTCTTGTCCGTCGTCGCCTCTTGTGGTCGTGTCTGTGGTGTAGCGGGAGCGGAGGATGGTCGGGGCCGTGGCCTCCCGACGTCGGTCTGGATACGACGCAACTCTGCGGCCACGTCAGCAGCCGATGCTGGACGGTCAGCGACGTCTTTGGCCATACAGCGACGCAGCAGTCGGTCCAGGCCGTCTGTGTCGTCCGAGCGGCGCAGGTGCGGTGGCGGCGCACTGATGATCTTGTGCACCGTCGAGCGCATCTGGTCTGCGGGGTCGCCGGTGTGCGGGAAGGGAACCTCACCGCTCGCCAACTGGTACAACGTGGCGCCGAGGGAGTAGATGTCGCTCGCGGCGCCAGCGTTGCCGTCCTCGAACACCTCGGGTGGCGCATAGTTGATACTGAATCCGGCCGTTCCGGTGTGGGTCCGTTCGGTGCTCAACGACGAGATGCCAAAGTCGCCAATGGCAGGCTCGCCGTGCTGAGAGATGAAAATGTTGTGCGGCTTGATGTCGCGATGAACGATCCGTTGCTCGTGGATCAATTGCAGGGCGTCGGCCACCTTGGCGCCGACGTCGACGACTGTCGCGATGTCGAGCGTCTCGTCCGAGCGAAATGTGCCCGTATACAGCTCCATGATGATCGCCGGACGGCCGTCGTCGGCCATTCCCGAGGCGAACACGGTCACGATGTTGGGGTGGGCCGACAGTTGCCCCATCAGCTTGCATTCGCGTTCGAACGTCGCTTGCTGACGTGCATCTTCGAACGTCGAATTGAGAACTTTCACCGCAACGGCCCGGTCCAGCCCGTGCTGTGTGGCGGTATAGACGCGACTGAAGCCTCCCGTGTCGATGAGGGAGTTGATCGTGTAGCCGGCTATTTTCGGCACTGGCGGAGACATTGGACGGGAATTATTGCGCGTATGGCGGGCTACCAGTCGCAGCAGCGAAACCTAACTAGGGAGCAATCCCTATGTTGAATCGGCGCGGTGTGGCGCACATTGGTGTGCGTGCGCGGGGACCTTTGGCCGGACTCATGAGTGAGAGTTCGGTCGCCCGGTGAGGCGTTGGCGCGGCGCGCTCGCCGCCTTTCTAACGTTTGGCGCGGTCTGCGGTGTGGTCTTCGCCGCAGTGGTTGCCGAAGGTCGCGCCGGCTCGGAGTCGAGCTCGAACGACGGCGGTGCCTGGTTGCTCAATCGGTCTGAGGCGTCGATCGGACACGTCAACCGGGTCGTCGGCGAGGTGGACTCGACCGCCGGGCCGTTCTCCGGCACGTTCGATGTCGACCAGTCGGAGTCGGTCGTCGTCGTCAACGACGTTGGTACCGGTCAGGCCGTACTGATCGATACGGCCCTCGCTGAGCCCGGAGCGCCCGTCGCAATTGGAGCGACAACCGAAGTGCGCGCGGCGCCGGGCGCAGTGATCTTGGCCGAGCCGCAGAGCGGCCGGTTGTGGCGCCTCAGCCGTGAGGGGTTCGGCACGGTTCAGAACCTGGACGATGTGGCGGCAACGCTTCAGTCGTCACCGGGCATGGTCTACGCCGTCGGCCGTCAAGGACTCGTTGCCGCCACGGATCCTGCGCTGCAGCAGGTCTACCTCGTGGAGCCTGGGATTGAGCCGATCGTCATAGAGGTCGAGGACTGGGGCGATGCGATTGTGACGGACGCGACATTTGCTGACGACGTCGCTGCGTTCCTCTTCGACGATGGTCGCCTGCTCACAGCTCGCGATGGAGACATCGAGGTTCTTGCTCCGTCAGAACAGATCGTGTTGCTCCAGCAGTCTTCGACGGACGACACCGGTCTCGTTGGTATCACTGCGGAGGGAGCGGTGATCAGGGTCGATCTGCAGACGGGCGACCACACGGTGATCGTCGACGCCATTGGTGCGTCACCGATCGCGCCGATCTGGCACAACGGTTGCGTGTACAGCGTGACGTTCGACCCGAGCCCGGTCTTCCACTACTGCGGCCGTTCCACCCCCCTGCAGGGCGCAGGTCCGGACATCAAGCTCACCTTGGTGAACGATTGGGTGTGGGTGAACGACGTGCAACAGGGTGCGATCTGGTTCGTGCGCGAGGACGACCTGGAGGTCGAGCAGGTCTCTGATTGGTCGGCGGCGCTCAATCTGAATGAAGTCGACGAAGAGCTCGAAGATGCCGATGGAGGCGAGGAAGAGCTCGTCGAGAGCGCCGATGCAGACGAACTGACCGACCAGGTCGACGAACTCGACGAGGACGATCGCAACACCCCGCCCGTGGCCGAGGACGACGAAGCCTTCACGCGCCGTGGCAGAGCGGTCGTGATCCCGGTGCTGGAGAACGACTTCGATGAGGACAACGACCCACTCAGCGTCGACCAACTGAGAGGTGTTGATGCTGACGGCGTGGTCGCCTCCGGCGCACAGGTGTCGATCACCGCTGACGGAGCCGCGATTCAGGTGGTTCCGCCCGAGGACTTCGTGGGCAACATCCGCTTCGGCTACGTCGTACACGACGGTCGTCAAGGACGCGACGAGGCCAACGTCGAACTGACCGTCAATCCGCCCGACGAGTCGACCAATCGGCCGCCGGTCACGACCGACGACAACGCGACCGTGCGCGCGGGACGCAGTGTCGCGCTCAACGTGCTGTCTAACGACACCGACCCTGATGGCGACGTGCTCGTACTGCTCGCTGTTGACGATCTCGAAGGCGCCGTGAACTTTGGGCCCGATGGTGAGGTGTCGTACGCCCCGGACGTGACGAGCACCGAGGGCACGATTGCGTTGAGTTACGTCGTCGCCGACGATTTCGGAGCCGAGGCCACCGGAACCATCCGCGTGCGTGTCCGTGGCGCTGACACGAACCAACCGCCACAAGCGCGCAACGACATCGGCAGAACTGCGGTGGGCCAGCCCGTCATCATCGACGTGTTGGCCAACGATATGGATCCCGACGGCGATCCGCTCAGTGTGCAGAGCCTGCAGCCTCTCGACTCGCCTGTGACCACGGCACAGCTCACTTCCGATGGACGGTTCCTGTTCCGTCCCGAGACCCCCGGTTCGCACCGATTCACCTACGCCGTGTCCGATGGCCCCGAGGTCGACCAGGCCCAGATACGGGTGGATGCCGAGGAGGTGGAGGAGAACCGTCCGCCGGTCGCCGTCCTTGATGAAGTTGCGCTGGCGCGCGGCGAGAGCCGCCTCGTGCGCGTGCTCGACAACGACGGTGATCCCGACGGCGACGTCGTCGGGATCGTCGAGTGGTTCGGGACCGAGGGCCTCGAGATTGCTGAGGTCCCGGGTGTGGGATTCAACGTGTTGGCAACACCGACGGCGGAGCCTCGTGAGTCGTTCCGCTATTGGATTTCCGACGGCGTGGCGCCTCCGGTGCGCGGCACTGTCATTGTGTCCGTGCTCGATCGCGACCCTGTCGACTATCCGCCAGTAGCCACCGCTGACTCGGTCGATGTTCGTGCCGGACAGACCTCCACGTTGCGAGTGCTGCGAAACGACTACGACCCCGAGGGTCGGTTCCTGCGCGTCGTTGGCCCGCTCCCCGACATACCTGAGGGCCTTCTGCGACTATCGCCCGATCAGCAGACGGTGTTGCTCACGGTGAACGAGGATCAGCTGTTCGGCTTCGATTTCTCGTACGACATCGAGGATCCGGGCGGCAATCGGGACTCGGCGGTGGTGACGGTCCGCATCGTCGATCCGAACCTGCCGAATCGAGCGCCGATCGCCGGGCCTGATGTGGCTCGCACGCCGGCGGGTGCACCAGTCGTGATCCCGGTCCTGAACAACGACGTCGACCCTGACGGCGATCCGATCACGATCGAGTCGATTGCGCAACAGCCGCGCCACGGAACCGTCGAGATCCTTGAGGACGGCACGATTCAATACGAGCCTGAGTCGGGCTTCGCAGGCACCGACACGTTCCTCTACACGCTCGTTGATGGCTACGCCGCTCCGCCCGAGTCGGCGATTCCGGCCGATCAACGTGGCCCGGGCCGTGCGCTCGGTGAAGTTTTTGTCGGCGTGATGCCAGAGCAGACTGAGAATCGTCCGCCTACCGCCATCGACGACACTGAATTTCCCCCCATCCAGATCGGCGGCGAGCCGGTGGTGTTGAACGTCCTCGCCAACGACAGCGATCCCGACGACGATCCGCTTACGGTCACCGAGGTCACGATTCCCGCTGTCGGGGAAGCATTGGTGGTCGGCGGCGGTGGAAGTGTCGAGTTCATCCCGCCAGCTGACGGCGAGAACCGCGACGTGAGTTTCACGTATCACATCGCCGACGGCAACGGCGGCACGGCATCGGCACAGATTCTGCTCTCGCTGGTCGGCGAACCTGAGCCGCTGCCTCCGGTCGCTGCCGACGACACCGTTGGACCGGCCCGTGCAGGCGACGTCGTCACATTCGATCCGCGCGAGAACGACTCCGACCCCGACGGTGATGCCGCCGATCTCATCGTGATTCCCGAGGACGACCTGCTGGTGGTCGGTCCTGATGGCCGGGTTGAGCTCACTGTTCCTGATACGACCTCGGATCTGAGGTACCGCGTCGAAGACCCTCAGGGTCTGCGGTCAGAAGTGGCGTTCATCACCGTGCTCGTCACCGAGAACGAAGCCCCGGTCGTCGAGTCGGTCGTGCTCGAGACCGAGTACAACACGCCGTTGCTTGTCAGCCTGCACGACTATGCGTCGGATCCCGATGACGACCCGCTCGTGATCACGCTTGGCCAACAACGCGCTGGTGGATCGGTGACCGTCGTTGGACAGCCCGCCGACGACTTCCTGGAGGTCGAGTTCCTGCCGGACACCGACTTTGAGGGAGCCGCAAGCTTCGACTTCACCGTCGACGACCTCCAGGGACACACCGTGTCCGGTGGGGTGTCGATCACCGTGCTGCCACCCGAGAACCGCCCGCCCGAGCTGGCGCCGCTGTCGATCGACGCCGAGGCCGGAACTCCGACCCCGGTGCGGTTGACAGAACTCATCACCGACCCTGATCCCGACGGCGCCGACCAGCATGAGATCAGCGTCTCGAGTCCAGCGAACGGCAACGTGTCGCTCCAAGGACCCGACAGTTCCGGGGTGGTGACGATCAGCACCGAAATCACCGCTGGCGATTCGTCGGACAGCTTCGAATACACGGTCGTCGACGGCGAGTTCACCGTCTCGAACACGGTCTCGATCAATGTCCTGGTGCCCTCGTACTCGCCGCCGACGCTGACCGAGGACACGGCTCGCGTACTACAGGGTGAAACTGCCGGGCCGATCGATCTGCTCGCGAACGACGTCGACAACAGCCCGGCTGCGCAGGTCGGCGACGGCCTCCTCGTTACTCAGGTGGGTGTCGCCGACGGGGGCACGACGAGCCAAGACGGAAACACGGCCACGTTCGTGCCCGACACCGACTTCTTCGGCACCACAACGTTCACCTACACCGTCCAAGACGGCCGCCGCTCTATCGAGGGCGAGTCCGTGGGACAGGTGACCGTGGAAGTGATCGGCAGGCCCGACGCGCCCCAACCGCCCACCGTTGCCGAAGAGGGCAACGGGTATCTCCTCGTGGAGTGGAGCCAACCGAGTCAGCAGGCGGGCCAAGCGGCGGTCACCGGGTACGTGCTGGAGTACACCTCTCAGGGTGGGGCGGCCGACTCCATCGACTTCGCGACACAGCAGTTGAGTCATCGGTGGGAAGGGCTCACCAATGGCGACGAGTACTGCTTCCGAGTGGCCGCCGTGAACGAGGCTGGCCAAGGCGACTTCTCCGAAACCGGTGGGCGCGCATGTGGCATTCCCGATGTGACACCGGAACAGCCGGGTGCACCATCGGTCGAGTTCGGAAACACGCAACTCACCGTCACCTGGACGCCGCCGCTCAACCAGGGCACGCCGATCAAGAACTACCAGTTGCGCATCGGCGGTGGGCTGGAGGAGCTGTCGCCTGAGCTCGGCGTCACCGAGAGCTATACCTGGACGGGACTCCAGAACGGGACCGACTACAACTTCCAGGTCCGTGCCCAGAACTCCGCCGACGACAACGACGGCTGGTCGGAGTGGTCGACTGTGTCCGATGCGGAGCACCCGCTGACCCTGCCCGACGCCCCAGGTCAGCCGAGCGCCGTTCGCGGCGACCGCCAAGTCCAAGTCACTTGGAACGCACCGTACGACGGCGGGGACACCATCAGCGCCTATCAGGTGCGCTCAAGTCTTGGTTCCGAGTGGGTCGATGTCACGCCTCAGGGTGTGAGCAACAGTTACACCTGGCGAGACATTCAAAACGGCGTCGGCGTGAGCTTTGAAGTTCGCGCCATCA
>JBCCVW010000040.1:0-27738 GCA_039194665.1 Actinomycetota bacterium
CGTTGCGCCATCCGACCAGGGGTTCGCCGTCGCCTATCCGTGCGACCAACCGCGACCCGCAGCGTCCACGATCAACCACCAGGCCGGCCAAACGATCGCCAACGCAGCGACGGTCGCGCTCTCGGTGAGCGGCACGGTGTGCGTGTACACCCACCGTGACACCGACCTCATCGTCGATGTGATGGGCGCCGTGCCCAACGGCTCGACGCTCGATCCGATCAACCCGGCGAGGTTCATCGAAACGCGCGCTGGACAACCCACCACCGATGGTTCGTTCTCCGGTGTCGGACGACGTGCGGCTGGACAGGAGACAGTGGTGCCGGTCGCCGGGCGCAACGGCGTTCCTCTCGACGCCACGGCAGTCACGGTCAACACGATCGCCATCAACCCTGAGCGCAACGGCTTTCTTGCGGCCTATCCGTGCGGCGAGAGTCGGCCGGAGGCATCGATGCTGAACTACGCGGCCGGTGAGACCATCGCTGGCGGGGCCACGATCGAAATCGGTGACGGCGGTGCGATTTGCGTGTACTCCCATCGCGCTCTCGACCTTGTGGTGGACGTCACGGCGTACACGCCAAACGGTTCTATCGTCACCACGAACGTGCCGGCGCGCCTCGTGGAGACGCGCCCGGATCGGTTGACGGTCGACGGGCTCGCTCAAGGCATCGGCCGACGCGCCGCAGGCCAAGTCACCGAGATCCAGGTGACCGGGCGCGCTGGCGTGGGCCCCGGCGCCTCCGCGGGCGTCTTCAGCATCGCGGCGGTCAACCCGGCTGAGCAGGGGTATGTGGTCGCCTATCCGTGCGACGAGACTCGGCCCGAAGCATCAAACATCAACCACCGCGCGGGACGGACCATTGCCAACAACGCGACGATCGAACTGTCGGACGATGGCTCGATCTGTGTATTCACGCAGCGCTCGATCGACTTGGTCGTCGACCTCACCGCCGTGATCCGGTGAACTCGTGTTGCGTGCGTTCACGGTTCGAGCTCGCCGCGCAGGTACCGCTCGATGGTCGGGCCGACGATCTCGACGAGCCGCTCGGTCGACACGTCGGCCAGCGGCTCGATCGCCAAGATCTCGCGTAGCAGCGCGAGGCCGATCACCTGCGACGCTGCGAGCGATGCCCGGAGCGCGGCGTCGTCGGGCTGCGCCGCCCGCTCGACAGCGCCGACGATGCGGGTGGTGAACACTTCGCGCAACATCTCGGCGGCGAGCTCGTTGGTCAATGCTGCTCGCACCAGTGCGGTGAGATGCTGACGAACCTCTGGGTGATCCCACGCACCGAGCACACCGGCCACCATGGCCCGACCGGGCTCGTCGGAGTCGGTAATCCCCGCAGCCACGTCGGCAGCGATGTCGGGCGGCCGGAGTGCGGCGGCGACCAGGTCGTCCTTGCCGTCGAAGAAGCGATAGATCGCGGCGGGATCGACATCGGCGCGCGTCGCGATCTCGCGCATCGAGGCGCGCTCCACACCGACCTCCGCAACGACCTCGCGCGTCGCCGCCAGGATCGCCGGTTTCGTGGTGCCCGGCCCCGGGCGTCGGCCCCGCGGTTTGTTCATCGCGACTGTTCGATCAGCAGCATCGCCTCTTCCAGCGTGCCGGCGACCACGTCTACATGAGCGGCGACGTGGGCCGCGCGGAGCGCGTCGTTGACTCGGCTCGGCTCGACACCGACCGCCCTGACCCGTTGCCCGGTGAGCATGATCGGGATCTGCGCAGCCGCCAGCACCTCGAACGTGGTTCGCCAGTCGCTGCTGTCGATCTCGATCGCCTGCACGCCGCGTAACACCTCGTCGAGTCTGCCGCGCGCCGCGATGTGTCCGCCGCTCATCAGCACCAGTCGATCGCACTGCTGCGCCTCTTGCATGTAGTGCGTGGTCACCAGCACGCCGGCACCTTGCTCGGCGGTGTCGTGGATGCGCTCCCACAGGTGGGCGCGGGCCAGCGGGTCGACGCCGGAGGTCGGTTCGTCGAGCACGACGAGGTCGGGTTCGTGCGCGAGCGCGCACACGAACGCCAGTTGTCGTTGTTGCCCCAGACTCAGCGAGCCGACGAGTGCCTCGCGATCAAGTCCATCCGGCAGCGCCGCCGATGGTGGCTGCGAGCCGAACGCCGCCGAGGTGAAGGCCAGGTTCTCGTCGACCGTGAGGTCGGGCCACAACCCGAGGCCCTGTGGCACATAACCGAGACGGCGTCGGGTGCGACGTGATGGCGGCTCTCCGAAGACTGCGACCGTTCCGGCTGACACCGTCGTGAGGCCGAGCAGCATCCGGATCAGCGTGGTTTTTCCAGCTCCATTTGCTCCGATCAACCCGACGATCTCCCCGGCGTCGACCGAGAGATCCGCACGGTCGACAGCGACGAACCGGCCGAACCGTTTCGTCGCACCGTGGGCGCGCGCGAGCTGCGTCACGTGGCCACCGCCCGCCGACTGAGCATCTCGATGATCACGGCATCTTCCAGATCCGGGGTGATCGTGAGGGCCGACGCGTCAGCGATCTCGCCGGTGTCGTCGGTGTCGTCGACGCCGGTCGGTCGCCACTCGTGGAAACGCGTCCCGCGCCGCCATGCGTGTCCCCGGTCGATGGGTGTCGTGGTGGCCATCAGCGTGCCAGGGACCGCGGCGGTGATCGATGCGGCGTCCCCCTCCACGAGCAGGCGACCCTCGTCGAGGACGAGCAGGCTCGACGCCCGTTCCGCCTCGTCGATGTAGGTCGTCGCCAGCAGCACCGCTGCGCCGCGTGCCGCGGCCTCGCTGATCAGTCGCCACAGCTCCACCCGGCTGACGGGGTCGACGCCGGTCGAGGGCTCGTCCAGCACGATGAGCGCCGGCTCGTGGAGCATGGCCATGACGACGCCGAGTTTCTGGCGCATCCCACCGGATAGGTCGCCGGCGAGGCGGTCGGTGAAGTCGTCGAGGCGTGCCGCTCGGAGCAGGGCCAACGGCCGATCGGTGTCGGGCGCGATGCCATACGCCGTCGCGGCGAAGGCGACGTTCTCGGCGACGCTCAAATCGCGCCAGACGCCGGACGTCGATGGCATGTACCCGAGGTGGTGTTTGCCCGGACGGCGGACCGTGCCGCTCGTCGGACGAACTTCGCCGACCAGGCATCGCAGCAGCGTCGTCTTGCCCGCTCCGTCGCCGCCGACCACAGCGGTGACCGCACCGGGTGGGACGGCGAGCGTGATACCGGACAGGGCGAGGGTTGCGCCGAGTTCGACCGTCAGTCGGTCCACGCCGAACGTGTGCTGCTCACTCATGCGGTCGCCGCGTGTTCGGCTGCGGTACCGTCGTCGCCGCTCGGAGGTTCGCCGGTGTCGGGGGCGAGATCGCGTCGGAACCGCAGGATCGCGGCACCAAGGATGAGCACCGCCATCACCGCCAACACGGCGAACGGGATCCACAACGCCGGAAGACCGGCGCCGCGCAACATGATGCCGCCCGACAGGTCGACGAAATAGGTGAGCGGGAGGACATAGCCGATCCAGCGCACGCCCCACGGCATCGACTCGAGCGGAAAGATCATTCCCGACAGCAGAATCTGCGGCAGCATCACGAACATTGCGGTCTGTACGGCTTGGCCCTGGTTCTGCGACACCGTCGAGATCAACACGCCGAGCCCCAGTACGGCCAACAGGAACACTGCGGCGCCCACCCCGAACAACACCACCGACCCTTGGAACGGCACGCCGAACAACAGTGCACCGAGAACGGTGACGACGATCATGTCGAGATAGGCGAGTACGAAGTACGGGGCGATTTTTCCGACGATCACGTCGCTCGGTCGGAACGGCATCACGGCGAGCTGTTCGATCGTGCCTGCCTGCCGCTCACGGACGAGCCCGAGGCTCGTGATGAGCGTGCCGATGAACGCCATGATCAGACCGACGAGCGCTGGCACCATCACCCACGAGGTCTTCAGGTCGGGATTGAACAAGATGTCGACCGTGATCGATCCCGGCGCCTGAGCCAGCGCTGCGGCGGCGGTCTGTGCGGTGAACAGCGACGACCCGTCGACGAACGCGGTGGTCGTGGCGCCGGTCGCGATCGCCACGTCGGCGTTGCCATCGACGAGTTCTTGTTGTGCGGTCGACTCGTCGCCGTCCGGGTCGACGGTGTCGATCACGAAGAGGTCGGGGAGTTGCTCAGCGACCGTCTCGGCACCGTCGCCGTATACGGCCGTGCGTACCTCACTCACGTCGAAGTTGGCGGCGTATCCGAACACGACGAGCAGGATCAGTGGCAGCCCGATGAGCATCGCCACGGTTCGTCGATCGCGCCGCAGTTCGCGTACTTCCTTCTGCACCATTGGCCACATCGCAAAGCACCGTAGGTGTGTGCTTTCGTGAAATCAACACCTGTTGACTTCAATGCCCGAAGTGCGCTTCGTAGGTGCGGATGAACGTCGCGTTTCGGCGTGAACAAACGTGCGCGTCGCCCCGTCCCGCTGAGCTACGTTGCGCCGCATGGCGATCACGTCGGGGGAAGTGATCAGGCATCGCCGACCCGAAACGAGCACCGGTCAGTTCGGCGTCATCGTGTTCCTCGCGTCCGACGTGATGCTGTTCGCCCCGTTCTTCGCGGCGTACTTCCTGCTCCGCTCGACCAACTCGCCGTGGCCGCCCGAAGGCGCCGACATCGACCTCCCGCGCGCGCTCGTGTTCACCATCGTGTTGGTGAGCTCGTCGTTCACCCTGCTCGCCGCCGACAAGGCGCAAGCCCGCGGCGACCGGCACATGATGCGCCGCTGGTTGATCGCCACCATCGGACTGGGCCTGGCGTTCCTCGTCAACCAGTTGCTCGAGTACACGACGCTGCCATTCCGCCCCGACGACCATCCCTATGGCTCGATCTACTACGGGCTCACCGGGTTGCACACCCTGCATGTCACCGGCGGTCTGTGCATCCTCGCGTTGCTGTACATCCGCGCCGTGCGCTCGCGCCACCTCGAGACGGTGCACCCGTGGGCTGGTGGCACGTCGCTGTTCTGGCACCTCGTCGACATCATCTGGGTGTTCGTGTTCTTCACCATCTGGGTCATCCGGTGAGAACGCTCGTGCCCCGACTGATGATGGCCGCGCCGGTGGCCGTTGCTGTGGCGTTTGCCGGATTCGTCTTTCTCACGCCTGCCGGTGCCGGCCAGAGTGCGCCAGCGCCCACGCCCGAGTTCGGGTCACGGCTCTACGACGCACACTGCTCGTCCTGTCACGGACCGATCGGCGAAGGCATCGAAGGACGCGGACCCGACCTGCTGCAAGAGGGTGAAGCAGCGGCCGATTTCGTGCTGCGCACGGGCCGGATGCCGCTCGCCAACCCGAGCGCGCAAGCGATCCGTGGGCCGGTGCGTTTCTCCGAAGAAGAGATCGTGGCCCTCGTCGAACACGTCGGCACGCTCGGCACGGGGCCCGACATTCCCGATGTGAACATCGAGGGCGCCGACATCGGCAACGGCGCCAACCTGTACCTGCTCAACTGCGCGGCATGTCACGTCGCGTCGGGTGCGGGTGCACCGATCGGTGGCAACCGTCGGGCACCGGCGTTGGCCCAAGCGACGCCCACCGAGATTGGCGAAGCGATCCTCGTCGGCCCTGGCGCAATGCCGATCTTCTCCACCTTCACCGATCAGGAGATCAACGACATCGCCGCCTACGTCGAGGATCTCAACCAGCAAGGCACCACCGATGCCACTGCCTTCGGCGGCGCCGGACCCGCCGCTGAGGGTCTTGCCGCCTGGCTGCTTGCGCTCGTTCCGCTCATCGCCCTGACCCGCTGGATCGGCCATGCCAAGCCCGGACGCAACCACCCGCGCGACGACACCGTGCCCGACGACGACGAACCAACGACAGACGACGGTGCTGCAGACGACGCAGTGTCGGTGGACGATTCGAGTGAGGAGGTGGCGCCGGTATGACCATCGACGAGCGCCCCGCCGGCTCATCATCGGACGCCCCGCCAGCGATTCCCGAGGTGACGCAAGAGGCGATCGAGGCGCGGGCCTTCAAGTTCGCCGTCGCTGCCTTCGTGATCGCCGTCGGCGGGGGCCTCGCTGCGGCGTGGGGCTACTGGAACGACGAAGACACCGTGCTTGGCGTGGGCCTGGGTGTCGCCCTGCTCGGGATCGGGTTCGGGATGGTCTCGTGGTCGAAGTACCTCGATCTCGACGAGAACGTGGTGCAGAAGCGCGAGCGGTTGCGCACCACGGTGGAAGAGCGCGACGATTTCGCCGAGGAGATCGAACTCACCAGGCAAACCGTCGGGAGGCGGCGGCTGCTCACGGTGTTGTTCGCCGGATCGATCGCCAGCTTGGCGATCGGGTTCATCGGTCCGATCGGTTCCCTCGGACCGAAGCCGCAGGGCGAACGGCAACGCACCGGATGGGGGATGGGTACTCGATTGGTCACCAGCAACGGTGAGCCGATCAGTGCGTCGTCGGAGATCTTCGACCAGTTGGCCACGGTGTTCCCCGAGGGTTCGATCGGCGTCGACGACGGCCAAGTGGTGCTGCTGCGTGTACAGCCCGGACTCCTGACCGAGCGGACCATCGAACGTGGTGCCGTCGAGGGCTGGGTGGCCTACTCCAAGATCTGTACCCATGCGGGCTGCTCGGTCGGCTTGTTCGGAATCGACGATCGGGCGCCCGACACGCTGCGCCAGTTGGTGTGTCCGTGCCACCAGTCGGTGTTCGACCCGGTCGACTCGGCGCGCCCGATCGGTGGGCCCGCGCCGCGTTCTCTGCCGCAGCTGGCGCTGGCGATCGACGACGACGGCTTCCTCGTGTCGCAGTCCGACTTCGACCGCACGGTGGGTCCGATCAGCTGGACGGACGGTGGCACATGAGCGACGAAACCATCGCCCAGCAGTCATCGGCCGCGGCGGATACGGCCGACGACACCGTTCATGACCCTGGCAGCACCGTCGCCGGCGACGCGGCGGCCTCGACCGACCCCACGTTCAAAGAGGACCGCACGCTCGTCGAGCGCTACGTCAACAACGTCACCGGACGACTCGGCGCCGGCGCCTGGTTGACCAAGACGCTGCGCAAGGTGTTCCCATCGCACTTCTCGTTCCTCTGGGGCGAGCTGGCGCTGTACAGCTTCGTCATCCTCGTGCTCACCGGCGTGTATCTCACGCTGTTCTTCGCCGGGTCGCAAGACACGCTCACCTACACCGGGTCGTACGTGCCGCTGCAGGGTCAGGAGGTGTCGTCGGCGTTCAACTCGGTGATGCGCATCAGCTTCGAGGTCAAGGGCGGCCGCCTCATCCGCCAGATGCACCACTGGGCGGCGCTGGTGTTCATGGGGGCGATCGCGTTGCACATGGCGCGCATCTACTTCACCGGCGCGTATCGCCGGCCCCGCGACCTCAACTGGTACGTCGGTCTGACGCTGCTGGTGCTCGCCCTCGCCGCCGGGTTCACCGGCTACTCGCTGCCCGACGATCTGCTGTCAGGGACCGGGTTGCGCATCACCTACGCAATCATTCTGGCGATCCCGTTCGTCGGCGAACGGCTCGTGTACCTCATCTTCGGTGGTGAGTGGCCGGGCACCGAGATCATCGGCCGGTTGTACCCGGTGCACATCTTGATCATCCCGGGCCTGATCGCCGCGTTGCTCGCCCTCCACCTCGGCATGGTGTGGCACCAGAAGCACACCCAGTTCCGTGGCCCTGGCCGCACCGAAGACAACGTGGTCGGCGAGCGCGTGTGGCCGTCGTTCGCTCTGAAGTCGATCGGCTTGTTCTTCCTCGTTGCCGGGATGATCACGATGATGGGGGCGCTGTTCACGATCAACCCGATCTGGTTGTACGGCCCGTACGACATCGGCGCCGCCACGTCGTTCTCGCAGCCCGACTGGTACATCGGATTCCTCGAGGGATCACTGCGCCTCATGCCGCCCTGGGAGACGCGCATCGGCCCGATCGTGCTCAACAACATCTTCTACTCGGGGGTGATCGTTTCGGGGCTGATCTTCGGCGGCCTGTATCTCGTGCCGTGGCTCGACCGTCGTCTCACCGGCGATTACGACGAACACAACCTTCTCGATCGACCACGCGACGCTCCCAACCGCACCGCCTTCGGTGTCGCCTGCATCACCTTCGTGTCGATCCTGTTCATCGGTGGCGCGCAGGACATCGTGGCCAAGACCTTCGACATCGCTGTCGGACGGGTCACCACGATCCTGCAGATTGCGATCCTGATCGCTCCGCCGTTGTCGTTCTTCATCGCCCGTCGTGTCTGTATCTCGCTGCGCGACCGGCCAGGGCCCCGACGCACCGAGCGCGAGTCGCCGGTGGTGCGCACCTCATCGGGTGGGTACGAGTTCCTCGAGCCGATCGACTCCGAGGGTGCGCCCGTCGACCAGCGCAACGCTACGAACGGCGGCACCAACGGCAGCGGCAACGGCCATGTCGGCGCTGACGAGTCCGATACAGCACGCGAGGTGGCCGAGCCGTGATCCTCGCCGCATTGCCCGCTGGCCTCGATCCGCCGGTGACGTCCGAAGCCGACGAAACCGAGTGGGTATGGGACATCTACCTGTACCTGGCGATCGGG
The DNA here is from genome assembly GCA_039194665.1 of Actinomycetota bacterium. Lineage (GTDB taxonomy): Bacteria > Actinomycetota > Acidimicrobiia > Acidimicrobiales > Ilumatobacteraceae > JABSQH01. Next base: position 8,560 of record JBCCVW010000040.1, read on the forward strand.
GTGGCCGCATTCGTTGCGCTCTTGGTGCTGTACGTGGTCATCCGATTCCGCCGCCGCGACGGCGACGGACTGCCGTCGCAGAAGCAGTACAACATCCCGGTCGAGCTGGCCTACACGATCATTCCGCTGCTGATCATCGCCGCACTGTTCGCCATCACGGTGATCACCGTCGAAGCGATTGAGGAGATCGATGACGACCCCGATCTCGTCGTGCAGGTCACTGCGGCGCAGTGGCAGTGGCAGTTCGCCTATCCCGACAGCGGCGTCAGCGTGATCGGTGCCGGTGAAGAGTTTCCCGAGCTGGTGCTGCCGGCGAGTTCGTCGGTGACGTTCGAGCTGCAATCGCTCGACGTGATCCACTCCTTCTGGATCACCGCGTTCCGCTTCAAACGCGACATGATCCCGGGCTCGCCGGGACGGTTCTCGGTCGACATCGAAGATGTCGCCGGGTACTACCCGAACGCGGGCGTGTGCGCAGAGTACTGCGGCCTGGCCCACGGCCGGATGCGCTTCGAACTGCGAATTCTCGAACCCGATGAGTTCGACGCGTGGATCGCCGACCAGCAAGCGGCCGGCCAAGTAGCTGAAGGGGAAAGCTCGACATGACCGCGCTCGATCCCGACCGCTCTGCTTCTCCCCTCGGAGCCGACGACGAGGCGCAACTCGTCTCCGTCGACTCGGTCCTCGGCGGCCGAGACGGTGGTGATGGCGGCGATGGGGTTGACGATCATGGCGGTCACGACGAGGGCCTGCCGAAGACCATCACTGGCTGGTTGACCACCACCGATCACAAGGCGCTCGGCGTGGCCTACGTGATCACCTCGATGATCTTCCTCGGGATCGGCGGCGCGCTGGCCGGTGTGATCCGTGCCGAGCTCGCCGAACCGGGCGAGCAGTTCATCTCCGAGCAGCTGTACAACGGCGTGTTCACCATTCACGGCAGCGTGATGGTGTACCTGTTCGCCGTCCCGTTCGGTTTCGGGTTGGCCAACTACCTCGTGCCGTTGCAGATCGGCGCCCCCGACTTGGCGTTCCCCCGGCTCAATGCGTTCTCCTACTGGCTGTACGTGCTGGGCGGCATCGTCATGCTGCTCGGCTTCCTCGCCGACGGCGGCGCGGCGGCGTTCGGGTGGTTCGCCTATCCGCCGTTATCGGGCGCCGGGGCCTCACCGGGTCTCGGTGCCGACATGTGGATCGTGGCGATCATTCTGACGGGCACGTCAGGGACACTCACCGCAGTGAACGTGATCGCCACCATCACGATGTTGCGCGCCCCCGGCATGACCCTGTTCCGCATGCCGATCATGACCTGGAACCTGCTGGTGACCTCGTTCATGGTGTTGCTGGCGTTCCCGGTGTTGTCGGGCGCGTTGTTCATGCTGCAGCTCGATCGCCTATTCGGGTTCCACTTCTACGACCCGACCGACGGTGGCTCACCGATCCTGTGGCAGCACCTCTTCTGGTTCTTCGGCCACCCCGAGGTGTACATCGTGGCGCTGCCGTTCTTCGGCGTGGTCACCGAGATCTTCCCGGTGTTCGCCCGACGGCCCGTGTTCGGTTACAAGGGCCTCGTTCTCGCCACGTTGACGATCGGTGCATTGTCGACATCAGTCTGGGCGCACCACATGTTCGTGACGGGCGAGGTGCTCGTCGTGTTCTTCGCCCTGACCTCGGCGTTGATCGCCGTCCCCACGGGGGTGAAGGTGTTCAACTGGATCGGGTCGATGTGGGGTGGCTCGATCAGTTTCGAGGCGCCGATGAAGTTTTCGATCGGCTTCCTTGTCACGTTCGTCGTTGGTGGTGTCACCGGCGTGATCCTCGCCTCGCCGACGCTCGACTTCCATCTGTCCGACTCGTACTTCGTCGTCGCCCACTTCCACTACGTGATGGGTGGCACCGTGATCTTTGCGCTGTTTGCAGCGCTGTACTTCTGGTGGCCCAAGGTGACCGGCAAGAAGCTGTCGGAACGGCTGGCGACGTGGCAGTTCTGGCTGTTGATGATCGGCTTCAACGTGACGTTCTTCTTCATGCACTTCCTCGGACGCGACGGCATGCCGCGCCGCGTACCCGACTACGAGCCGGTGGAGAACTTCGAGCTGTGGAACCGCATCGCGTCGTTCGGCTACCTGATCCTGGTGGCGTCGGTGGTGCCGTTCGTGATCGCCATCGTCAAGTCGTTCCGCGCCCCGCGCACCGAGGGTGCCGACCCGTGGGAAGCCAACTCGCTCGAGTGGGCCACGTCGTCGCCGCCGCCGGAACACAACTTCGACTGGCTGCCGCCGATCCGCTCTGAGCGACCGGTGTTCGATCTGCGGTGGATCAACCACGACGAGGTCGGCAACCCCGAGGTGGCCGAGGCGTGGGGTGACCGCGAGGGCGTCGACGACAACTGGCGACCGCTTGTTGCCGACGCGCCGACAACAACTGCCGAACGTGCGCCCGACGAGTCGAGTTCGGATGATGGCGGAGGGGATCAGTCGTGAAACCTGAAACATGGTTGTGGGCCGGCGTCGGCATCTACTTCACCTTTATCGGCGTGACGTACATGCTGGTTGGCGGCGAACCGATCGGCGTCGCGCTCCTCCTCATGGCGACGGCCATCGGCGGGTTGATCGCCGGCTGGGCGTGGGAGTGGGGCCGCCGCTACGGCACCCGTGCCGAAGATCGCGACGACGCCGATGTCACCGACGTGCAAGGCGTGGTCGGCGTGTACTCCACCGCCAGCCTGCGCCCGATCACGATGGCGGTCGGCGTCACTGCCATCGTCCTCGGGTTGGCGGTCGGCTCGTGGATGACGATCGCTGGCGTGGCCATCGTCGCCTCCCAAGCGCTGCTCCTCGTCTACGACGCCGACACATGACCACGCCCCACCGAAGTTCTGGCGAGTCGGCGCGTGACGCGCCGGAATTCGACAGAGTTTCGGATCGCGCCGATGCCCCCTCCCAAATCCTGTCGATCGGGCGCGCCCCGCGCCGGATTTCGGCAGGAGAACCGGGGGACGCAGCGTGATTGCGCACGCCAGCGTCGCCGAGCATGTGATCGTGCTCATCGCCGGGCTCGCCGCCATCGCTGTGTACGGCGCTGCCTGGCTGCGCACGGGTGGTTCGAACTGGCGGCTGGCGTCCTGGTGCGGAGGCGTCGGAATGGTGCTCATCGCCACATCACCGCCGATCGAGTCGTTGGCGCTCGAGCGGTTCAGCGGACACATGATCCAGCATCTGCTGATGATCGTGGTGGCTGCCCCGCTGCTGGTCCTTGCCGCTCCCGTCACGACGATCCTCACGGCATGGCCGAGCCTGCGTCGTACGTCGCCAACCGAACGACAAGTCGCCAGCTGGTGGCACCGGTGGGCGCCGATCGTTGCGCCGATGTCGTTCATCGTCGTGCTGTTCGTCACTCACCTCACCGGCATCTACGACCTCGCGCTCGACAACCGCCTGGTGCACGACGTGGAGCACATCGCTTACCTCTCATCCGCTGTTGCCCTCTGGGCGGCGGTGCGTGGCGTTGGCCGTTCCGCGGCGGTGACACGCGTGGGTTCGGTATTCGCCGTGATCGCCGGTACCGCGATGCTCGGCATTGTGCTGCTCACAGCGAGTGCACCACTCGTGCCGACCTACGCCGAGCAGCTCGGTGATACAGCAGCCGTCGACGACCAGCGCGTCGCCGCGTCGATCATGTGGGTCAGCGGGATGGCAATGACGTTGCCGCTGCTGTTGTTGGCGGTGTGGCGGTGGGCGACCACCGAGGAACGCATCGCCGTCGCCGCCGAGCGCCTCGAGCGTGCGCCCCGGTCGTCGGTGCCTCGTTCATCGTCCGACGCGGAGTCGGCGTCGGATGTACTTGCTCGCTGAGCGGTAATGGCTCGGGCCGGCGGCCTCTGCCCACCGGCCAGCCGTCCAGCGGTTGTTGGCTCCGGCCATCGGCCCGCCGTAGAGGTCGTCCTCGCTGTGCGTGTCGACGAACTCCATCAGGTCGGCGTGGGCGTGTCGCAGTTGCGAACAGGCGTCGTACCAACCGAGGTGGACCTGCTGTGCTCGCAGATCGGCGTTGTAGCGCTTGAGGTCGTTCCACTTGTAGCCCGCAGCGGGGAAGTGGACCTCTTGGCCAGCGAGCCCATCGTGATACCAACCGAGGTACAGCGAGATCCAATGGGCACGGTGCGCAACGATGTCTTTGATCGACGTGTCGTCCTCGTCCTTGACGAGCGCGAACTCGCCACCGACTCGGTCCAGAAGCGCGTTGAGCGAATCGAACTCCTTCCTCGCGACAGCCAGAAGCTCGGCGCGCGACACCGCTGACGCCATCTCAGACCTCCTCGTCGAGCGCTGACGCGGCCAGCATCCCTCAGCGTCCGCCGACAACACAGGGCCGGAGGTCACCTGCCCGTTGCTCGACGACTACGCTGATCGTTCCAACCCATAGGGGAGCTTGATGGATCGTCAGGCTGAGAGGGTGTCCGCCGACACCGACCCATGAACCTGATCCGGATAATGCCGGCGGAGGAATCATGAATACGTGTCCCCGACTGTCGTGGTGTGCCGTTGCGACGGCCGCCGCACTCGCCCTCACCACCAGCTGTGGTCCGTCCGCGAACGATGGCGACCGTGTCGTGCTGGTGACCTACGACTCGTTCCCGACCTCGGACTCACCACTCAACGAGGCCCTCCAACAGTTCGAGGCCGACACGGGCGTGGCGGTCGAGATCCTCATTGCCGGTGATACCGGTGAGATGGTCTCCAAGGCGGCGCTTACCGCAGGCAACCCCGAGGGCGACGTGATGTGGGGCGTCGACACGACCTTCCTCGGGCGGGCCCTCGACGAGGAGATCTTCGAACCGCTCGGTGCGATCGACGTCGGAGCGGTGGATTCGCAGCTTGCAGGCGAACCCGCACCCACGACCGTCGTGCCGGTCAATTACGGAGACGTGTGCGTCAACTACGACATCGCCGACTTGGCGCGCCGCGGACTTGATGCGCCAGCCACGCTCAGCGACTTGCTCGATCCCGACTATCGCTCGCTGCTCGTGGTGCAGGATCCTGCGCTGTCGTCGGTTGGCCTGGCGTTCCTCCTGGCGACGATTGCAGAGTTCGGGCCAACTGGATGGCAGTCGTACTGGCGCCAGCTGATCGACAACGACGTGCTGATCGCCGGCGGCTGGACCGAGTCGTACTACGGCGACTACTCGCGGCATGGAGGGAACCGGCCCTTGGTGGTCAGCTACGGGTCGAGCCCGCCGGTCGAAGTGCTGTTGTCGGAACCGCCGCCTGCCGCCACTCCAACCGGTGTTGCGGCGCAGACGTGTTTCCGCAACGTCGAGTACGCCGGCGTCTTGCGCGGAACCAGCAATCCGGACGAAGCGCGGCAACTCATCGAGTTCCTTCGTTCCGCGGAATTCCAGCGGGAGCTGCCGCTGTCGCTCTTCGTGTACCCAGCCAATAGTGACGTCGACCCTCCGGCGGCGTTCACCGATCACATCACGCAACCGGTTCGCCCGTATCGGCTCGAACCGATCGAGATCGACGCCGAGCGCGTCGATTGGATCGACGAGTGGACGAGGATCGTGTCGGGCTGAGCCGTGAGTCAGCCAAGAACCCGTGCGACTCGTCCGGCGCGGACCCTGACGGTGAGCCGGATGAAGTGGCCGAGCCACGAGCACCGCACCCACACACACGATCTCATCGACGTGGACGTCCACGGTCATTGGCTGCGGGTGCCGGCGCGGTCCGATGTCAGCGCCGGGCCGGGCTGGGAGTTTGCTGCGCATCACGACGCGGTGCTCCTCGTGCCGACAGCCGCGTGGTGGACCGCCTACTGGAGCACGCACGGCTCGATCTACATCGACATCACGACCCCGGCGTCGTGGTTGTCGACGCATCGAGTCACGGTGTTCGATCTTGCGCTCGACGTGTTCTACCCAGACGGCACGCAACCCCGCGTGCTCGATCGTGACGAGTTCGACAACGAGTCGCCCGGCTGGCCGGCCGAGTACCGGCGGCGTGCCCTCGTCGCCCTCGACGAGCTGCTCAACGACTTCGCTGACGGGCCCGTCGCCGCAGCCGGATGGCGGCATCTCTCCATGTGACGGTACACCGCACGCTCGAAACCGGTTTGCTCGGGTTCCGGCGGATCGAGGAGTGTCGGCCGCGTGAAGGTTGTTCCAACGTCGGCGTTGGCTCATTGGCGTCGCGTCGGCGATGCGCTTGAGGCCCCCGACGGAGTCCATCGCCCGAGCAGCTTCAGCGCGTTCCTCGCCGCCGCCATCGCCGGCGACGGGGAACCGTCCGAGGTTGCCGGCTACACGGTGGTCGACGCCGGCTGCGGTGCCGGCCTGATGACGATCGCGGCCCTGCGAGGTGGAGCCGCCCGCGTCGTCGCGCAGGACCGCGATCCTTCGGCTCTGCGCGCCACGAGAAACAACGTGCGGTCCGTGTTGGGCCGTGACGTTGTCGACCGCGTCGATGCCGCGGAGAGCGACTGGACGGAGCTCGGCGAGCTGGGCGGCGATCTCGTCGTCGTCAACCCACCGCAGCGACCGTCTCGACTGATCGCGGCAACACCATCCAGCGAACGGCACCTTCACGACACGGCGGGGCCCGATGGCACCGACGCGCTCCGGATCGTGCTGGAACACGCCGACGCAGACATCGTGCTCTCGACGATGAGCCGTGTGCTCAGTCCTGACCTTGCGCCTCTTGCTGCAGCGGTCGGGATGCCGCGGTACTCCTACGACGGCGCCATCGCGGCCGCGCAGGTCGAACACTCCGCTCCGTGGTCGACGCTTGTGCCAGGTCGCATTGCGCGGGTGTACGTGCAGCGATGGTCAATGGTGCACGGCTAACGGCCTCTCAGCACGCAGAACTCGTTGCCTTCGGGATCGATCAGCACCACCCACGACGCATCGCCTTGACCGATGTCGGCGCGTTGCGCACCGAGCCCGATGAGCCGGCGAACCTCTGCTGCCTGATCGTCTGGTCGAAAGTCGAGGTGTAGCCGGTTCTTCGACTCCGACTTCGCACGATCGGTCTGCTCGAAGATAATCCCCGGCAGCATGCCGGCCGCCGGCTGGATCTCGAACTCGGCGGGGTCGTCGTTGACGATGGTCCATCCCAGCGCGGTCGCCCACCAATGGCCCAGCGCGACCGGATCGATAGCGTCAACGACCACTTGCTCCCACCGCAGACTCACATCGCGATCCTACGATTCGCGTCGCGTGGCGTAGATCGTGGTTCCGATCGCCGCACCGACGGCGACGCCGATGGCGATGCCGTTTGCTGCAGATCCAGTCGCGGCGCCGAGTGCTGTGCCGAGGACGACGCCGACGATCACGCCGACGACGATCCACCGTTCGGGACGTTCGAAGTTCATCTGCTCCTCGCTTCAGCCGACAATCAGCGCAACGGCGTCGCGCGCCGACTGGGCGGCGTCGTCCACGCCACCCCAATCGTCGTGGGTCGTGTAGGCGTCACCGGCGAAGAACACCCGATCTCCGAGCGGGCTGGCCAGCGCGAGGGGGATCGCGGGGTCGGCGTAGTCGTTGAGGTACGCCTGCTCGATGAAGGGCTCATCCGACCAGTTCTGGGCGACGTGACCGATGTAGGTGCGCGACGCAGCGCCGTCGAAGATCTCGTCGAGTTCGGAGAGGACATAGTTGCGGAGCTCGTCGCCGGCGCGTGCCTGGTACGGCTCGGCCGCGCTGCCGACCGCGAACAGGCCGATCACGTTGGAGTCGCTGTCGTGGTGCGCAGCAGCGTCGTAGTAGGTGCGTTGCCCTGTTGCCGTGTCGCTGTCGTCGAACTCGAGAAACGTGGGGTAGAAGCGCTTGGTGAACTCGACGAAGACCTTGATGCCACCCCACACCACGGCGGCGTCGAGCGCTGCCTTCTTGTCGCCCGGCAGCGGTGGCACGAACGTGATCCCACCTCGTTGTAGGACGGCGATTGGCGCGGTGACGATGACCTGGTTTGCGGCGTGCACGACACCGTCCGCGGTGGTCAGCCGCACCGGGGCGTTGGTGTAGTCCACCTCCACGATCTCGGTGTTGAACGTGATCTGGTCGCGAATCCCCTCGATGATGTGGTCGTCGAAGAAGTCGAGCCACGAGCCGTTGGCAAAGTTCAGGTAGTCGAATTCGCCGAGTGGCTCGACGGTGAGTTCGGCGCCGTCGTAGTACCCACTCCCCGCAGTGGGTTCGTACTGTTCGAGTCTGCTGGTGATCGTCGCCGACGGGTCGTCGACGATGGCGGCGAGTTCACCCGCCGGGGCGGTCAGCCACTCGCCGCCGAGCGAGACGGGAAAGTCGACGAAGTCCGTTGCGGTTCGCATCCGGCCGCCGTGTGCCGATGACGCCTCGAACACCGTTGGGCGTAGACCCCGCTGGTTGAGGAGGTGGGCGGCGGTGATCCCCGCAGCGCCGGCGCCAATGATGGCCACCACCATTGGGTCGTCGGCGTCGATGCGCGGAGCGGCGGTCGTGGTCGTCACGGTGGAGTCGCGTGTCGGAGCGGTGGATGTCGGAGTGGACGGCGTCGAATCGACGCTCGCGGTCGAGTCGTTGCGACTGCATGCGGCAGCGATCGCAGAAGCACCAGCGACCGTCAGGAACCAGCGGCGGGAACGAGCCGGCACGGGGGATGAGCGGCCGAGCAAATAATTGATTGTCATAGCGAAAAACAATGTAGGGACGAGGAAGTGCGCGCGCACCCAGGTCGCGTGCGACAGCGGTCACATCCAGCTGGCGGTCGCCGATCGGGCTCGCCCGTCGGGCCAGCACGATATTGTTAATCGCGATGACCAACAATTGGCGCATCTCGTGACCCCGCGTGGACCCGGTCGACCCTCCGTACAAGCGGAACGCCGGGCGCAGATCATCGATGCGTTCATCATCCTCGTGGCCGAACGTGGCCTGCAGGCGGTCACGCTCACCGACGTTGCCGAGCGCGCCGGTGTGATGCGCCCGGCGATCCGCCATCACGTTGGCAATCGCGACGAACTCATTGCTGCGACATTCGAAACGCTCGCCCAGCGGTACGACAAACGAGCCGCACAGGAGATCGGCCAGACACCCACGATCGATAGCGTCGTCGCCTATCTGTTCGGCGATGCGTATACCTCGAGCAGCGACATCGACGACCAGGCCTTCAACGCGTTCCTTGGCGAGGCTCGGCGCAACGAGGGCCTTGCGGTTGGGATTCATGCCACTTACACCGGCACGATCAACACGATCGCCGACGTTGTGTTCGCCGAGCGACCAGAGGTCGCGCATCCCGAGGCGCAGGCCCTGGCGTATCAAGTCCTGTGTCTGGCCGAGTTCAACGTCGACATGCAACGACTCGGATTCGTTTCCGAGTGGAGTCGCGCGACGGCTGACACGGCCGACCAGATCCTGCGTACCGGTCGGGCGCCACATGCTGCGCCAGCGTCGTCCGCCGTTCGCGGGTGACCTGTTCGGTCGGCAACTGCGCCTGTCGGCTGTACCCCCGGCGCGGCGTCGCCTCGTGATCGGAGCGGTCGGACGGCGATCATTGGAGTGATGGCCTACATCGACGACCGCGTCGTACACGATGCCGACGCTCACATCATGGAGACGCCGGATTGGTTGCGTGACTACGCCGACCCGGGCCTGCGCGACCGCATCGAGCGACCCGGCTATGTCAATGAGATGCGCCAAACAGGCGATCCGGGCGGAGACGAGGTCGACTCCGACCAGTTGGCCCGGGTATTCGACCGGCTGGCTGAGCGACATCGTGCCGGTGAGTTCGACGTCACCGAAGCACGCGATGTGATCAACGGCAAGAACTTCGCGGCGATCGGTTCGTTCCTTCCCGAAGACCGACCTCGTGCGCTCGACATGCTCGGCGTGAGCAGCCAGCTGATGTTCAACACCTTCCACAACAGCCGGCTGCACACGTGGGAGCACCAGGCGGATCTCGACCTCGCCTACGGAGCAGCGCACGCCCACAATCGCGGCATGGTCGAGTTCTGTTCGGCCGACCAACGGCTGCTGCCGACGTGTTACGTGCCCCTCGCCGACTTCGACCGGGCCGAGGCGATGGCCACCGCGGCGATCGAGATGGGCGCCGCCGCGCTGCTGGTGGCGTCCGGATGCCCCGCTGATCACTCGCCGTCGCACGTCGAGCTCGACCGCGTGTGGCGCCAGGCGGAAGAAGCCGGTATCCCGGTCGTCTTCCACGTGGGTGGCACGGGCGATCTCGTCGACCCGGCCTACTTCCGCAACGGACTCCCGGTACCGGCCGACTTCCACGGCGGCGAAGAGAACTTCCGCTCGGTCGACTACATGGCGATCCCGTTTCCGCCGATGCAGACCTTGGCCACGATGATCTTCGACGGCGTCCTCGAACGGTTTCCGAATCTGCGCATCGGGGTGATCGAGCAGGGTGCCAGCTGGCTGCCGAGCTGGATCAAGCAGATGGACTCGGCGATCGACGCGTTCGGGCGTCACGAAGAACGCCTCCAGGCACTGTCCCTCAGTCCCCGTGACTACGTCGAACGGCAGATCCGAGTCACGCCGTACCCGACCGAAGACGTCGGCTGGATCACCGAACAGGTCGGTCCCGACGTGTTGTTGTTCAGCACCGACTATCCGCACGTGGAGGGTGGCCGGCGCCCGTTCGAGCGATTCGAACGCAGCCTTGGCGACGCGTCCGACGACGTGCGCGACCGGTTCTATTGCCGCAACTTCCTCGACCTGATGGGGAGTGCCGCCGCCGGGCTTGCGGCCGCCTGATCGCCGCAGCCGGCGCTGCGTTCAGTCGCCGGCGACGGGGCGGAAGTCGCCGTCGCTCAGCGGCGCATCCTGGTGGGCCATCGCAGCTTCACCGTTCTCGATTGCTTCGAGCAGGTGAATCGAGATGTCGGCCACGCGCACCTCTTCCTCGTCGACACCGGCGCCCTTCACGCCGTCGTCGAGCATGATGTAGCAGAACGGGCAGGCGGTAGCGACGCGGCTCGCTCCGGTGGAGAGTGCTTCGGCGGCACGCTCGTCGTTGACCTTGGTGCCGACCGTCTCTTCCATCCACATGCGGGCGCCACCGGCACCGCAGCACATGCCCTTGGTGCCGTTGCGCGACATCTCGACGACCTCGATGCCCTTGATCGAGCCGACCACCTTGCGGGGTGCCACGTAGATGTCGTTGTGCCGGCCGAGGTAACACGAGTCGTGGTACGTGATCCGTTCCTCCAAGGTGGCTTGGCTCACGTCGAGCTTGCCCTCGTCGATCAGCTGCTCGAGTAGCTGGGTGTGGTGGATCACCTCGTAGTGGCCACCGACCTGTGGGTACTCGTTGAGCAGCGTGTTGAAGCAGTGCGGGCACTGGGTGATGATCTTCTTCACACCCATCTCGTTGAGCATCTCCACGTTGGGCTGAGCGAGCATCTGGAACAGGTACTCGTTGCCGGAGCGGCGAGCTGAGTCGCCCGTGCACATCTCGGACGGGCCGAGGATCGCCACGTCGATGCCGGCCCGCCGCAACAGCTGGGCCATCGACTGGGTGACCTTCTTGTTCTTGTCGTCGAACGATCCGGCGCAGCCCACCCAGTAGAGGTACTCGGACTCGAGCGTGTCGCCAGGGTCGACGATGGTCACGCCGTCGATGCCCTCGGCCCAGTCGCCGCGCTCGCCCTGGTTCATGCCCCACGGGTTCATCTGGTTCTCCATCGCCCGGTAGGCGTTGCCCAGCTCAGCGGGGAAGTTCGACTCCATCAGCGACAGGTAGCGGCGCATATCGAAGATCTTGTCGGTGATCTCGATGTTCACCGGGCAGATCTCGTCGCACGCCTTGCAGGTCGTGCACGCCCACAACTCTTCGGCGGTGATCCGCTCGAACAGCGAGTCGGCGCTGACCGTGACTTCCTTGTCGGTGCCGAGCGGTGGGGTCACCGACGGTGTGCCGGTGGCCGCCATGACCTCACCCGACTTGAGCACGATCTCGCGCGGGTCGAGCGGCTTGCCCGTGGCGTGTGCCGGGCACACGCTGGTGCAGCGGCCGCACATGGTGCATGCGTCGAGGTCGAGCAGTTGCTTCCACGTGAAGTCTTCGACCGTTGCGGCGCCGAAGCTCTCGAGTTCGGTCTCCATCAGGTTGGGCATCGGCCGCATCGCGCCCTTCGGCCGGTCCTTGTCGCGCAGATACATGTTGATCGGCGACGTGAAGATGTGCCGCAGCATCGTCATCGGCAAGATCGCCAGGAAGACGATGAACGACAGCACGTGGGCGCCCCACCACCATTGGTGCCACGTGCTCAGGCTGGATGCAGACCACGTGTCGACCAATCCCGAGAGTGGGTAGCCGATGAACGACCAATTCTCGTAGCTCGGCCGGCCCTCGACGGCGATGCGGAACATCTCGGCGCCGTAGCCGGTGAGGCCGATGGCGAACAGCGTGCCGAGGATCACCGCGTGTTCGGGCTTCGACTTGATGCGGATGCGGTATGGCCGCTGCACGTAGCGGCGCACGATCGCCCAGGTGACGCCGATCATGAAGATGAGCCCGGCGAAGTCGCCGACGAACGAGTACGCCTTGTACGTCGTGCCGTGGAGGAACTTCAACGACTCGGGCACCTGGTGATCGATCTCGAGCACCGTCGTCACGCCGAGCAGCACGAGGAACGAGAAGTAGATCATCGAGTGCATCAACCCAGCGCCGGCATCGCGCAGCAGGGTTTGCATGTACACGCCGGCGCGGAAGTCCTTGATCCGCTGTTTGGCGTTCTTCTTCGTCGTGCGTCGCTGAGCGGGAGCGCCGCGCTCCCAGTTCTTCATCCGGTTGGCGAACATCAAACCGACCCACACGAGGGCCACCGGCATGATGGTGTAGAAGGCGATCTGCAGCGGGCCAGGGACGTTGACGAACACCACGCGGTGGATCGGACTGTCGCTCTTCCAGCCGGTGATCTGCGGGAGGATGCCCGAGAACAGGGTGAAGATGCCGATGCCGACGCCGGCGGCGATCGCCAGCTGATGTGGCTTGACGCGTACCGGCGGCCGCGGCGCGCCCTCCTCGCCAGTGGAGGAGTCGGTCTCGGTGCCCGGATCGGTTGCGGTGCTCATGGCGCGCGCAACGCTACTCGTCGGTAACGATCAGGGGCCAGATCGGCCGCTGGTGGGCGCGGGGCAGCCACGACCCGATCGTCGCCACGTGCTGCCCGTAGTCGTCCGAACTGTTCGCGAATTCCGGCGCCTTGCGCCGGAATTGGACAGAGTTTCGGAGGGGATCTAGCCGAAGTACTGGCGGTCGAGTTCGCGGATGCGCGTGGCCAGCGACGCCAGCAGCTTGTGGGAGATCGCCGGCACCTGATCGATCACGCCGAGGAAACGGCGCTGGTCGATGACCAGCAGCGTGCAGTCGGTGTCGCACACCACGGTGGCGGTGCGCGGGCCGTGGTCGAGCAGTGACAGCTCGCCGACCATGTCGCCGCCGCCGAGTGTGGCCACCTTGCGGCCATTGCGCTTCACGGTGACCTCGCCGTCGAGGATCACGAACGCTTCGCGTCCGGTCTGGCCCTGATCGACGATCAGCGTGCCGGCGGTCATCGTGATCTCGTCGCTGGCACGGGCCACCTTCTCGAGTTCCTTCTTGCTGCAGGAGCTGAACAACTTGACGTTGCGCAGGGTCTCGAGGTGCTGCTTCTTGCTGGCCATTCCGGGAACCTTAGGCGAGCCGACGCGCTGCGGATGACGCTCGAGCTGGCGCGAGCGGACCATTCCCGCAGCGGGAGGCTCCGGCTGGCCGCCCTGCGTCGTCAGTTCGTGCCGGCTTGCGCAGCGACGGCCGCCGCGGCGGCAGCGATCTCGTCGGCGTCGCCCAGGTACTCGGCGGAGGTCACCGCAAGCGCATCGTCGAACTCGTAGCGCCGTGGTGCGCCGGTCGGGATGTTGACCGCGGCGATGTCGTCGTCGCTCACGCCTTCGAGGTGCTTCAACAGGGCGCGCAGTGAGTTGCCGTGTGCCGTGATGAGTACATCGAGGCCGGCCATCAGTTGTGGGGCAACCTCGTCATACCAATAGGGCACGACGCGGGCCACCACATCTTTGAGGCACTCCGCGGCGGGCAGGACGTCGGGGGGCAACAGCCGGTAACGCAGATCGTTGCCCGGGTGCTCGGGGCTGTCGACGTCCACCGGCGGCGGTGGAGTGTCGTAGCCGCGACGCCAGGCATGGACCTGCTCGGGTCCGAACTTCTCGGTGGTTTCCTTCTTGTCGAGCCCCTGCAGCGCGCCGTAGTGCCGTTCGTTCAGCCGCCAGTTGCGGTTGACCGGAATCCACACCTGGTCCATGTTGCGCAACGCCAGGTTCTGGGTGATGACGGCCCGGGTCTGCAACGAGGTATGGGAGGTGTCGAACCGCAGACCCGCGTCGAGCATCATCTGGCCCGCCGCCTTGGCCTCGGCGACGCCCTTGTCGGTGAGCGGCACGTCGTGCCAGCCGGTGAACAGGTTCTTCAGATTCCACTCGGATTGGCCGTGGCGGAGGATGACAAGCGTGCCGGTCATGGCGCCGATCGTACGACGAGTGAGCCGCTGGCGCTGCCGAACGCAGCTCTAGGGTGGCCGCCGATGAGTGGCGACGCGTGGCTCACGCTCGTTGTCCTGTTGGCGACGTTCGTCGTGCTCGTGCTCGATCGCGTGCCGACGGCAGCCGGGCTCGGAGCGGCGGTGTTCGTGCTGCTGCTGCTCGGTGTGGTCGATCAAGAGCAGGCGCTGACCGGGTTGTCGTCGAGCGCGCCGGTGACGATTGCTGCGCTGTACGTCGTGGCGGGCGCCGCGACCGCCACCGGAGCGCTGACGCCGGTGATCGATCGACTCCTCGAAGCCGGCGGTCGCGGTGAGCGGGCACGACTGACCGGAATCGCCACCGCGGCGGCTGGCTTCTCCGCCGTCTTGCCGAACACACCCCTCGTCGCCCTCGCGGCACCGCGGGTGGTGACCTGGAGCCGGCGCACCGGCCGCTCGCCGTCGACGTATCTCATGCCCTTGTCGTTCGCTGCCGTCCTCGGTGGTGTGATCACGGTCATCGGCACCTCGACGAACCTTGTCGTGTCCGATCTCCTCGTCGCCGCGGGCGGCGAGCCGCTCGACGTGTTCGAGATCACGGGCGCTGGGCTGCCGGTGGCGATTGTCGGAGTGCTCGTCTTGGTCGCCTCTGCGCCGCGGCTGCTCGGTCGTCGTCGCCCAGTGGAAGAACTCGACGAACGCGCCCAGCGCTACACGATGGCGATGCGCGTCGACGGTGGAGGTCCACTGGTCGGACAGACGATCGGCGATGCCGGACTGCGCGACCTTGCGGGGGTGTTCCTGGCTGGGATCGAGCGCGACGGTCATGTGGTCACTGCCCGTCCCGAGACGCGGCTTGGCGCCGACGACCTGTGCTACTTCGTCGGTGATGTCGACAACATCGTCGACCTGATGGAGGTGCGCGGGTTGTCGAGCGCCGAGCGTCCACACCTCGATGGAGCGCTGGAGCGTCCCGGCAGCGGGCTCTACGAGGTGGTCGTGTCGGAGCGTTCGGAACTTGCCGGCTCGACGCTGCGGTCGACCGGTTTCCGCGCCCGGTTCGACGCTGCCGTGCTGGCGATTCGTCGACACGAGGACGAGGTCCCCGGCAAGCTGGGCACCGTCGAGCTGCGTCCCGGCGATGTTCTATTGCTCCTCGCCGGCCCGGAGTTCGGTCGCCGCTTCCGTGGCCACCGCGACTTCTCGGTGGTGGCCCCGTTGTCGACCGCGCCGCCTGCGCGTCGCAGTTCGGCGGCGCTCGTGCTGGTCGCGATCGCGGCGATGGTCGTGCTGGCGGTCTCGGGGGTTTTGTCGTTGCTCGAAGCGTCGTTGCTGGCCGCCGGAGCCGTCGTCGCGCTGCGGGCCATCTCGCTGACCGAAGCGCGGCGTGCGGTGAACCTCAACGTGGTGCTGACCATCGCGATGGCGATCAGCCTCGGCGGTGCGGTGGCGATCAGCGGGTTGGCTGCCGAGTTCGCCTCGCTACTCCAGTCGGTTGGCGACCCACTTGGTCAAACCGGGCAGATCGTCGCTGTGCTCGTGGCGACGATGCTGCTGACCGAAGTGCTGTCGAACAACGCCGCAGCTGCGGTGATGCTGCCGGTAGCCACGGCGACCGCGCTCGACGCTGGGCTCGACCCGCGCTCGATGGCCATCGTGGTGTTGATCGGCGCCTCGTGTTCGTTCTTGTCGCCGCTCGGCTATCAAACGAACCTGATGGTGTACGGCCTCGGCGGGTATCGGTTCGGTGACTTCACCCGCGTCGGCGCCCCGTTGACACTGGCCACCATCGTGGTCACTCCCATCGTCGTCCCGCTGTTCATCGGAGTGTGAACCAGTAGCCTTCGCGCACCATGGCGACGACCACGATGAGCGCGCTCGAATCGGAGTCGATTTCAATCTTCCGCGAGGTCGCTGCCGAGTTCGAGCGTCCGGTGTTGCTGTTCTCGGGTGGCAAGGACTCGGTGGTCATGTTGCACCTGGCGCAGCGGGCGTTTGCCCCCGGCCGGATTCCGTTTCCGATCATGCACGTGGACACCGGGCACAACTTCGACGAGCTGATGGAGTTCCGCGATCGCACCGTCGACGAGTTCGGTGTCGAGTTGGTGGTGGCGTCGGTGCAGGCATCGATCGATGCCGGCCGAGTGCGCGAAGACACCGGTCCGCAGGCGACACGCAACGCGTTGCAGACCGTGACGTTGCTCGACGCGATCACCGAACACGGCTTCGATGCGGTGTTCGGTGGTGGTCGGCGCGACGAGGAGCGTGCCCGGGCCAAAGAGCGGATCTACAGCCACCGCGACGAGTTCGGCCAGTGGGACCCGAAGAACCAGCGGCCTGAGCTGTGGAACCTCTACAACGCCCGACACCGCAAAGGCGAGCACCTGCGCGTGTTTCCGCTGTCGAACTGGACCGAGCTCGACATCTGGCGGTTCATCAACGAGCGCAACGTGCCGCTGCCGTCGCTGTACTTCGCCCACAACCGCCAAGTGTTCGCCCGCGACGGAATGTTGATGGCGGTGAACCGCCACGTGCAGATGCTCGACGGTGAAGAACCGTTCGACGCCACCGTGCGCTTCCGCACCATCGGCGACGCCACCTGTACTGCGGCGGTGGAGTCGGCGGCGTTCTCCGTCGACGACATCGTTGCCGAGACCGCCGTAGCGCGGATCACCGAACGCGGCGCAACCCGCGCCGACGACCGCATCTCAGAGGCGGGAATGGAAGACCGCAAGCGGCAGGGGTACTTCTAGTGGTTGGTGGAATTGACGCACCGGCTCAGCACGGCGGCGGCGCCAGCCGCTTCGCCGGCTGCGTCGTGAAGGGGTACTTCTAGTGGTTGGTGAACTCGAACCGCTGCGTTTCGCCACGGTGGGCAGCGTCGACGATGGCAAGTCGACGCTCATCGGCCGACTGCTGCACGACTCCAAGTCGATTTTCGAAGACCAACTCGAGCACGTGGAAGCCGTCAGCAAGAAGCGCGGCAACGACTACGTCGACCTCGCGCTGCTCACCGACGGTCTACGCGCCGAACGCGAGCAAGGCATCACCATCGACGTTGCCTACCGCTACTTCTCCACGCCACGACGCAACTTCATCATCGCCGACTGCCCAGGGCACATTCAGTACACGCGCAACATGATCACCGGCGCGTCCACGGTCGATCTGGCCACCCTGTTGATCGACGCCCGCAACGGTGTAGTCGAACAGACTCGCCGACACAGCCTCCTCGTGTCGTTGCTCGGTGTGCCTCATCTCGTGATCGCCGTCAACAAGATGGACCTCGTCGACTACAGCCAAGCGCGCTTCGACGAGATCCGCCAGCAGTTCACCGAGTTCGCCCACAAGCTCGAACTCCGTGACGTGACGTTCATCCCGATCTCGGCGTTCGAGGGCGACAACGTGGTCGACCGCTCCGCCCACATGGGGTGGTACGAGGGCTCGACGTTCCTCAACCATCTCGAGTCGCTGTACGTCGCGAGTGACGACAATCTGATCGATGCCCGCTTCCCCGTGCAATACGTGGTCCGTCCGCACACCACTGCCCACCAGGACTACCGCGGCTACGCCGGGACCCCGGCGGCGGGCACGATGAAACCGGGCGACGAAGTCGTCGTGTTGCCGTCGGGGCTCGAAACCACCATCGCGGGCATCGACACGTTCGACTCGCTCGCTGAGGGCCTCGACGGAGTGCCCGATGCGCGTCCGGGCCAGGCGGTCACCGTGCGGTTGTCCGACAACCTCGACGTGTCGCGTGGCGACATGATCTGTCGCCCGCACAACCGGCCCGAGGTGACCCAAGACCTCGAAGCGATGATCTGTTGGATGGACTCCACGGCATCGCTGACGCCGCGCACGATCTACACCCTCAAGCACACCACGCGCACGGTGCGCGCGATGGTGACCGACCTGCGGTACCGGCTCGACATCAACACGATGCACCGCGATGAAGATGCCACCACGCTCGAGATGAACGAGATCGGCCGCGCCGTACTGCGGTGCACCGAGCCGGTGTTCGTCGACGACTACCGCCGCAACCGCGTGACCGGGAGTTTCATCCTGATCGACGAGTCGACCAATCAGACCGTCGCCGGCGGGATGATTCGCCGCACCAACACCTGACCGACCGATCCTCGGCACGCTGGTGAGCCCTCCCGCCAACAGCAACATCGTGTGGCACGACACCGTGGTGTCGCGCGCAGAGCGGTGGTCGGTCCACGACCTGCGTGGGGCCACGGTTTGGTTCACCGGGTTGTCGGGATCCGGCAAGTCGACAGTTGCCAACGCCGTCGCCGAACGGCTGTTGGCCACGGGCCGACCCGCCTACCTCCTCGACGGAGACAACGTGCGCCACGGGTTGAATGCCGATCTCGGTTTTTCCACTGAGGACCGCGCCGAGAACGTTCGACGGATCGGGGAGGTTGCCCGACTGATGGCCGATGCCGGCCTCGTCGCATTGGTCCCCGTCATCTCGCCGTACCGCGTCGACCGCGAGCGCGTCCGGGAGATGCACGATGCCGCCGACCTGACCTTCGTCGAGGTGTTCGTCGACACGCCGCTCGAGCTGTGTGAACAGCGCGACCCGAAGGGCCTCTACGCCAAGGCTCGCGCCGGTGAGCTCACCGGGATGACCGGCATCGACGACCCCTACGAGCCGCCGTCGACGCC
>JBCCVW010000041.1:0-27557 GCA_039194665.1 Actinomycetota bacterium
GACGGCCTGGACCACCAAAGAACTCGCTCGATGCCGGGTTCACGTGTCGATCATCGCGTATCGACCTCAACGGCGCCCGAGGTCGGAGCACTGTCGGAGACTTCGACCGCATCCGAGAGCCGTTCGACGTAGTCCGTGTTGGCTCTGCCGATGCGGGCTACATGATCGATGGTGGCGTGCACGAGGACGCGGGAGAAGGAGCGCATCGCCGGGAGCGACGCGGTCCTCGCCTGTCGAGGTCGAGGTTGCGTTGCGGGCCAGCCTCAAATACACACCCGAACCGCTCTTCCAACGGATGATCGAACGCGAGTTCACCAACCCGCTGGTCACCGCACTGCACATCGACCAGCGCGACAGCGGTGTGACCCGAGCGATCACTGCACGTTGAGGTTGGGATACGTCGCCTGAATGCCGGCGATGAGGATTTCGATCCGTTGATCGAGCGCGGCGCCAGGGAAGTCGAGCATCGGTTGCCATGTGTCGAAGACGACGCTCAGCACGAAGACGAGCACCGCCCACGCGTCGTCCTTGGTGAGACCCGCTGCTCGAAGTCGGAGCACGGCCGGTACCAGGATCTGATCCAGGCCGAGTGGAACGGGCCCGACGTGCAGGTACTGGGTCACCAACTCGAAGTGGCCGGGAAACCGAACGGTGTGCCGCTGGATGTTCGTCGCGAAGAGGCGCAGATAGTCGGCCCAGTTCACGCCGTCAGGCGGAAGCGGAATCTGCAGCGTGACGTGGCGCACCGCAGCGAGCAGCAGGTCATTGCGCCCGTCAACGTGACGGTAGAGCGCCGACGGGGAGACGCCGACTGCCCGCGCGACGGCGGAGATCGTGATGTGCTCGAGCCCGAGGTCGACGGCGGCTTCGACGATCGCTTGCCGATTCAGGCCAGCACGCGGTCCAGCATCGGTCGCCCCGAGGGGCACCGCCCGCCGCCACTGGTCGACCACGGCATCGAACACGATCCGGCTTGGCAACTCGTGCAACACCCATCGGCGTCGTCGAGCTTCCCTGCGAAGTCGCTGCACCGACCGGGAATGGCTCACTGCGATCGCATGGACCTGGCTGTCGTCATTGTCACCGTCGTGATCGACCGGTCCGCTGAGGTCGATCGGCGGGCGCGGATCCGCTCGATCACCACGCCGAGCGAGGTGGACGGCCACGCAGTCGGTCAGGAGGCGTGACGCTGCATCTGGGTCGGCCGTGCTCTGGTCTGAGCGACGCCCGGGTCGAAGGCGAAACAGTGCCAGGTCGGCATCGGCGAACGATCCGGTCGCCACCGTCTCCACGATTCGGTCGATGGTCGACGGTGCACCGATCAGCCGCAGCGATACTGCGCTCCGCCACGGGCGAACGCCGTAGTCGGTCCAGAGGCGCGAGATGCTGGCAGGGCTGACACCGTGACGAGCCGCCAGCGAGCGTGCGGTCCACGCCGCTCCGTCGGGAGCGTTCGACGCCAGTGTGTCGGTCAGCACCGCCTCGATCACGGCGTTCGTGATCGATCGGGGGCGGCCGCGGCCAGGCGCGATCGTGCCGACGAACGCGGGGCCGTCGTCGACGAATCGAGCAATCCACCGCTGGACAGAGCGTTGCGTGACACCGACGGTCGCGGCGATCTCGGCGGTCGTCGATCCATCTGCGGCCAACAGCAGGCACCGGGCCTGCCGGACGCCAGCTGCGCTCGTGGTTGGAGCGGCAGCCAGGTGTTCGAGGTGGCGTCGAGCGGACGGGTCGAGTTCGAGCATCTCTTCCTGACGGTTGCCGGTCACGGTGGTACGGGTGGACGACTTTATTTTCGAGTGCAGCGTCTGTTCGCCCTCGCACAACGGACGGAGTCGAGCCCTCGTCTTAGATTTGCTGTCGCATCGAGATGCGTCCGCGCCACCAGCACAGCGGTGTTGCGATATGCCGGGCGACACGTCCGGCCCAATCGTGACAACGAATCGGTTCTCATCACTGAGGACGATACGCCAACGCTGCATCGTAGGGCGGCTTGACAGCAGTCATCGGGTCGCTGAATCTACCCGGCATGCTGACGTCGTTTCACCGGCCGCCCCTCCGTCGCCGCTGCGCGCCGGGGCTCGCCCCGGTAGCTGCCCTCGCGCTGCTTCTCGTCGCCTGCGGCTCCGATGGCGACAACTCCGCAGCCGATGACGGCCCGGTCGACACCGCAGCTGCCGGACCGACACCGACGGTCGAGGTTGCGCCAAGCTCGACCGAGACGGTGACCGAGAGCACCGCCGACGCATCCGACGTGACCGAGACGACCGAGATGTCCGAGGTGACCCAGGCCGATGCTACGACGACGACGAACGCGACCACCGCACCCTCACAGGCCGACTCCCTTCCCGTACCACCGGGGGTCGAGGGCAAAGTCATCACCGTGTTAGCGCTGAGTCCATGGGGTCTGGTCGACGGCCTCTTCGCCCTCGGCGCCGTACCGCAGGTGGTGTTGCAGACCCAAGGTGCCGCGCCGGCGCCGGACATTCTTTTCCAGACCTTCCCCGATGAGATGGCTGCACTGGAGGTGTACGTCGAGAACTTCTTCGAACCGAACTTCGAACGGATCTCCACATTGCCGGGCGACATCGTCTTCATCCCGAAGTACCTCGAGCCACTTACCCCCGACGGCCTGCTCGACGCTTGGGACGACGCTGTGTTCATCGACGACTCCGACTGGCGCGTCACGTTGGAACAGCTTGTCGAGGTGACCGGTGCAGACCCCGCTGTGCTCGAGACGCTCGATGCCCGCTACACCGCCCGTGTCGAGGAAGCTCGGAACGCCACCGATCTCGCCCTCGGCGAACTCACGTTCTCGGGTTGGCAGACGGCCCGCGATCAAGGAGAAGCGATGCCGTTGAACGCGCTTGGTGTGCAAGCGCTGACCGACTTGGGGCTCACACCCAGCCCGATCATGCAACCTGCGGAATGGGCGATCGTGTCCCTCGAAGAGCTGACCCTGCTCGACGCCGATCTCAGCTTCTACCGCACGACGTCCCAATTCGGCATCGAGGAGATCGCCGATCAGCCCGTGTGGGCGACCACGCAAGCGAATCAGAACGGCACGCTCTACCCCGCCACCAGCTACTGGAACTTCGGCGGATTTCACGCCACCTTCGATGTCTTGGACGAGATCGAGGCGGCACTGCTCGACTACGAGGCCCGAGTCGCCGGCTGACCGACGTCCGAAGGGGTGGAACGGATACCGTCGCCCCTGTGGGTCACCCACGTTCGACGATGAGTCTGGTGGGCCCGCGCAGGGTATGTGAACGCTTCCACTCGACGTCGTTGTCGGCCACTCGATAGTCGCCGAACGCGGCGAGGAAGGTCGGCAGGCCGACGCGCATCTCAAGCCGGGCCAGCGATGCGCCAAGACAGTGGTGGATGCCGTGACCGAACGAGATCGGTCTCGGGTCGGGACGATCGAGGCGCAGCGTGTCGGCGTCTGGCCACCGGCGTCGATCGCGGTTGGCGGCTCCGATCATCAGTGCCACGTTGGCGCCACCGGGGATCGTGACGTCGCCGACCTCGATCGGCCCGGTCGTGTTCCGACCCGTGAACTGCGCGGTCGTGTCGAAGCGGGTGAGCTCCTCGACGGCGTTGTCGATGAGTTGTGGCTCCTCACGCAGCAGCGTGCGTTGATCGGGATGGCGGGCGAGCGCCACGATGGCGTTGCCCATCAGGCCGGTGGTCGTCTCGTGCCCAGCGAACATCAACACCGAGATCATCGAGATCACCTCGTCGTCGTCGAGCTCGCTCTCGTCGGCGACCAACGCCGAGATCAGATCATCACGAGGGTGTGCTCGACGCTCGGCGATCAAGTCGGTGAACGTCGATCTGAGGTCGTCAAAGGTACGGCTCATCTCGGACGGATCGAATGAGTCGAGCGCTTCCAGCATCTGACCGATCTGCGCCGATGATGCTCGCAGCCAGTCCCATCGGTCCTCTGGAAGGCCGAGGATTGCCGCAATGGTGTTGATCGGCAGCGCAGCGGTGTACGACTCGACGACATCGACCGACGACCGATCGGCCATGTCGCTGATCAGGTGCTCGGCGATCTAGCGCACCCGCGGTTCGAGGTCGCTGATCCGCCGCGGGGTGAAAGTACGGCTCACCGCGGCGCGCAGACGGGTATGCACCGGGGGGTCGGTGACCAGAAGCCATCGACGGAAGTTCTGAATCGCGGTGTCGTCGAGTTTGGTATACGGCGACAAGCCGAGCAGTCGTTGAGCGAGCGCCTCGGTGCTGGCGTTCGGCGAACGCAACACGGCGAGGACCTCGTCGTGCCCCGATACGAACCACTGCCGATAGGCCCGCGAGAACACGACCGGACCATCCCGCGTCATCACGTCGTACATCGGATACGGCCAGCTGAACCGCTCCGGTGCGTACGGATTCCCCCACTTCGCGAAACGGAAAACCGCTGCCGACAACCGCGGTCGCGCACCAACCGTTCGCACGACCGGCAACAACAGCTGCTCCAGGTCCATGATCAACTGTCGCGCAACGCCGACCGCCTGTTCGCAACGCCTCCGCCCCGCCAGACCGTTCGTTTCGTACGCGTTCGCACGGTGTGCCTCATCGGATCGGCGCGCGGGTGAAACTGTGGACGTTCCGCTGCGACAGCCAGCGTGTCGCCGACACGAGGTCCGCCTCGTTTGCCCACCCTACGACGCCCGGTGCGCACCGGGCGTCGTGTGATGGACGTGCGCCGGTCGATCGCCGCGCCAACCCTCCTAGTCTCCAGCCGTGCTCCTCGACGGCAAGCGACTCCTGATCACCGGTGTGGTCACCACCGACTCCATCGCCTACGCGACTGCAGCCGCGGCGCTCGGTGCCGGCGCCGAGATCGTGCTCTCGGCGCTCGGCCGTGACCTGGAACGGACGATTGCGGCGGCCGACGAACTCGGCGGCGTCGACGTGCTCGAGGCCGACCTGACCGAGCCAGATCACATCGATCGATTGGCCGACGACATCCGCTCCAGGTGGGGCCACCTCGACGGGCTACTCCACGCCGTGGCGTTCGCCCCACGCGAGGCGCTGTCGGGCAACTTCCTCGAGGCCGGCTGCGAGTCGGTGAGCCGGGCGATGAACACGAGCGTGCACTCCTACGCCGTCACCGGCCGGATGCTGCGCGATCTGGCGCCTCCCGACGGCGGCTCACTCGTCGGCCTCGACTTCGACTCGACCAAGGCGTGGCCGGTGTACAACTGGATGGGTGTTGCCAAGTCGGCGCTCGAATCGGCCAACCGCTACGTGGCGCGCGATCTCGGCCCCCGCCGGATACGCGCCAATCTGATCGCCGCCGGGCCGCTCTTCACCCGCGCCGCCAGCGGGATCGAAGGATTCGACCATCTCACGAACGCATGGGAACACCAATCGCCGATGCCCTGGGATGCCAGCGATGCGCGACCGGTGGGCGACGCTGCGGTCTTCTTGTTCTCGGACCTCGCGCGGATGATCAGCGGCGAGATCTTGCACGTGGACGGCGGCTTCCATGCGATGGCCGCCCACCTCGACCGCTGAGCACAGGCCCCGCTTGCGTTACCACGTGTCGACGAAGGCGGCCTGGCCAGCGTCCGACTCGGGCGCTGCGTCGAAGAGCGTGACCAACCATCGCCGGGTGTCGGCCGGGTCGATCACATCGTCGATGTCGAAGTGTGATGCGGCCGACACCGCCTTGCCGTGGGCATACAGCCGGTCGACCATCTCCTGAAACAGCGCCTCGCGCTCGTCGGGATCGTCGATGGCGTCCAATTCGCGCCGATACCCGAGCCGGACCGCGCCCTCCAGGCCCATCCCACCGAACTCCCCCGTCGGCCACGCCAAACAGGCCAGTGGCGCCCGCGTCGATCCGCCCATCATCGCCTGCGCGCCGAGCCCGTATGCCTTGCGTGTGACGACGGCCACGAGTGGCACCGAGAGGTTGGCGCCGGTGACGAACAGCCGACTGCAATGACGAACCAACGCCGTTGCTTCCACTTCGGGCCCGACCATCATCCCGGGGGTATCGACCAGCGACACCACCGGAAGTCCGTGGGCATCGCACACTTGCAGGAACCGGGCCACCTTGTCGGACCCGTCGGCGTCGATGGCGCCACCGAGATGCCGCGGGTCGTTGGCGATCACCCCAACCGGCTTGCCCTCGAGGCGGGCGAGCGCGGTGACCATGCCGATGCCGAACTCGCGGCGGAGTTCCAGTACCGAGTCGACGTCGAACACCGCATCGATTGCGCCGCGGATGTCGTACGCCCGGAGTCGGTCGACTGGCACGACCCGGCGGGCCTCGTCCGGGTCGGGTGCCTCCCACGCGTCGATCGACCCTTGGAAGTACGACAGATAGCGCTTGGCCAGCGACACCGCCTCGACGTCGTCGACGGCGACGAGGTCGACCACGCCGTTCGATCGCTGGACACCGATCGGGCCGACGTCGGTCGGCGCGTACTCTCCGAGCCCGCCACCTTCAATCATCGCCGGGCCGCCCATGCCGATGTTGGCGTCCTCGGTGGCGATCACCACATCGCAGCAACCGAGGAGTGCGGCGTTGCCGGCGAAGTTGTACCCCGAGGCGATACCGACCAGTGGCACCGTGCCGGACAACTCGGCGAACCACAGGAACGCAAGGCAGTCGAGGCCGCTGGCGCCGAGCCCATCGGTATCACCGGGCCGGCCGCCGCCACCTTCGGTGAAGATCACCACCGGAGTACGCAGCCGATCGGCGAGCTCGAACAAGCGGTCCTTCTTGCGATGGTTCTGAGCGCCCTGCGTGCCCGCCAGCACGGTGTAGTCGTAGCTCAACACCACGCACTTGGCGCGCTGGGCACCGACGAGTTCGCCGTTGACGTCACCGATCCCCCCGACCAATCCATCGGCGGGCGTCGAGGCGATCAGATCGTCGAGTTCACGACGCCGGCGCTGCGCGGCGATCACCAACGGGCCGTACTCGGCGAACGTGCCGTCGTCGACCAACGCCGCGAGGTTCTCCCGTGTAGTGCGGCGACCGCGGGCGCGGCGTTTGGCGACAGCATCGGGGCGGGATTCGTCGTGCCCCAGTCGATGACGCTCGCGCACCTCCTCGAGATCGGGTCGGTCGTCGGTGCCAGGCGCACCGGGGGCAGCACTCGCCGCCTGATGGTCTGTCGCTGCGACGCTCGGTTCGATCTCGCCGAGCGCCTCGTCGAGGGCGACCGTGACGCCGACGTCGACCGACCAGCGAACGGCTCCGCTCACCGGTGCCAGCACGTCGTGGTGCATCTTCATCGACTCGACAAGGGCGATCGTTGCCCCGGCCACCACGTGGTCACCGTCGTCGACGAGCAGCGCCACGATGGTGCCTTGGAGTGGAGACGGAATGTGCATGTCAGATGCGCTCCGGGTCGCGTTGGAAGGTGGTCACCGATGCTTGGCCCATCACGAGCTCGGCCGAGACGGCGGCAAACAATGCGGGCACGATGAATCCGGGTTGCCCCGTCGTCTCGGCGACGAACATCACGGCGGCCAGCGGCACGCGATATCCCGCTCCGAGGAACGCGGCGATACCGAGCAACACATACAGCGTCGGGTCGAGCGGATTCACCAAATCGCCGATGAAGCGCCCGACGATGGCGCCGGCGACCACGAGCGGGATGAAGATTCCACCCACCCCTCCCCCGGCCAGCGTCGTCGCGGTCGCGATGAACCGCATGACAAAGATCGCCGCGAGCAGCCACAGCGCGTGTTCCTCGCCGAGCCACGCAATCACCTCATAGCCGGAGCCCAAACTCAGGCTCTCGCCGGTCAGGCCTCGCGTAATGATGAACAGCACGGTCAACACCCCGCCGGCGATCGTCACTCGCCACACCACGGGCCGCAGCGTGAACCCCTTGGCGTAGACGATCAGTCTCGAGAACAGACGGGCACCGATCGCGCAGAAGATCCCGATCAGCACCGCGCCGGCCAGGTCGCGGAACTGGAACACCACACTTCTGTCCGAGTCGAAGCTGAAGATCGGGTCGGTGTTGGTCATCGCCACGAAGGTGAGGTAGCCGAAGGCGCTGGCCACCAGCGCGGGCAAGAGCATGCGCCGTGCAAGCTGGTCGCGGAACGGCACTTCAAGGGCGAAGATGGCGCCGGTAGCTGGCGCCTTGAAGATGGCGGCGACGCCGGCGGCGGCACCGGCGACCAGCAGCGTTCGGTGATCGAAGTTGCGGAACGAGGCCGGTAGGCGCCGCTGGATCATGGCGCCCAGCGCCGAACCGGCATAGATCGACGGACCTTCCAAGCCCATCGCGCCGCCGGACCCCAGCGTGGCCACAGCCGCCGACATGCGGCCGATGTAAGCCCGCCACCGCAGCGGGTACTCCGGGTCGTGGAAGGCCCGCAAGTACTCGTCGGAGGTCGCCGACGACGCTCCGTTCCCCAACGTGTGCAACAGGATCGCCGAGATGACGAGTCCGATGCCCGGCGCGATCGCCCCGAGCCACAACGGACCGTCGAGTACCCAGTGCAGCAGCACCTCGGCGGTGAAGTACTCGAAGAACCGCACGAGCACGCCGGTGAGCGCACCGGTGATCGCAGCGAGCAGCACGACCTCGCGCGAGCGGCGGACGAGGTCACCGAGTTCGGTCGAGCGAAGATCGAAGGTGACCGGCCGGATGCCGTCCATCACCTTCCTGCGCCACACT
Source organism: Actinomycetota bacterium (assembly GCA_039194665.1). Classification (GTDB taxonomy): domain Bacteria; phylum Actinomycetota; class Acidimicrobiia; order Acidimicrobiales; family Ilumatobacteraceae; genus JABSQH01. Next base: position 8,667 of record JBCCVW010000041.1, read on the forward strand.
GCTCGGAGTGTAGGTCACCACCCGGGTTGGTCTCCGGCCGGCCTACGCTCGGCGGTCATGGCACGCGTGGTCGTCACCGGTGGAGCGGGTTTTCTCGGCTCCCATCTCTGTCGTGCACTGCTCGATCGCGGCGACGATGTGGTGGCGATCGACAATCTGGTGACCGGGTCGGTGGCCAACATCGAGGAGCTCTTCGGCCGGAGCGGCTTCACGTTCGTCGAACACGACGTCAGCAACTACGTGTGGGTCCCGGGCGACGTCGAGGTGGTGATGCACCTCGCTAGCCCCGCAAGTCCGGCCGACTTCGAGCGCATTCCGATCCAGATCCTCAAGGTCGGCGGATTGGGTACGCACAACACGCTCGGACTGGCCTTGGCCAAGGGTGCCAAGTTCTTCTTGGCGTCGACATCGGAGGTGTACGGCGACCCGCTCGTACACCCACAGCCCGAGGACTACTGGGGCAACGTCAACCCGATCGGTCCACGGGGCGTGTACGACGAGGCCAAGCGATACGCCGAGGCGATGACGATGGCCTACCACCGCCACCACGACCTCGATGTGCGCATTGTGCGAATCTTCAATACCTACGGCCCCCGGATGCGGCCCGACGATGGCCGAGCGGTGTCGAACTTCCTCGTGCAGGCACTGCGCGGCGAACCCATCACGATCTTCGGCGACGGTGGCCAAACTCGTTCGTTCACGTACGTCGATGATGAGATCCGCGGGTTTCTCGCCCTGCTCGACTCTGACGAGACCGACCCGGTGAACATCGGCAATGACCGCGAGTTCACGATCGCCGAGCTGGCCCAACTGGTACTCGAGGTGACCGGATCATCATCGGAGCTCGTGCAGTTGCCGCTCCCCCAGGACGACCCCGCTCAGCGACGCCCCGACCTGACTCGCGCCCGCGCCTTGCTCGGTTGGGAACCGACGGTCGGTCTGCGCAATGGCCTGGTCGAAACGGCCGGCTACTTCCGTGCGCTGCTCGAGCGTGCCGAGCCGAGCGCCGATCAGCGGCGTCCGACGCCGTCGTAATCGAGCCCGGCGGCGCGCACCTCGTCGGGATCGAGCAGGTTGCGCGTATCGACGATCGTCGTCGCCGGCCCAGCAGCAGCGGCGATGCGCGCCAGATCGAGCTTGGCGAACTCAGGCCACTCGGTGAACACGGCGACCACATCGACGTCCGTGACGGATGTGTAGGGGTCGTCGACCACCTCGATCCCAGCGAGGCGTTCTGCACGGTGATCGTCGACCTGACCGGCTGCGATGCTGGTCGTCGTCGGGTCGAACCCGCGAACTGCACCGCCACGACTGCGGATCTCATCGATGATCGACAACGCCGGCGACTCGCGCAAGTCGTCGGTACCCGCCTTGAAGGTCAGACCCAGCGCGCCAACCGTGACGCCAGACAGATCGGTCCCGTCGGGGCGTCCCGCGGCGCGCCCGATCTTGTCGATCATGCGCGCCCGCTGCTCGTCGTTCACGTCGATCACGCCGCGCATCATCGAGAAGTCGTAGCCGTGGTCTTCGGCGATCTTCACCAACGCTCGCGAATCCTTGGGGAAACACGATCCGCCCCAGCCCGGTCCGGGGTTGAGGAACGCATGACCGATGCGCTGATCGGACCCGATCCCGTCGACCACTGCAGCCACGTCGGCGCCAACCGCCTCGCACATCGCCGCCACGGCGTTGACGAAGGAGATCTTCATCGCCAAGAAGCCGTTCGCCGCATACTTGATCGTCTCGGCCGACGCCGGATCGGTGATCTGAACCTGCGCGCCGAGCGGTGCGTACAGGGCGGCGACGCGCTCGGCAGCGGCGGTGTCAGCCGAGCCGATCACCACGCGATCGGGGTGCAAGAAGTCGTGTACTGCGGTGCCCTCGCGCAGAAACTCCGGGTTCGACACGACCGGCACGTCAGCACGACCCAGGGCCCGTTCGACAACTCGTGTCGAGCCGACCGGGACGGTCGACTTGTTGACCACGACCGCACCGGGGCGAAGCGATTCGGCGATCTGCCCGGCGGCCGCCTCGATGTATGTCAGGTCGGCGCTGCCATCTTCGCCTTGCGGAGTGGGCACACATAAGAACACCACGTCGGCGTCGGCGGCCGCAGCGACCGAGCCGACGACGAACGACAATCGGCCAGCGGCCCGCGACTCGGCGACCAGCGCTTCGAGCCCCGCTTCAACGATGGGCACACCGCCACCGTTGAGCACCTCGACCTTGCGCGGATCGATGTCACCACACACCACAACGTGACCCAGCGAAGCCAAGCAGGCACCGGTGGTGAGCCCCACGTAGCCGGTGCCGACCACGCCGATGCGCATCGGGTTGGAGTGAGAGGTCGGGTTGTCGGTCACATCGAGTCCTTTGCCATCGAGGTCGACGAGGATATCCGCCGGCGACGCAAGCCGACCGAACAGGGGCGTTCGTTGTTGTCCGACAGGAAAGTGCCCAACTTGACTACGTTCGGCGCTGTGTACGCACTGACCCCCGACGACAGCGACGGTGGCGGTAACGGTGACGGCGACGGCACATTCGACGGCGTGTCGTTCGACGACTGTGGCGAGAACCCGAGCTGGTTGTGCGAACAGATCTACGACGTGACGGGCGGGAACGGGTTCCTGGCGTCGACTGCCGACGCACTGGTCACGATTCTGATCATCCTCATCGTCGCCTGGATCGTCGTGCGCATCATCAAGCGCTACTTGCGCAAGGCGATTCAGAAGATGATCGCCAGCGAACCATCGTCGTCGACACGCGTCGGGCTCAAGCGCCTCGGGCTCGACGACTCTGGCGACGAAGATCTGCTCGGATCGAGCCCCGATGCCACGTCCCGCCGCGCCGCGCGAGCGACGTCGATCTCATTCGTCCTTGGCGGGACCGTCTCGGTCTTCGTGTGGACCCTGGCGGTACTGATGGCGCTGGCCGAGCTGGGCCTCAACCTCGGACCCCTGATCGCCGGCGCCGGCATCGCTGGCGTTGCGGTCGGCTTCGGCGCCCAAGACCTGGTCAAGGACTGCATCAGTGGGCTCTTCGTCCTCCTCGAAGACCAATACGGAATCGGCGACGTGGTTGACCTCGGCGAAGCGATCGGCGTCGTCGAGCGGATCTCGCTGCGAGTCACGATCTTGCGCGGGCTCGACGGCACCGTGTGGCACGTGCCGAACGGCGAGGTCGCCCGCGTCGGCAACCTGTCGCAACTGTGGTCTGTGGCGGTGGTCGATCTCGACGTGGCGTACCACAGCGACCTCGACCACGTCGGCGAGATCTTGCTCAATGCGGCCCGCGAAGTGTGCGATAACGAAGCGTGGGCACCGATCGTGATCGAGGAGCCGAACCTGTTGGGCGTGGAAGCGCTCGGCGCGGACGGCATCACGTTACGGATCACGGTGAAGACCAAGCCGGGCGAGCAGTGGGCGCTACAGCGCGAACTACGGCGCCACTTCAAGCAGGTCCTCGACGACGCTGGGATCGAGATCCCGTTCCCCCAGCGCACGATCTGGATGCGTTCAGGCGACGCGTGAATGCCTGCGCCACCTGCCGCGATGGCATGATGAGCAGGTGACCGGCGCGGTGTTGGGACTCAGCATTGGCGTGGCCGCGCCAACCCGGGGCACGCTCACGTTCGCAGTGATCGTCACCGTGTTGGGGTTCATTGCCGTGATCCTCGCCGAGCGGTGGGTGGCCCCGCAGCGTCCGCCGGCGGCTGCCCGCGCAGGTGCCCTACGTAAGGAGTCGCCGGCCGTCGTCAACCTCCTGACCAACGACGCCACGGTGACCGCTGCCGGATTTCGGGCGACGATGATCGACCTCGCGGCCCGGGGTTGGCTGCGCATCGTGCCCCCCGCCGACGAGGAGGACGAACTCGCCAGGGTTCGGCCGGCCGCGACCGCGTTCAAGGGCGACTCGCTCCTCCCCCACGAACGCCTCGTGTTGCAACACGTGATGGCCCGATTCACCACCGACCGAGCGACTCCAGCGCGTTATCTCGCTGTCGACGTGCGCGGCAGCTGGTGGCGTCGGTTTCGGGGCCTGGTCGAAGCCGAAGCCAAACGCGGCGGGTTGGTCAAACGGCGGTGGACGCCATTGGCGATCGCTCCGCCGCTCGCATTGACGGTGCTTGCGGCGCTGTTGTGGTGGCGCGCACTACGCGGCGGCGACGAAGAGATCGCCGTCATCGACTCGCTCGTGCCTCGTCTCGTCGCTGCGGCGCTCGTTATTGCGATCATCGTGTTGGCGCTACGCGTCGGTCGTCATCTCGTACACCGCGAACTCACCCACACCGCCGCCGGGGTCACCGCCACCGAACGCTGGCTGGCAGTCCGCCAACGATTGGTCGAAGCCGACTTCGGACGCATGGCCCCGAGCGCGATCGAAGCGGGCGATCGCCGGTTGGCATACGCCGCCGCAATGTGCCTGGCTGACGGCGCCGCCGTGGAACTCCCATTGGCGCGCGAGGACGCCCGCCGGGCGTGGAGCTCCGTTGGTGGCCGGGCCCGTCTCGTACGCGTGAACTACCCACTGCGGCCGGGTTATGGATTGTCGCCCTACACCGCACTGTTCGGCGGACTCGTCGGGACGCTCATCGCACTGCGCGCCCGCCGCTACTTCGATGACGTTGCCCGTCAGGAGGCCTGGGGGTCGCTCTACGACCGGTTCCCCGACCAGGATTGGCTGATCGCCGATGTCTTCACCGGGCTCACCGCGCTGGCCTACGTGGCGATCGTCGCCGGGTTGTGGCTGGCGCTGGCCGGAGCTGCCGATCTGTTCGGCAAGGTCGAACGGACCGGTGTGATCCTGCGCACGCGGCGCCCGGCGGAGATCTCACCGATGCCGCGACCGCTGCGCCGTTTGGTCGAACGCGACCGCTACAGCGTGTTCGTAGCGGTCGACGACGGCACCAGCGACACGGTGACCGCGTGGCGGTCGACCGAGCGCACTGCGGTGCCCCAGGGAGCGATGGCCGTTGTGTCGGCGAGCCTGGTACTCGGCCACGTGCGCAAGTCAGATCCGGTCGGCCACCGGTTGATCGACGACGTCTAGCGATCAGTCGGCACGGTCGGCGTTGCGCCGGATTTCCTCGATCATCTCCGTCCAGCGACTGGGCGGCAGATCGTGACCCATCTCGGGATACATCACCAGTCGCGAGCCGGGGACGGCGGCCGCCGTGGCAACGCCACCGCTCGGCTTGACCAACGGATCGAGCATCCCGTGAATCACCAACGTCGGCGCAGTCACCCCGCCGAGGCCGGAGGTGCGATCTGGGCTGGCCATGATCGCTGCGGTTTGCCGTTCGGTTCCCACCGGCCGAAAGCTGCGCTTGAGGCTGAGCGTGGCTCGCTCGCGTGTGGCGTCGGCGTCGAACTCGGTGCCGGAGATGTTCCCGAAGATCGCCACCGACCGCTCGATGCCCTCGTCGACCGTCGTCGCCGGCTTCAGGCGCGCCAGCTTGGCCATCAGTTTCTTGGCGATCAGACCGTTCTTGCCGTCACCCGTGTTCGACATGATCGAGGTCAGCGAGCGAACGCGCTCGGGATGCTCGATGGCGATCATTTGGCTGATCATGCCGCCCATCGACATACCGACCACATGGGCCGACTCGACCCCGAGCGCGTCGAGCAGCCCGACAGCGTCGGCGGCCATGTCGCTCAGCAGGTATTCGGCCGACGGCGGGCGCTTGGCGAGCGTCGCCAATGTGGCACTCACCTGACTCGGCGGTTCCCAATCGAATTCGGTGCTCAACCCCTGGTCACGATTGTCGAACGTGATCACCCGGAACCCTGCGCCGGCGAGCTCGGCGACGAAGTCGGGATGCCAGTCGGTGAGCTGTCCGCCAAGGCCCATCACCAACAGGAGCGGTTCACCGTCTCCGGTGACCTCGTACTCGATCGTGATTCCGTTGCTATCGACAGCAGGCATACGGGCAGAAACTACTGCTCAGCCCGACCGTCGCTGCAACGGCACCCTCCAGAACCCAGCCTTGAGGTACTCCCCCTCCGGGAACGTGACCGGATGGTCGGTGTCGTGGCCGGTGCGGGCGATCTCTCGCCCGCCGCGTTCGGCGACAAGCGGCGCAACGATGTCGAAGAACTGTGTGCGGCCGATCCGCGACGAACACGAAGCCAGCATCAGCACACCGTCGGCACCGGTGACGTCGAGGGCCAGTTTGGCCAACCGAGCATAAGCGCGTTCGGCGCGCTGGATATCGGCGGCGCGCTGAGCGAACGCCGGTGGATCGATCACGACCACGTCGAAGCGGCGTCCAGCGCGTCGGAGCCGGCGAAGCGCGTCGAAGGCATCATCGACCTCGATCGTGTGCTCGACCGGCCCCGCCGCGTTCCGCGCCACGTTGCGCTCGGCGACCGCCAGGGTCGGGGCGGACGCATCGATCGAGTGCACCGCGACGGCGCCGCCTGCGGCGGCATGCGCACTGAAACCACCGGTCGCAGCGAAGACATCGAGCACCTCGGCACCGTGCGCGAGCGATCCGATCCGTCGCCGATTGGCGCGTTGGTCGAGGAAGTAACCGGTCTTCTGACCGTCGACAACATCCGCCTCCAGATCGAGACCCCACTCGCTGAAGCGCACACGCGGATCGACGAGAGAGCCAACCACGACAGTGCCATCTGGTGGTCCGGCCGTCACTTGACGAGCGCGTCGAAGCACAACGGCCGACGCTGCGGTCACATCGATCAACGACTCGATCACGACATCGAGCCATGGAACCCACGCCGCGCTGTAGATCTTGACCACCAGCACGTCGGCGTACCGGTCGACCACCAGGCCCGGCAGGCCGTCGTTCTCACCGTTGACGAGACGAACGCCCGGTCCCGGCCCTGTCGGCGCTGCCCGCGTCAGGGCGGCGACGAGCGCAGCTCGGCGATCGGCGACGACGCCAAGCTGGGTGCGGAACCACGTGGTGTCGATCGGCGTCGGCTCGCCGTGATGCAAGATGCGAACAACAATCGGCGAGTCGGGTTCGAGGAGTCCGACAGCAGCAAACCGCCGCCGATCGTCGAACACCACGGCCAGATCGCCGGCATGTCCGGCCGGGTCGATCGATCGGATCGAGCGATCGAACACCCATGGATGCCCGGCGCGAATCCTGCGCAAGGCGTCTGGTGTGACACGCACGGCAACACGCCGCGGTGGCGATGTGGTCGACGGCATCGAGCCAGGATGCCGGATCCGCGCCGGTCGAGCGCTACAACACTGACATGAGCGAGCACGCACCACACCGAGCCCCCACGCCCGATGCACTGTCGGTCGACAGTCTCTTCGGGGTCGCAGGCAAGACTGTCCTCGTCACGGGCGGATCGCGCGGGATCGGCGAGATGATCGCAGCCGGGTTCCTGGCAAACGGGGCCAAGGTGTACATCTCGTCGCGCAAGGCCGACGTGTGCGATGCCACTGCTGCCCGACTCTCCGAGGAGTTCGGCGGCGAGTGCATCTCCCTCCCCGCGAACCTCGCAGATCTGGACGGTGTTGAAGCACTCGCAACGGCGCTCTCCGAACGCGAGTCGACGCTGGACGTTCTCGTGAACAACGCCGGCGTCTCGTGGGGCGCGTCACTCGAGGAGTTTCCCGAGGGCGGGTGGACGAAGGTGATGGACACCAACGTCAAGGGCGTGTTCTTCCTCACGCAGCGGCTCTTGCCGCTCCTCGAAGCTGCCGGCACCGATGCGTCCCCGTCGCGGGTGATCAACATCGGGTCGATCGACGGTATCCGTACGCCGGTATTCGACACCTGGTCATATGGCCCGTCGAAGGCGGCGGTACACGCGCTGACCCGGCAGATGGGTGTGAAGCTCGCCCCGCGAAACGTCCTCGTCAACGCGATCGCTCCCGGCCCCTTTCCCACCTGGATGTTGTCCACGGGCGTGGGCACCGGTGGCGATGTCGAGAACACCGACTGGGATGCCGTGGGTAGCACCAACCCGACGGGCCGCGTGGGCACACCCCAGGACATCGTCGGGCTCACGATCTACCTGTCGTCACGCGCCGGCCAGTTCACCGTGGGCGAGACCATCACCTGCGACGGCGGGTCCGCCTACTCCTAACGTGTGCCCGTCGAGGCGACCGTGCGGCGGCCGGCGCGTTCTCAACGACGTCGTGGCCCGGGTGATCTAACTTTGCGGCCGTGAGTGACATCTCCCGCATCGCGATCAGCACCGGCGGCGGTGACGCCCCCGGCCTCAACGCGGTCATCCGCTCGGTCACGCTTGCGGCGATCCGTCGCGGCTGGGAGGTACTCGGTATCCGCGACGGGTTCCACGGGCTCCTCCTCCCCGACGACTACCCCGACGGCGGTGTCGTCCGCCTCGATCGCGACGACGTCCGCGGCATCTCGCACCTCGGCGGGACCATCATCGGGTCGACCAACAAGGGCAACCCGACCGCGTTTCCCGTGCAGTCGACCAACGGCGCCTGGGAGGAAGTCGATCGCACCCACGAACTGATCGGGTTGTTCAAAGAGCGTGGCATCGACGCGCTGGTCACCGTTGGCGGCGACGGCTCGCTGACCATCGGCAACCACCTCCACCGCCACGGCATGCGCGTGATCGGCGTACCGAAGACGATCGACAACGATCTCGACAAGACCACGGCCACCTTCGGCTTCGACACGGCGGTCAACTTCGCTACCGAGTGCATCGACCGCCTGTTCACCACCGCCACCTCGCACGGTCGTGTGATCGTCGTCGAGGTGATGGGCCGTTACGCCGGCTGGATTGCACTCCACGCCGGGATGGCGGCCGGTGCGCACTCGATTCTCATCCCCGAGATTCCCTACGAGCTGGAGAAGGTGGCCGAGACGATCCGTGAGCGCGAGTCACGCGGCGCCAAGTACTCGATCGTCGTCGTCGCTGAAGGCGCGATGTCGGTTGGCGGCGACGTGTCGACCGCCGGCAAGGCGGTCGGTCAAGCGGTGCGTTTGGGCGGGGTGGGTGCGAAGGTGGCCGCGGGACTCGAGGCGCTGACCGGCCGCGAGTCGCGCACCATCGTGCTCGGGCACTTGCTTCGTGGCGGGCCGCCGACCGCGCTCGACCGGCTGCTCGGCATGCGCTTCGGCGCGGGAGCGGTGCGCGCCCTCGACGAGGGCCATGACGGCGTGATGGTCGCCCTCCAGCCGCCGAATGTGATCTATGTGCCGTTGGCCGAGGCCACCGCGACGATGAAGACGGTGCCACCGGAGAGCGACACGATGCTGACGGCCCGCGACCTCGGCATCAACTTCGGCGACTGAGTCAAGCGCTACGACGCCGATGCGCCGCGCGCCGCGTACGGCCACGGCACGTTGCGCGCCGGCACGCTCGACCGTCGGGTAAACGACAGACGGCTGACCAGCTCGTCGAACACCGGCCCGCCGCCATCGGCGAGATTGGTCGCCTCGGCCGGGTCGACGTCGAGGTCGTACAGCTCCCACTGGTCGGCGAGCGGCGTCTGGCGATAGGTCTCGGTGCCATCGTCGAGCACCGACGCCAAATGGCGCACGCCAGGTTCGGTCCACGTTGCCGGGTCGTCGAACGTGCGCACCAGCTTGTAGAGGTGGCCATCGACACCTGAGCGGGCCACGATGCCTTCGAAATTGGCGCCCACGTCGGCGGGCACGCGGATCATCAATTCGGGGGGCGGATGCTCGCCCTGCCCCGTTGCTCGGGCCACTGCCGACGCCCCGGTGTCGCCCTCGCAGATGTTGTCGCGGGTGAGCATGTACACCGCTCGATCCACGTCGGCCACGGCCCCATCCAGCACGCCGAGCAGGTTCTTGCCAGGCAACACATGTACCTCACTGAAGGTGTCTGCGAGCTCGCCGGCAGCAACGCGTTCGTCGATGCCGGCCGCTGCGAGCAACGTGGGGACGACGTCGACATGCGATGTTGGCGAATCGATGCGCCGCGACTCGGTGACGACCGCTCCAGCGGCAACTCGCGCCAGCTGCATCGGGACCCGTGTCGCCTCGTCATACAGGTTGAACCACTTCTGGTGGAGCCCGCCGTGCGCCCCGAGCAGCTCGCCGTGATCCGACGTGCGCAGCAGCACGGCGTGTTCCGACCCATCGTCGGTGACCGCTCGGCGAACCCGGTCGATTGGGCCGTCGACCTCGGCGTGCAGCCGGTAGTAGAGGTCTCGGTACCGCTGCTCGTTGTCGGCGTACAACGCACTCACCGCTGCGGCCGGCCCGTACATCGATGGGTACGACGCGCGGTACGCCGCCTGCGCCGCGGGCTTGGTCGTCAGGTCCTCGTGGTCGGTCGGCGACGGCGCAACGGTCGGCGGCTCCCGGTCGGGGAGATCGTCGAGCGGCTCACCACGGCTGACCCACATCGGGAACAGCACGATGTCGTGAGGGTTGACGAAGCTGGCAACGAGCAGGAACGGACGCTGTGCCGCGGCGTCGCCTGCGCGTCGACCTTCGTATCGGTCGTGCAACCAGGCGACGATGCGATCGGCGATCAACTCGTCGCGCCGCACCCCCGCGTTGCCGAGCAGCCCGCCGTGCGGCTCCGGGCCAACCCAGCCAGAGAAGCCGAACGGCGCCAACGGATCGGCATCGAGGTACGCCGCCACTGCATCGGCATCGACGGTGCCGTGTTCGTCGTTCGTCGGCAGCGGCTCGCCGTCGTCGCCGAAGAGGTCGGCATGGCTCAAATGCCATTTGCCGTCGTAGTGCGTGTCGTAGCCACCCGCACGAAACCAGCTACCGAGCGTGGGAACTTCACCCGGACGCAGCCAGCGCAACCGGCTGTCGGTGGCGGTCTTGCCGAGTCCGTCGGTCTGCGTCACTCCGTGTACGTCGGGGTACTGGCCCGTGAACAGCGTCGGGCGGCTCGGCACACAGGCCAGCGAACCGGTGTAGTGCCGATCGAACGACACCGCATGATTCTCGAACCAGCGTGCGCCGGGCAGGGCTCGGGAACGCCATGCGGCGAGGTCGGCTGACTCGTACGGCGGCGCGGCGCGCTCTTCATCGGTCATGATCACGACCACGTCGGGCCGCTGCTCGGAGCTGAAGGATGTCATGACGAAATCCTCAGCCGATGAAGTCAACGAGCACTCGGGCGAGCGCCGGTCCTTGATCCTCTTGGAGGAAGTGCCCGGCGCCCTCGATGGTCGTGTGTGGTTGGTTCGCCGTGCCGGGCACCTTGGCCAAGAAGGCGGCGTCGCCACCCTTGGTGACCGGGTCGGAATCGGAGAACGTCAACAGGAACGGCCGATCGAAGGAGCTGAGCACGTCCCACGCAGCTCGGTTGTCGGGCGCAGCGGGATCGTCGGGCGACGTCGGGACCAGGGTGGGGAAGATGCGCGCGCCGGCCTTGTAGCGATCGTCGGGGAACGGCGCGTCATACGCGGCCACCACCTCCGGACTCAGGTCGGTTGCCGTGCCGCCGTTGATGATGCCGCCGACGGGAAACTCGTCGGTCTCCTGCGAGAACTTCTGCCACGCGAGGAATGCCTCACTCGGGGCGGCGTCGCCGGTCGGCAGCCCGGTGTTGCCGATCGCCACCCTGGCGTAACGTTCGGGCGCCTCGGCCACGAGGCGCAGCCCGACCAAACCGCCCCAATCCTGTCCGAAGTAGGTGATGTCGCTCAGGTCGAGCCGATCGAACAGAAGCGATCGCATCCAAGCGACGTGGCGAGCGTATGTGTAGTCCGCCTGTTCGATGGGTTTGTCGCTCCGACCAAACCCCACGAGGTCCGGGGCGATCACGCGGTGACCGGCATCGACGAGGACCGGGATCATGTGACGGTAGAGGTAACTCCACGATGGTTCGCCGTGCATCAGCAGCACTGGCGACGCGTCGGTGGGCCCGTCGTCGACGTAATGGATGCGCAACGTGCCCCCGTCACCGTCGGGGACGTCGTGGTAGCGCGGCGCGAACGGGAAGTCCGGCAGATCGGCAAATCGATCGTCAGGGGTGCGGATGGTCTGCATGGGCGAACGCTCCTCGGGGAAGTGCCAGTCAGCTTGCCATGTCAGCTCGACCGTAGGCTCACGCAACATGACCATGCTCGACGACGACCCCGCAGCAGCGCGCCGGCTGCGCGCCGTACAGCACCGCAGCGCTCGTCGCGCCCGCTCCGAGGCGGGGCGGCAACGCCGTCAGCAGACCCCGCTTGAGGCCCATGCAGACGTCGTGCACTCCGGTCGGCCCGACCCGCTGGAGATCCTGACAGCGCAGGACGCGTCCCGCCTGCCCGAGCTCGTGCCCATCCGCCACGGGCGCATGAGTCCAACGCCGTTCACCATGTATCGCGGCGCAGCGGCGGTGATGGCCAGCGATCTCAGTCGAGGACCCACCACCGACCTCGCGGTGCAACTGTGCGGCGACGCCCACCTGTCGAACTTCGGCATGTTCTACGGGCCGGATCGGCGGATCGTGATCGACGTGAACGACTTCGACGAGACCATTCCCGGACCGTTCGAGTGGGACGTCAAGCGCTTGGTGGCCAGCGTGGTGATTGCGGCTCGCGAAAACGGTTTCGACGCCGAGACCACCCGTCGAGCGTCACGTGCGTCAGCCGTTGGTTATTGCGCCGGAGTGGGCAGGACATCGCAGCTGGACCCGTTGACAACGGTGTACGAACGGCTCGAAGTACAGCGAGTGATCGACCAACTTCAGGGCAAGCGCCGCAAGCGGGCGACCAAAGCGGCCCGCAAGTCGCGCGCCAAAACGAGCATGCGGGCGCTCGGGAAGTTGACCGACATCGTCGACGGGCGTCGACGGATCGTCGCCGATCCACCACGGGTGATTCCCTTGGATCTCGGCCGTCATCCCGAGGCGCTGGCGCAGGTCCTCGACTTCTTCGAGCGCTACCTCGACAGTGTCCCGGCCCACCGTCGGGCATTGCTCGACCGCTACTCGATCGTCGACGTCGCGCACAAGATCGTCGGCGTCGGCAGCGTCGGCACTCGTTGTGTGATCGTGTTGCTGGAAAGCGGCGACGGCGAACCGCTGTTCATGCAGTTCAAGGAGGCCGGGCGGTCCGTGATCGAGCCGTATGTCACCGCGAGCGACTACGACAATCAGGGCGAGCGCGTCGTACAAGGGCAACGCTTGATGCAGACGATGGGCGACATCCTCCTCGGCTGGGCCCGGTTCGAACGCGATGACGGCACCAACCGCGACTTCTATTTCCGCCAACTGTGGGACGGCAAAGGGTCGTTCGACATCGACCGCATGGGCCGGAAAGCGTTCGTTCGTTACGCCGAGGTGTGCGGGCGCGTCCTGGCGCTGGCCCACTCGCGATCCGGCGATGCAGCGATGATCGCGGGCTACGTACTCGACGACCCACACGACGACACCGGTGCCTCGGGCGCCCACTTCATCGATGCACTGGAGGAGTTCGGCCATCGGTACGCCGACGTCGCCGAGGCCGACCACACCCTGTACCTCGGCGCGATTCGCGCCGGTCTCATCGAGATCGCAGAGGGCTGACCATGTACGCCGTCGCCACGTTTCTCGTCGTCGCCGTGATCACGCTCACGTTCACTCGCATGGCCACCGGTGCCTTGCTGGCAACGGGCACACCGGCGTCGGTTGCTGCTTTTCAGGCACGGTCGGCGTTCAGCGGTGCCGGATTCACCACGACCGAGGCCGAAAACGTGGTGAACCATCCGGTGCGTCGGCGAATCATCGCCACCACGATGTTCGTCGGCAGCCTGGGCACGCCCACGCTCGTCGTCTCGGTGATGGTCGGCTTCCTGGCGCCGGGGCCGGGCTCGACGACCGAGCGCTCGCTCGTCGTGCTCTCGGGCCTGCTGCTGGTCCTGCTCACCGCCACCAACCGACCAATGACCCGCATCCTGACCGACGTCGGCCGACGGTACGCCAACCGTCGGCTGTTGCCGGCTCTGTCCGACGAGGTGGACGAGGAACTCACGCTCGGCGATGCGCACATCGTTGCGGCGCTGTCACTCGACGACCATCCGATCAACACGTATCGCAACCTCACCGCCTTGTCGGATGGCCTCGCCGATGTGCACGTCCTCGGCTTGCGTCGCCGAGGCGAGTACATCGACGCCGACGGCAGCGATGTCGAGCTCGACCGCGGCGACGAACTCATCGTGTACGGCCGGCGAGAGGTGATCGCTGCACTCGGCCCGTCGCCGCGCCCGGAGTGACCACGGCGGTGCTCCAATGCTGATCTGTATCGGCGACCTCATCGATGACGTCGTGGTCCGCCAACGGGTCGCCGCCTTCAGCGTCGGTTCCGACACCGACTCACACGTCGTGCGGCGACGTGGCGGGAGTGCCGCCAACGTCGCGGCCACTGCTCAGCGCATCGGCCTCCCGAGCCGTCTGCTGGCGACCGCCGGCGCGGACCGCATCGGCGAGGGGCTCGTCGACGAGATGCGCTTGAGCGGAGTCGACACGCGGTTCGTCCAGCGTCGCGGACGAAGCGCGACCGTGATCGCCCTCGTCGACAGCATCGGTGAGCGTTCGATGCTCACCGATCGCGGCTCGGCAGTCGACGTTCGCCTTCCACCAGCTGACGCCCTCCGGAGCGCACGTGCGGTGCACATACCGCTCTACTCGCTCGCCACTCCGCCACTCGCCGACACGGCGATGTCCATCGCCGATCACGTCGACCGCGAATCGGTGGTCCTCACCCTCGACGTGTCGTCGGCCAGCCTGCTCGACGAACTCGGCCCAGCGCGCGTTAACGATCTGCTCGCTGCGGTCGAGCCGGACGTGGTGTTGGCCAATGACGACGAAGCGGGCCGGCTCGGCTCGACACCCGGCGTGCTCGTTGCCAGGACCGGCTCGAAGGCCTGCCACATCGTGTCCGACGGGCACATCACCGACGAAGTCGCCGCGCTCGAGCTGATCGCGGTCGATGACACGACCGGGGCGGGTGATGCATTCGCCGCCGGGGTCATCGCCGGGTTGCTCGACGATCGCCACGACGTCGTCGGCGCGTGCCGACGAGGGCACCGCATCGCTGCGGCGCTACTCGTCGGTCGCGGTGCTCGCCGCCACGACCGACAAAGATAGGCCGGTGAGCGAAGACGAGATCCTGATTGCGCTGGGGACGATCGTCGTCTTCGGCGTCGGCGCGCAGTGGGTCGGCCGACGTATCGGGATCCCCTCGATCCTCCTCCTGTTGCCCGCCGGACTCCTCGCGGGTGACGCCTTCGACCTGGTGCAGCCGGAAGAACTGTTCGGTGACCTGCTGTTCCCCTTGGTCGCCCTGCTGCTGGGGCTGCTGCTGTTCCAAGCCGGACTGCAGCTGCGAGTCCATGATCTGCCGTCGCAAGCACGGCGCTCCGTCGCTCGCCTCGTGTCATTCGGTGCGCTGATCACCTTCGCTGGCGCCTCACTTGCCGTATGGCTCCTGTTCGACGTGTCCTTCGGATTGGCCGTCATGACCGGTTCGATCCTCGTCGTGTCCGGGCCCACGGTGGTCGGGCCACTGCTCGCCGTCGTTCGCCCAGTGGCACCCAACGGATCGATCTTGAACTGGGAGAGCACCATCCTCGACCCGATCGGGGCAACCGTCGGAGTGGTGGTGCTCAACCTGCTGCTGGCGGAGAACCGACCCGGCCTGCACCCTGCACTGCAGCTCCTCGAACGACTCGGGCTCGGGGTCGGGGTCGGCCTGGTGATGGGCGCGTTGCTGGTGTTCTTGATGTCGCGCTTCTTGCTGACCGACGACATGGAGGCGTCGGTTGCATTGCTGTTCGCGGTGCTCGCATTCACTATCGCCGAGGTGTTGCTGAGCGAGGCTGGATTCTTCGCCACCGTCACCCTCGGCGTGTTCGCCGCCAATCAGGGGCTGGTCACCACGCAACGCATCGTCGGCGTCGGCGAGACACTCGATGTGCTCATCATCGGAACGTTGTTCATCGTTCTCGGCGCGCTCGTCGAAATCGACCAGCTCGTCGAATACGCCCTCCCGACCGCTGCGCTCGTCGCCGTGCTGGTGCTCATCGTGCGCCCGCTCTCGGTGCTGCTGAGCCTCGCTGGGCTGCCGTTACCGTGGCGCGACCGTGCGTTGATCGGCTGGGTCGACCCGCGTGGCGTGGTCGCCGCGGCGACCGCGGCCCAGTTCGCAGGGCGACTCGGCAACGATGGCTTCGATACCGATTTCATGTTACCCGTCGTGTTCGGCGTGATCTTGGGCACGGGGGTCGTCTACGGGATCACCACGCCCTTCATCGCGCGCTGGCTACGCGTGGCGCAGCCGAGCCCCACCGGGGTCGGCCTGCTCGGCAACGATCCATGGCTGGAAGACTTCGCTGCGGCGCTCGCCAAGACTGGAGCACGAGTGTTGCTCGTGACGACACGACCGCCGCCGCCGGATGAGCTCGTCAGCGGAGCGTCGACGGTGGACGTCGCCCGAGTTCATCCGACGACACCCGGCCCGCTCCGTGGCCGTCGCGCCGATCCCGAGATCGAGACTGCGTTCGACCCGGACTCGAATGGCAGCATCACGACGTTGTCGTTGCACGCCGGATTGCGCGATGTCGAAGACGCTGTCGAGGAGGCCTCCGTTGCCGACATGGTCGTGTCGTTCCGGCACGGCGCGGTGAACGCGCTCGTGATCTCCAGCTTCATCGAGATCCTCGGACGCCGACAGGTCCTCCTGTTGCGCAACGGCGACTCCGACGCGCCTCGACGCCTGATCCCGCCAGCCGGGGAGGGCATCTCCGACATCATCCCGTCACCGTTGCGCGTGACCAACCAACCATTCCGCGGCACGCTGACTCGAACGTCGATCGACGAACGACTCCGTGCGGGCTGGCGCATCGATCTCACCAGCGCAACACCCCCCGACGGCGCCGTCGTACTCGCCGAGGTCGACGAACGCGGGCGGGTCGACCTCCAGCCACCGCAACCCGGCGAATCGCGCCGCCACAGTCGGCACCATCGCAGCACTACGAACGATGAACACACCGAGATCGTCGCCCTCATTCCGCCGCAGCGGTGAGCCAAACCACCTCATCTACGGGTTTCACTCATCGGAGCCCAACGCGACACCGCACCTGTGAGCCAAACCACCACATCGGCGCGTTTCGCTCACCGGTGGCGGTGCGGGCGCGAGACTGAGCACGTGGGTGGTGATCTCCCAGCAGCACGGCCGCGGCTGCTCGAGCTCATACTCGCCCGTTGGGAACACCGCGTGACCGGCATCGTTGCGGGGCCAGGCTTCGGCAAGACGACGCTGATCTCGGCCGCCGCCGCACGTGCGCCGACGGGATCGCGCGATGTGGTCGTCGGCGTGCACGCCGGAGAAACGGCCGAATCGCTGGCCATGCGCGTCGCCCAAGGGGTCGAGTTCGACGAGAACGTCGCACGTGAGGGGCCGACCGTCGAAGCAATCGTCGATCGCGTCGCTCGCCACGCACCACACCGAGTAGCGATCGTCGTCGACGATGCTCACCTCCTCGACACGTCCGGAATCGACGTGCTCGTGGAACTGGCGCGCGGGCTCCCCACCAATGGGCACCTGGTGGTCGCCAGTCGCGAACGCCTCGATGGGCGTCTCGGGGCCATGGCCGGGGCCATGATCGACGAGAGCGAGCTGGCGATCCGAACGGGCGATCTGGATGGCGCAACGGGCGTCGAGCGCGACGTCGTGCACCAGTTCGCAGGGTGGCCGGCGATGGTCGACGCGGCGCTCCACCTCGGTTGGCCCGACTCGCCGGGCGCGGCTCGCGACCAGCTCCTCGACCGTCTGCTCGACTCGCTGCCCAGCGAACAACAACAGCTACTCGGACTGATCGCGACACTCGGCGAGCAGACCGACGACACCCTCGTCGCGCTGGGCATTCCCGCATCGTCGATCGCCGAGCTCGCGGCCCTACCGATGTGTGCGCGCGGACCCCACGGAACCAGTGTCCACGAGTTGTGGCACGACGCGTGTCGAGCGAAGGTCGACCGTGAGACAGCCGACCGGTACATCACACGAGCGGTTGCGTTCTTGATCGAGCACGGGCCCGTCGACGACGGAATCCGTCTCGCCGAATCGACCGGTGACTGGGAGTTGGTGCTGCGCGTCCTCGGTGGCGCCCTCCGCGACCCGAACCAGATGTCGGCACACATCGCCCGAGACGTGTTGCGACGGCTACCCGACTCGCTGCGCGATCGACCTGCGGCACGCCTCGCCCACGGGCTTGCGGCACTGCACGATCAGCCCAAGCACGACTCGACCGTGGCCCTGCTCGAGAGCGCCGCTCGCGGGCTCGCGGACGAAGGCGACACGTCGGGAGAAGTCGCCGCCTTGAGTGCGCTGAGCTGGCTATCGAGCCAACGCCCCGACGTCCGCCGAGCGACGCGTCGGCTGCACGACCGACTCGGCATGCTCGCAGAGCAGGGCGACGACCACGCACGTCGCGAGTTGGCACTCCATCGTGCGTTGGTCAAGGGCTTCAACGGCGATGCCGCAGCGTGTGTCGCCGAACTCGATGCGCTCGATCAATCGGCGTTGTCACTCGAGTGGCAGATGACGGCGGCCTACGTGCAGGGCATCGCGTTGATCGATCTCGGCGAGCCCGACGCGGCGGTCGAGCGTCTGTTGGCTGTACGCACCTATGCCGATCGTCGCCGCGTCGGGGCTCGGACCGCGCCCACGCCGGGACTGATCGCCGCTGGTCGACTCGGCGAGGCCGACGAGCTCCTCGCCGTACTGAGCACTGGCGCCGACGAACTCGCCGGTCATCGATACGACCGGTCGCTCGGCAAGGCATTTGTCGCCGCACAGCTCGGCGACGCGGTCCGTGCCCGCCAACACCTCGCTGTGGCCACGGAGCTCCGCGATATTGGTCCGGACGGGGACGCCCAGTTCGAGGCCACGACTGCGGCGGTGGCCATCGCGGCAGGGGATGAGACGTCTGCTCGGCGCGCCGCACTCGCCGCGATCGAACCGGGGCGGCGGAGC
>JBCCVW010000042.1:0-27384 GCA_039194665.1 Actinomycetota bacterium
CGCCGCTGATCGGTCCGGCGATCGACCGCGTGGCCGGTGGCCGGCGGCTGGTGATCCAGCTCGTCGCGGTCGTGCGCGTCGTGTTGATGATCTTGATGGCCCGGTACGTCGACGACTGGGCCCTGTTTCCGCTGGTGTTTGCTTCGCTGGTGCTGCAGAAGACCTACGTCGTCAGCAAGTCGGCGCTGGTGCCGAGCACGGTGCGCTCGGAGACGGAGCTCGTCGAAGCCAACTCGAAGCTCGGATTGATCGCCGGGCTGACCGGCGCGGTCGCCGTCGTGCCCGCCGGACTGCTGCTCCAGCTCGGCGGCTCGACGGCCACGCTGGTGTACGGCGCCGGTCTGTTCGTCGCCGCCTTTGTCGCTGCCACTCGTCTGCCACCGGAGGTGGTCGCCACCCGGCAGGAGGCGAGCGCCGAGACGATTCAGCTGCACACCGCCAGTATCCGCACCGGTGCGCTGGCGATGACGGTGCTACGCGGCGCGGTCGGGTTCACGCTGTTTCTCGCCGCGTTCTGGTTGCGCGCTCAGGACTCGGGGACGTTGTGGTTTGGTGCGGTCGTCGCGGTCTCGGCGGTGGCCACGATGATCGGCAACGCCCTCGCGCCGCGGCTGCGCGACCGTCTGCGTGAAGAGACGATGCTCTCGGCCACGCTCGTCGCTGCCGCGCTCGTCGCTGTGGTCGCCGCCGTCCTCGGTGGCGCAGTGGCGTTGGTGCTCCTCGCCGGCGTCCTCAACTTTGTCGCCTCGATCGGCCGTCTGAGCTTCGAGTCGATCGTTCAGCGCGACGCTCCCGGCGCGAACCAGGGGCGGGCGTTCGCTCGATTCGAGACCCGCTTTCAGTTGTCGTGGGCCGCCGGCGCGTTTATTGCCGTGGCGCTGCAGTTGACGGTTGGGCCGGGTGCGTTGGCCGTCGCCGTCGCGACGATCGCCGCAAGCGTGTACCTGCGGGTCGACGCTGAGCCGGCTAGGCGCCGGTCACCCGGGCGATCCAGAGGCCCGGGGCCTCGATCTCGTTCGGCGTCGGGACGGCCCCGTCCTCGCTGAAGAACGGTGCCAGGCCGGTTTCGCCGGCCCGGTCGACCACGCCCTGCACGAAGGCCTTGCCGCGGGCGGTTTGCTCGGCGCCCAACCGAATTCCGAGCAGTCGCTCGACGAACACATCGTCGGGAGAGGTGTCAGCTCGGCGTCGCCGAACCGCTTCGGCGATTTGCAGCGCATTGCCACCGATCACGCGTACCGCCACCGCATCGACCACCCAATCGATCACGCCGATCGTGGTGGCCACGGCCGCGTCGAGCTGCGGCTGCAGCGCCAGTTGCTCGTCGGACTGCACGGCACCCAACAGCACCTCGGGATCGCCGAACGCCTGCTGCATCGCGGCGATGGGGTCGCCACCGTCGAGGTCGAGCGACGTCAGCTTGTCGGTGACCGCTGACGGGTCGGGGGAGAACGCCCCGACGTGCCGTTGCACCAGCGCGCGCAAATGGTCGGCCACCGGCGGCTGGGAGAACAGCGTGAGACCGGCCAACTCGTGGCTGATCACCCACAGACGCATCTCGTCGAGGGCGATCTCCCACTCGCTGGCGAACGCATCGATCGTCGGCGGCACCACGGTGATCGCCGGCGTCGCACGTGGGATCGGCAGGTCGTAGACGCCGAAGGCTCGTCGGGCGAGCGCACCGACCATGGAGCCAACACTCATGCCCATCATTGCGGGCGCCATCATCTTGCTCAGGCCAGCCATCATCTGGGCCATCGGATCGTCGGTCGACGACGCGTCGTCGTTGCCGCCCAGTGAGGTGGCCAGTTCGGTGAAGAGTGGTCGGTAGGCCTCGAGCGTCTGCTGGGCCCACTGCTCGGGGGTGGCCACTTCCGGTTCCACGTCGGGAACGTCGAGGCCCATCACGTCGGCGACGTGCAGGCGAGCGATGCGCGCCAAGTCGGCGTAGGCGATGCGCACCGCAGGATCGACGTTGGCGGAGGTGCCCGATGTGGGGGAGCCGGGTATCAGGCCACCCCCCGATGCCGAGAGCAGGGCGAACTGGCGGGCGGCGTCCCAGTTCAGTGGTCCCTGACCGGCGAGCGCCCGCGACAGGTCACCGAACAGCGGCAGGCCAGCCAACGGATCCTGCGCACCGTCGTCGGGATCGAACGGGGAGACGTCGTCGTCGGCCATAACCAGATGCTACGGCCAGCCGCCGCCGGTCGCGCCCGCGGTGAAGCCGTAGGGTGGCGGGATGTCATCGGTCGCCACGGTCGCGCTCGTCGGCGCCGATGGTCCGTTGGCTCGCCGGGTGGAACAGTTGATCGACGACTGCCCCGGCCTCGCCCGCGCCGGTGGCGAGGACGTGGCGGGCTCGGCCCGTGTTGTCGTGGATCTCGGGAGCAGCAACTACGACCGCCGCGCCGAG
This sequence comes from Actinomycetota bacterium, assembly GCA_039194665.1. GTDB lineage: Bacteria > Actinomycetota > Acidimicrobiia > Acidimicrobiales > Ilumatobacteraceae > JABSQH01. The sequence continues at coordinate 2,414 of JBCCVW010000042.1, forward strand.
CGGCGCGAGAGCGCCACCGAGTCGTGCTCGGCGATGCTCGACACCGCCGATCGGCGCTGTGCCCAACACATCGTCTTCGTGTCGTCGGCGCTCGTGTACGGGGCGTCTCCGAACAATCCGATCCCGATCACCGAAGACGCCGTGTTGCGGCCCGACGTGGAGTTCGTGTTCGCTCGCCAACTGGCGTCTGCTGAAGAGCTGGTGGAGCAGTGGCGTCGGGCGCGACCAGGGCGCACCGCGGCGGTGCTGCGTCCCGCACTCGCCCTCGCCGAAGGCGAGAGTTCGCGGCTGGCGCGGGCGGTCGTCGCCGGGCTTGGATGGCGCTTCGCCGTTGCCGATCCGCCGGCCCAGTTTCTCCATCTCGACGACCTCGCGGCGGCTGTCGTGACGGCGGTCGGCGCCCGTCTCGACGGCGTGTACAACGTCGCCCCCGACGGCTGGGTGGCCGGTGAGCGCGTCCGCGCCTTGTCGGGCGAGCGGCCACGGGTGCCGTTGCCCGACCGCGTGCGCGATGTGCTGGCCCGGCTGAGTTGGCGCTTTCAGCGCGGCCCGATTCCTCCGGGGCTGGCGCCATACACCCAGGCGTCGTGGGTCGTCGCCAACGGCCGTCTGCGGGCCGAGGGATGGCGGCCCACGATCACCAACGAACAGACCTATGTCGAGGCGACCGAGGCGCCGTGGTGGACGATGATCACGCCGAAGCGCCGGCAGGAGTTGACACTGGGCGGGGCCGTCGTCGGTGCGGTCGGCGCCGCTGTGCTCGGGTTGTGGGCGGCGCGCCGGATCAGTCGTCGACGTGCACGCCGGCCACGATGAACACCGAGCCGGCTCGCAGGTGGGCGACGACGTGGCCGACCGTGTTGACGACGATGGCGTCGCCCGACGCAGTGAGCCACGGCACGTGTCCCCACACAGTGCGGTAGGTCGCCTCGCCGACCATGACGAACACGGTCTCGTCGGCGTCGGGCGCGCGTCGGGCAACACGATCGTGCGGATCGAGCGGTGCGGCGAGCACCGCGCCGGTTGCGGTGAACGTTGCCAACCCCATCGTGGGCTGCGCGGCGATCGGCCCGGCGGGTCGGAGGGCACGAACGCTCTGCACGACCGGTGGCGAGGTGGTGGCGCTCAACGTCAATGGGGTCCCGGATCGGGACGGCGTCGCCACGACGAGCAGCATGGCCACTGCGGCGATGGCCAACGAACCGCTGGCAACGGCGATGGCGATGCGGGCGCTTCCCCGGCGGCCCGGCGCGAGATCGACGTCGGAGCGCGTCGGAGCGAGCTCGGACGGGTGGCGCCAGGTGCGCTCGTGTGGCGGAATCGGGCCGTGCTCCACGAAGATCGCAGCGTATACGTCTGGCGGGGAACGTATTCCGCGGCTGCGGTGACGCAACTTCGATGGGGAGCAGTACCGGCTGGCTACCATGCCGATCGTGACTGCCGTGCCCAACGTCGCTTCTAATGGTCCTGACGGTGCTGACAGTCCTGACGGCCGAGATGAATGGTTGGCGGTCACCGGCGACGCGCTGCCGATTGGCGAAGCCTATGAGTGGGCCGTGTTGCCGCGCTGCGGTGCGGTGGTGTTGTTCAGCGGCACGGTGCGCGATCACGCCGAGGGGCGCAGCGACGTCGAGGCACTGCACTATGAGGCCTACGAGGAGCAGGTGGTGCCGCGGTTCGCCGACATCGCTGCTGAGGCGCGGCGACGGTGGCCAGATCTCGGGCGAGTCGCCATCTTCCACCGTGTTGGCCACATGGCGCTTGGCGAGTCGTCGGTCGTCGTGGTGGCGTCCGCACCGCATCGACCTGAGGCGTTCGAGGCGGCCCGTTACCTGATCGACGCGGTGAAGCAGTCGGCGCCGATCTGGAAGCACGAGCGGTGGGCTGACGGTGCCGATTGGGGCACGGGCGCCAGCGACGTGGTCGACGCATCAACCGTCGGAGGCGAATGAGTGCTCGTCGCTGTCATCGTCGTCGTGGTCCTGGTGGCGCTCGTTGTGGCGTGGCTCATTGCGCGCCGACGGACCCCAGACGGCGTCGACTCGTTCCGTCGGCAGATCGATGCGCTGTCGCCCGAGGCCCGGCGACCTACGATCGACAAGATCAAGCCCCGTGACAATGGTGACGACTCTCCAGACGCGCCAGATACCCCAGACGCGCCAGACGATGAACGCTGATCCGCCCGGCGTGACAGCACCTGAGCAGGCCGGCTGATGGCGCGCGACCTGGCAATCGACCTCGGCACCGCCAACACCCTCGTCTACATGAAGGGTCGCGGCATCGTATTGAACGAGCCGTCCGTGATTGCCCTCAATCGGCAGACCGGCGAAGTGTTGGCGACCGGGCGTGAGGCGTGGCAGATGATCGGCCGTACGCCTGGCTACATCGTGGCGGTCCGGCCGCTGCGTGGCGGCGCGATCACCGACTTCGAGATCACCGAGCGAATGATCCGCCTGCTGCTGCAACGTGTTGGTGTCAGTCGGTTCACGCGTCCCAAGGTGGTGATCTGCGTCCCGTCGGCGATCACCGAGGTCGAACGTCGGGCGGTGACCGCGGCCGCGCGCCGCGCTGGCGCAGCCGACGCCAACCTGATCGAGCAGCCGATGGCCGCGGCAATCGGCGCCGACCTGCCGATCGACGAGCCGGTCGGCAACATGGTGATCGACATCGGTGGCGGGACCAGCGAAACGGCGGTGATCAGCCTCGGCGGCATCGTTGCCCTCGAAGCGGTACGCGTCGGCTCGTTCGACATCGATGCGGCGATTCAGAACTTCGTGCGACGCGAACACGGCATCGCCATCGGCGAACGCACGGCAGAGGAGATCAAGGTGGCGATCGGCTCGGCCGATCCGACGCCCGACGAGAATCAAGCCGAGATTCGTGGCCGTGATCTGATGACCGGTCTGCCCAAGACCGTGCTCCTCACTCCAGAGGAGGTGCGCTTCGCCATCGAAGACGTGGTGTCGTCGATCGTCTCGTCGGTGATTCGCTGTCTGTCCAAGGCGCCTCCCGAGCTCAGCCAGGACTTCCTGGTCCGCGGCATGTACCTCGTGGGTGGTGGTGGACTGCTGCGCGGATTGGCCGAACGCATCGAGCGCGAAACCGAAGTGCCCGTCCGCATGTCGAACGTGCCGCTCGAAGCCGTGGTCCTCGGCGCCGGGCACGTGATCGAGCACTACGAGGCGCTCAAGGGCATGTTCATGGGCGCCCGGCGCTAGCGCCGGCGTCGACGACGGTCAGACACGGATCGCGCGTCGAATCGGCTCAGACCGAGTCGATGCGCACGAGCGCGCCGGCGTTGGACAACACGAACAGTTGCTCGTCGGGCCCGTTGGCCACCGCGACCACCTCGGGCACGACACCGATGTCGATGACCCGTGCGCTGCCATCACTGTCGGGAGCAAAGCCGAGAATCTCGCCTGAGCAGTAGTCGCCGAACACGTACCAACCGTCGAGATCGGTGATCAGCGAGCCGCGGTACAGCGCCCCGCCACTCACCGAGCAGCGGCCGTTCTCGTGGCGGTACGTGAACAGCGGGCCGACATGGCCGTCGCCATCTTGGTCGTCGTTGAATCGTTCGTCGCCCTCGAACGCACTCCAGCCGAAGCTCACCCCGCGTCCGCCGGTCGGTGCGTCTCCGGCGGCAGCCGCATTGACCTCTTCGATCTCGTTCTGGCCCACGTCGGCGATCCACAAGTCGCCCGTACGTTCGTCGAACGAGAAGCGCCACGGGTTTCGCAGACCGTACGACCAGACAGTCGGATCGGCGCCCTCGACATCGACGAACGGATTGTCGGCCGGCACGGTAAACGGGGCATCGCCCGCCGCCTGCGGTTCGATCCGCAAGATCTTGCCGAGCGGAGTCGACAGGTCGAGCGAGGCGCGCAGGGGATCGTCGGCCGCGCCGCCGTCGCCGAGCCCGATGTACAGCAGGTCGTCGGGCCCGAAGGCCAGTTGGCCGCCGTTGTGGTTGGGGAACGGCTGCTCCACGGTCAGCACTTCGCGGAACGACTCGACATCGAACTGTGCGGTCACCGGGTCGACCGCGAATTCGGCGATCACCGTCTGGCCGTCGTCGCCGCTGAAGTGCACGTATGCCATGTCCGCGTTGGGATGGAAGGCCAGCCCGAGCAAGCCCTGCTCACCGCCGGCCGTGACCCGCTCGGTGATGTCGAGCACCACCTCGTCGGAGAGGTCGTCGACGGCGATGACGCGCCCGGCCTGTTCGAGGACGAAGAGGCGGCTGTCGAGCGGCCGCACCGCGATGGCGGTCGGGCGATCGAATGTGCCGGCTTCGGTGAGCGCCAGTGTCGGCTCCGGCAGCGGTCCGGTGGCTGGGGGTTGTTCGTCGTCCGGTGCGGTCGGCAGGTCGGCGTTCGGCGAGGGCACGATCGTCGTCGTCGGTCCGGGTGGTGCGGTTGGCGTCGTTGGGTCGAGGCCGAGGTCGAGGTCGAGGCTGTCGGAGGTGCTGATGCCGTTGTCGTCGGCGGTGTCGTCGGCGGTGTCGTTGGCTGTGTCGCCGGCTGTGTCGTCGTTGGTGCTCGATCCACCGCACGCGGCGACGAGCAGCCCCAAGCCGATCGCCATGGAGATGCCGAAACGACGGACAGAGGTGATGCGGCGGCTAGATCTCAGCACGGGTCAGGCCCTCCTGGACAACACTGACGACGAGTCGTCCGTCGCTGGTGAAGATCGACCCGCCGGCCAGTCCACGTGCTGACGCCGTCGACAGTGCGGTTTGGTCGTAGAGCAGCCACTCGTCGGCGCGGAACGACCGGTGGAACCACATCGCGTGATCGAGACTGGCGAGCTGCAGGCCGGGGCTGTCCCACGACAGACCGAAGGGTCGCAGCGTTGTGTCGAGCAGCGTCATGTCGCTGGCGTAGGTGAGGACGCAGGCATGCAGTACCGGGTCGTCGGGCAAGCGCCCGTCGGCACGCAGCCACACCCGTTGTTCCGAGGAGGGGTGATCCTTGCGCTCGAACGGGTCGCCGTCGACATAGCGCACGTCGATCGGTCGTGGTCGGTCGTAGTACTCGCCGAGCTGCTCGCGGTGCGGCTCCATGCGGGTCAGGAAGTCCGGCAGCTCGGTCGGTTCGGGAATTCCGGTCGGCATCGCGCGCTGATGGTCGAGGCCCGGCTCGGGGTCGTGGAACGACGCCTGCAGGTTGAAGATCGCCTTGCCGTGTTGGATTGCCACGACACGACGTGTGGTGAAGCTGCGCCCATCACGGATCCGATCGACCTCGTACAGGATCGGGATCGTCGGGTCGCCGGGTCGGAGGAAGTAGGCGTGCAGCGAGTGCACGGCACGGCCTGGCACGTCGATGGTGCGCGAGGCACTCACCAGCGCCTGGCCGGCGACCTGTCCGCCGAACACTCGCTGGCGACGTTCGTCCGGCGACACCCCGCGGAAGATGTTGACCTCGATCGGCTCCACGTCGAGCAGGGCGATGAGCCCGTCGAGGGCGGCCTGAGGTTCCATCTGGGGTTCCATCTGGCGCCATGTTGGCACGCCACAGCGAGATGGGGCATGCGGGGCATGGGACCAGTCGTGGCAGGGGACATCGTGGAAATCGCGTGCGGGGACATAGCGTTCGGCAAATGGACGCAACCCGCCGTGACCAGGCGTTGGCCACCAAGGGCTTCATGCCAGCGGCCGAGGGCGACGCGTTGTACGAAGCGGCGCGACAGGCCATGGACGCGGTGCCGAACGCACCGCTGCTCGAAGTTGGGTCGTACTGCGGTCGATCGACGGTGTGGTTGGGCGACGCCGCGCAGCACGCAGGTCGGCTCCTGTTCGCGCTCGATCACCATCGTGGCTCAGAGGAGAATCAGGCCGGGTGGGAACACCATGATCCCTCGGTGGTCGACGCCGACACCGGCCGAATGGACACGTTGCCGATCTTTCGGCGCACGATTGAAGCGGCCGGGCTCGAGTCGACGGTCGTCGCGTTGGTCGGGCCGTCGCCGGCGATCGCCGCGAGCTGGGGCACGCCGCTCTCGTTGCTGTTCATCGACGGTGGGCATGGCGCCGAGCCAGCCCGAGCGGACTACGCCGGCTGGACGCCGCACGTCGCCATCGACGGCGTTCTCGCGATCCACGACGTGTTTCCCGACCCTGCCGACGGCGGCCGACCGCCCTACGAGGAGATCTTCCTTCCCGCGCTCGAATCGGGGCGATTTCGACTCGAGTCGGCAACCGGCTCGTTACGCGTGTTGCGGCGCGTCGACTGAGCGGACCACCAGAAAACGCTGGCGATCGACGTACAACAACAGCATCGCCGCACCGGTCAGCACGCCGGCGGACACGATGGCCAGTGATGTCGTCGATCCGCTGCCGAGCAGGGCCCCGCCGAGCAGCGGCCCGAACACGCGGCCGAACGCCATCACCGCCTGTGCATCGCCGGCTCGTTCCTCCGGGAAGCGCGAGCGCGCCGCGAGGAGGCCGAATGCTGCCGGCACTCCCATGAAGAAGACGAACCCCCAGCCGACCAACGCGAGTGCGAACACGATGCCGCTGCGCGAGAAGGCCATGAAGAACGCGCTGACGGCGGTGAGGATGAACCAGATGCCGGCGGGTCCGCGGCTGCCCCGCCAGCGAGCGGCGGGGATCGAGGCGATCGCATTGCCGCTGTACACCAGCGACACGGTCACCGGGCTGAGCCCGTCGAGCTCCTCGCCGATCGCTGCGCCGTAGACGAACACCGATGAGCCGCCGAAGGTGATCAGTCCGAGGGCGAGCAGGATGATGCGTGCCGCACGTGTCGCCGCATGCCGAGACACGTGCGGTCGGAGTTGCATCGAGCGCTCGATCTGGCCAGCGAACAGCAGCGGGAGCACCATCAACACCGCCATCGCTGCGAACACCGCACGCAGTCCGACCTGGTCGAGGGCGAACGCCACCGTCGGTGCCAACACGATGCCGATCAGCGGGCCGACGACGGCCGCGTCGCCGGTCTTGTCTCGATCACCGAATGCAGCCTGCCAGGCGAACCATGCGGCGAGGCCGAGCGAGATCCCGCTGGCGAAGCGCGTCATTGCCAGGATCGGGAAGTTCGGAGCGAGCGCAGACGCGAGGTTGGCCGCGATCCCGATCACGGTGCCGACGATGAAGGTCGAACGTACGGGCCGGAGAAACCGTCCACCGACCCACGACGCGATGACGAACCCGGCGAGCTGAGCGGTCGACATCCACCCGACGGTGGAGAGGGCGACGTCGAACTCGCGACTCGTGGCCGGAAGGAGGAACGGGGTGGCTGTGAAGACCGCAGTTGTGGCGGCCAGCGAGATGAGCACCGCGACCGACAGCGTCGGGCGGATCGCGCCGAGGACGCGCTGGGGGATGAGCACGCGTCAGCGGACGGCGAACTCGCTGGCGAGCTCGTCGCGGCCGGCGATGATCGCCGCCCGGGTCTTGGCTCGCAGCGTGTCGAGATCGTCGATCGTCATCCCGGTGGTGTCGATGGGATCGAGCACGCGCACCTCGGCGGTGGCGTAGCCGAGGCGCCAATCGTTCTTACGCAGCGCGTCGCGCGTGCCATGCACGGCGAGAGGCAGGATCGGGACCTGCGCATCGATCGCCAGCTTGAAGGCGCCAGCCTTGAACTCGCGCAACTCTCCGGTCTTCGATCGTGTGCCTTCCGGAAAGATCATCACCGACACGTGCTCGTCGAGCCGCTCGCGCGCCGCGGCCAACGCTTCGACGCGCGAACCGGCGTCGCTCCGGGTGAGGCGAATGTCCTTGGACAGGCGCATCATCCAGCCGACGAGTGGGATGCGCATGATCTCTACCTTCGACATCCATTTCATCTCGGTGGGGAGATGCGAGATCAGCAAGATGTCGACGAAGCTCTCGTGGTTCGATACGACGACGTAGGGGCGGCGCATGTCGTCGGGCAACTCGCCCGAGGTGCGGAAGGTCCAGAGCGGCGTGAGCTTCTGGTGGAACACGGTGAGCTTGCGGAACAGGTAGCCCGCTGCATAGGCCGAGCGATCGAACGGCCAGGTGGCGACCCGCACGATGGTCACCATCGGGGTCCACACGATCACTCCGACCACGAGCACGATCCAGCTCCAGATGGAGAGCAGGGTCCGAACCGGGGTCGAGCGCATCGCCGGACGAGTGTACGCCCAGCGTGTTCGCCCGCGGGACCGACCCTCGTAAGGCGTCAGTTGTGGCGGTGTGGCTCGTCGGTGTCGTACCCGCGGGTGCGGAACTGACTGGGATCACGGAACTCGAGCCAGCGGAGGTTGAGGCGTTCGCCTGCGGGGCCGTGATACGGCTTGGCTGGTTGTGGTGGTGCGGCCCCAGGGGGCTCGGGTCTGGCCCCGCTGCCAGTGAGCACCGTGCCGTTGGATGCGGTCAAGGTGACGGCGCCGGGGGTGCCGGCTGGGAGGTCGGCGTTGCCGCTGATGTGCAGTTCGCCGCGGTGGTGGAGTCGGTGGTGGTGGGCGCACAGGGCGATGAGGTTCCACGTCTCGGTGGGTCCGTCATCGGTCCAGTGGATGATGTGATGGATCTCGAGGTGGTGCGTGTGGTTGCAGCCCGGCACCCGGCAGCCCTGGTCGCGGTGGATGACGATCCGTCGGGTGCGCTCTGGGGTGACTCGCGAGGTTCGCCCGACTGAGAAGGGGACACCGTCGGCGAGCATCGTCGGGACGATCGCGCAGTCGCAGGTCAGATATCTGGCGACGTCGTCGGGCACGCGCCAGCCGTGTGGGTTGCGGATGTCGGCAGGTGCGTCGGTGTTGACGTGCAGGTGCAGTCGGTAGCGGTCGCGACGTGACTGGTCGTCAACGGCGTCGAGTGATCGGTTGGCGATCTCGACCAGAGCGCTGACCCATGTCGAAGTCTCGGGGTCGTTCTGGAACAGCGCGTCCTTCGCCTCTTCGACGGCCTGGCTGATGATGATCCCGGCGATGCCGTCGGTCTCCACGTTCAGCGTGAAGCGTCCGTCGGACCGGGTGCGCATCGAGAACCGATCCCGCGCCGATTGGCCGCCATCGGTGTCGTCAGCCCTCTCGTCGCTGACGTCGTGTGGCTCACTCGGGAAGTGGTCCATGGTGCGTCGCAGTTGGGTGACGGTCATGTGGGCGGCAAGGTCACAGAGTTCGGGGTCTGCCCAGTCGGGAGCGTGTTCGGCGATCACTGCCATCTGATCCAGCGAGATCAGGCCGTCGCGCATCAACTGCACGCACCGCGGGAACGTGTCGATCCGTTCCGCGATGGTCACGACTTGTGCGGCGCGGCGTGTGCTGATGCCGCAACGCCAGGCGAGGTACTGGCGGTGGGTGTAGATCCCATTTCCCGTCAACACCGACCCGTCAGCGAGCACGTCCACGGCCAGGTCGACCAACTCACCAGTGAGGGCGTTGAGGTGACCGCACACCTCGTCGAGCCGACGATCACGAACCCGAATGTCGGGTTCTGCGCTGACCCCGCTCCCCATTGGATCAGTATAGCACTGATGATCGAAGATGGCGAAAAATACAAACGTATCTTCGACATGTTCACGCGCGCAGTGTTTGTGTAACTACTCATAGTGGTGTGCGATCCGAACGCGTAAGGCGAGGTGGGGTCGTTCGTCAGGACCGACGAACGAACAAGGAGAGCCCCAATGCCCATCAGCCGAGCAATCACGACCATCGTTGCCGCCACCACCGTTGCCGCACTTGCCGCAGGCTGCGCCGACACCGCTTCGTCGCAGACCGCCGTCGAAACAACCGCGCCGACCGTCACGTCGGTCGCATCAGCGACGACACCGTCGACTCTCGATCCGACGACCACCCTCTCGTCGACCCTGCCGGCGATCACGGCGGCACCGAGTACGGCAACGCCGACAACGTCGATACCGCCGACGACGACACCGCCAACAACGACACCGCCAACAACCCCACCGCCGCCTCCGCCGGTGTCGTTGGTGGCGGTCACCGCCGATGGCGACGCTGTGCACGTCGACGGTGGCGCGGTGTCATTGATGGTCGACGCCGACCCGCAGGATGCACCACTCCCCGCTGAAGGGCCAGGGGCGCTCTACGTCAGCGGTATCTCCCGCTCGGCCGATGGCAGTCGCGCCTGGGTCGGGCTGTGCTGTGAGCCCTCTGCCGGCTCGGTCATCGAGCCGGCGGCGCCCGGTCAACAGTCGTTGTTCGGACGCGCCCCCGCAGTCGACCCGTCGGGTCGTTATCTCGCGACGGGACAGATCGGTGGCGTGGCGGTCGGTATCAACGACCTCATGACCGGAGAGGTGCCGGCCGCGCCGGCCGTCGCCGATCCATCGTTCACTCCCCACGACGTGATGTGGCTCGACGGCGCCACGGTCGCCACGCTCGGGACGACCGAGTCCGCAACGGTGGTGCACCTCAGTTCGGTGGGTCCCGAGGGCGTGGCGTTGATCGCCTCGACGGAGATCCCCATCGCAGGGGACGCCCGCTTTGCCGGCATCGACTCGGGCAATGCGATGATCCACGAGATCGGCACCGAGCGGGTCGTGGCGCTGTCGTCCGACGGCACGACCACATCGGAGTACACGCTCGGCGCTCCCGCTCGCAGCTACTGGTTCGCCGACGGCGACGACGTGATCGTCGATCCCAACGGGACGCTCACCGTGGGCACGGAGACGGTGCCCGGCGAGTACGTGTGGGCGCGGTGATCCCGGGTCGCTGGGTGCTCGGTGTGATGCGCCGTCAGCCCTGGCCGGCGTGGCGGAACACATCGCTGGCGTCGGTCGCCTGGGTGATCGAGTCGACCGCCAGCACCACCGCCGCCGCGGTGTAGCTCGTGCGCTCGGCGGGCGGGAACACCTCGCCCGCCGGGTACACGATCCCGGTGAGGTACGAGCCATCGGCGCTCCGGTGGGTCGTGGTCCACTCGAGCAGCTTCGTGGCGGTTGCCTTGTCGCCGATCGCGGCGTAGGCCAGCGCACACTCGGCCGTTTCCGACGCCGTCACCCATGGCTCGTCGCTGACGCAGCGAATACCGAGGCCGTCCATGGCGAAGGTGTCCCAGCCGTCGGCGAGTCGGTTCGCGGCGGCATCTCCGGTCATCGCCCCCGTGAGCACGGGGTAGTACCAGTCCATCGCCCAGCGCGTTTTGGGCTCGAATGCGTCGGGGCACTGGTTGATCACTTCGGCCATGCGGTCGGCATCGTCGATCCAGTGCGGTCGCGGATGTCCCAACGCGTCGCCGAGCAGCGCCCCACAGCGCAGCGCGTGCTGGATGCTCGACGTGCCGGTGAGCAGGGCGTACGTCCAAGGCCGCTCGTCGGTCTCGATCGCCCAGAGCGGAACGCCATCGGTGCGGCGTAGCGACAACACGAATTCGAGCGCCCGCTCGACCGTTGGCCACATCTCAGCGGCGAATTCGGTGTCGCCGGTGATCAGCAGGTGGTGATGCAACCCCGTGGCCACATAGGCGCACACGTTGGTGTCGAGCTTGGCGTCTTCGACCGAGCCGTCGTAGTGGTAATAGGCATGCCACGACCCGTCCGGCCGTTGGGTATCGACCAACCAGCGGTAGGCGCCGCGGGCCTCGCTGTGGAAGCCGGCCACGTCGAGCGCCATCGCCGTCTCGACGTGATTCCACGGGTCGCAATGCCCGCCGGGGAACCAGGGAATCATGCCGGTCGGCAGCTGCAACGACACGAGGTGGTGGGCGGTGCGTTCCAGTTCGACCGGGCTGAGCACCCCGGCGAGTTCGGGCATCGCGCTCATCGTGTGGCCTCCAACTGGCGATCGCTGGTCACGCTTGCTGGTTTGCTGGCGTAGAACACCACGCTCTTGCCCATCACCGGCGACAGCGCTCGGTCGGCCACGCGGGTGATCGTGGGCTGGGCAGCGATGTCCCATTCGAGGAACTCGCGGTAACGCACGACGAGCGGGTGATCGTCGTTGGTCGGGCCCACCGCACACTTCAGCCACCAGTACGGCGAGTGCAGCGCATGTGCCCGGTGTCGACCATCGACCTCGAGCCCCGCCGAGCGCAGCTTGGCCGCCAGCTCGGTGGCCGCGTAGATACGAACGTGTCCACCGGGGCTCTTCGGGGCGTGGTACTCATCGGAGAGCTTCCAGTTGATCGCTTCGGGGAGCCACGACGGCACGGTGGCGGCGAAGGTGCCCCCGGGCTTGAGGACACGCACCATTTCGGCGATCGCCGCCACGTCGTCCTGGATGTGCTCGAGTACTTCCGACGTGATCACCACGTCGAACGATCCGTCGGCGAACGGCAACCGCGTGGCGTCGCCACGCAGGATGCCCGCTACTCGATCGAGATCGATCTCGCCGGCATCGACCATTCCGCCGAGGGTGGCCCGCGTCTCGACCACCTCGTCGGCTGCGTAGTCGAGGGCAACCACGTCGGCGCCCCGCCGCGCGCACTCGAACACGTGGCGACCGAAGCCGGCACCGACGTCGAGCACACGGTCGCCGGGCTGCAGGCCGAGCTGATCGAAGCGAATCGTCAACACGGTCAGTCGCGACCTGTCAGTCGCCCGTTGCGTTCGAGCTTGGCCACGTTCTCTGGCATCGCCAGCACCTCGCGGTACTGATCGACGGTGAGTTCGGCACAACGCCGCCACGTCCAGCGGTCGATGACCCGGGCACGTCCAGCCGCCCCGATACGCGCCCGCAGGTCGGCATCGTCGAGACCTCTGCGGATTGCCGCAGCCAGTGCGTCGGCATCGCCGGCCACGCACTGCAGCACGGTGTCGCCGTCAGCGCCGGTGACCTCGGGGAGCGCGCCGCCGTCGGTGGCGACCAACGGGGTGCCACTACACATCGCCTCGATCGCCGGCAGGCTGAATCCCTCGTACAGGCTCGGCACCACGGCGAGCTCGGACTCGGCGTACAGCTCGACGATCCGCTCGTCGCTCACGCCGGACACGAAGTTGATGTGCGGGGCCAGGCCCAACGACTCGATGAGATCCATCGAGTTGCCCGGCCGCGGCTTGCCGATGATCGTCAGGCTGATGTCGCGCTCGGTGCGCAGCTTGGCGATTGCTTCAAGAAGGAACGGCAGCCCTTTGATGGCCACGTCGGCCGACGCAGTGGTGATCAGCCGACCGGGTGTGCGGGCCACGTCGGGCAGCGGACGGAACAGCTCGGGATCGACGCCCACGGGAACGAGGCGCATCCGGTCGTAGGCCACGCCCATGTCGTTGTGGATGTCGTCGATCGAGTTCTGCGAGACCACCACGATGCGTGGCATCGACGACGCCACACGGCCTTGCATCTTGACGAACGAGTACCACCTGCCGACCGAGAACCGCTTGAGCCGGGTCTTCGCCTGGTTGATCTCGAGTTCGCGGTCTCGCGTGATCGGGTGGTGCAGCGTGACGATCGTCGGGATGTTCTCGTTGATCTTGCGGATCCCGTAGCCGAGGCATTGGTTGTCGTGCACCAGGTCGAACTGACGGGCCCGCGGCACGAGGTTTCGTGCGGCGCGGGCGCTGAAGGCCAACGGTTCGGGGAACGTCCCGGTGAGGAACTGGCCGAACTCGAGCACGTCCTCGCGCGTCTTCAGCTCCCAGAACCCCGGCAGACGCCCAGGGAAGTACTCGTTGAACGTGTCGAGGCTGGGCAACTCGGTCATCTCGACGCGCTCGTCGAGCACTGGGTACGGCTGACCGCCGAGCACTTCGACCGTGTGGCCGAGGTCGCAGAGCGCCTTGGTGAGGTGGCGCGTGTACACACCCTGCCCACCCACGTGCGGCTTGCCGCGGTAGGTGAGATAGGCGAGCGTCAGCGGCGCGTCGGGGGGCAGTCCGGCCGAGGACATTCGGGGCAGGCTAGCGGGGCCAGTCCGCGCCGGGCTCAGCGGACGGAATCGGCCCGATGAGGGGCGACCCGTCGTCAGTCCCAGCCGATGCGCATGTGGCGGCGCAGCGGGCGGTCGGCGGTGATCAGCCGCGGGCGGATGGCGACTGCGTCGGGCGGTCCCGACTGCGGCTCGACACAGGTGGCCGCCTCGGGCTTGTCGAACACGATCCAGTGGTCGCAGTCGCTGGAGATGGCCACCCGGGCCGCGATCTCACGGTCGTAGTGCAACGTGATCGGCTCGACGCACACGAAACAGTCGTCCCACGGCCCTGCCGACGGCTCGACCAGCTCGCCGATGAACATGTCGGTGTCGTCTTTGGCGTACATCGCGACCGGATCGAAGTCGAGGTGCGTCGGCTTGACGAACCAGGGATGCCAGCCGACTTCGGCAGGCATCGCCAGCGGTTCGTTCCCGCCGTCGGCCGGGCCGTCGAACGACACGCTGAGCTCACAGCGCACGGCATGGCGACCCAGCGTCACCCGGTGGGTGGCGGTGCCCGGGAACGGCCAGCCGAGGCGAGTGTCGATCGGACAGCTGGCGGTGACCGTGGTGGTCGACGCATCGAGAACGGTCCACGGCCGCGCGTACACCGTGCCGTGGATGGCGTGATGCTGCTCAGGGCCGTGAGCCGGGTGGTCGACGTGATTCGTCTCCAGTGTGTGCTCGACACCGAACAGCGTGAAGTGGCCGTTGCGGATGCGATTGGTCCACGGCGCTTGGGGAAACGCACCCCAATGGCTCGGCTTGCCGCGCGACGCGTCGTCGTCGATGAGCAGTCGATGGCCGCCGACCGTGATTTGGGCCAACCGCCCGCCCTGTTCGATGTCCACTTCGACCGTTGCCGGGTGGGCGCCGTCGTCGCGGGCCAACGTGACCACCGTCGATTCGCTCATCGCCGCAAGGTAGCTGAACGCTCCAGACGGCGGCTGTTCGGCTGTGGTAGGCAGCGGCCATGCGTGCGGTGGTACAGCGAGTGGCCCGGGCGAGCGTGTCGAGTCGCGGCGCTTCGACCGATTCGTATGAGGTCGTCGGCGAGATCGGACACGGGCTGTGTGCGTTGGTCGGCGTGACCCACGACGACGCCGCGGCGAACGCGACGAAGCTGGCCAACAAGCTCGCGGGGTTGCGCGTCTTCGGCGACGACGACGGCGTGATGAACCGGTCGGTCGTCGACATCGCGGGCGCGGTACTCGTCGTCAGTCAGTTCACCCTGTACGGCGACACCAGCCGCGGTCGTCGCCCCAGTTGGGCGGCCGCCGCGCCGCCCGACGTGGCCGAACCCCTCGTCGACGCCGTGGTCGCCGAGCTGCGAAGGCTCGGACTCGATGTTGCCGCCGGCCGCTTCCGCACCGACATGCGCGTCGATCTCGTCAACGACGGCCCCGTCACCGTGATCGTCGAGGTGTGAGGATCGTTGAGGTGCGAGGATCGTTGAGGTGCGAGAATCGTTGAGGTGTGAGAATCGTTGAGGTGTGAGGATCGTTGAGGTGTGCACTCGGGCGCTCCCGACGCCC
The DNA here is from genome assembly GCA_039194665.1 of Actinomycetota bacterium. Lineage (GTDB taxonomy): Bacteria > Actinomycetota > Acidimicrobiia > Acidimicrobiales > Ilumatobacteraceae > JABSQH01. The sequence goes on from JBCCVW010000042.1 coordinate 17,747, forward strand.
GCCCGAGTGCCGCTCGATTAGGTCGCGCGTCTGACGAGTGTGCTCAGCGGCAACGACCGCCAGACTGTGGCACGAGATCGAACATGACCCTCTCCTCACCTCGGAACACCAGAGCCGCCGGCCCTGACGGCACCCCATCGATTGCTCGACTGCTCGAGCGATGACGCTCACGAGATGAGAAACAGTGCGACCAGGACACCGTTGAGCCCAGCGAGAAGTGCGGCGGGCAGCATCTGACGAAGCGGATCGCGAAGTCTGGCGCGGACGGCGAGGCCAAGCAGCATCAGCGCCGCTAGCCCAGCCGCGGCTGCTGCACCCACCTGAGGAATGGCCAGCCCGACGAGTACGCCGATCGCGCCGAGGATCTCCAGCACGCCGACCAAGAGCCGGAGATCAGGGATTCCGTACCGCACGAACTCCGCTTCGAGTCGTGGTTGCGATACGACCTGTACGCCGTAGTACAGGAACGCCGCCGAAGAGACGAGCGCACACACTGCGAGAACCATCGCTGACGGCACGCTACCGACGTTCAACCGGCGCTGATCGACGCTGGCGGTTTCCGGCTACACTTCTGCGGCCCGTGCCGTAGCGCAAGCAGTGCGCAAGCACACGAAGAACGCACGCTCGAGCAGTGCCCAAACTCAAGCGCTACCTTGCTACGCGTCGCTGACCGCAAGCATGGGCGAAACGCCGGAGATGACGACGAACGAAGGGTCGAGCTCTATTTCGCCAGGTTCACTCGTCCTGGTGACCGGGGCGTCTGGCTACATCGGCGGCAGGCTGGTCGGACAGTTGCTCCGGGCCGGCTACCGCGTCAGGTGCCTGGCGCGTACACCAGCGAAGCTCGACCAGGCGGCTTGGCGCGACGACGTCGAGGTGGTTCGAGGCGACATCGAAGGTGACCTCTCCGACGCCATGTGTGGCGTCGTGGCGGCCTACTATCTGGTGCACAGCATCGGTGACGGGCCTGACTGGACGAGTCGCGAGGCAGCGGCAGCCGAGAACGTCCGCGACGCCGCAGCGAACGCCGGGGTGCGGCGGGTCGTGTACCTCGGAGGGCTGGGCAGCGCACCGGGCAGCGACGCTGACTTGTCGAAACACCTCCAGAGTCGGCACCGAGTCGGCGAGATCCTGGCAAGCGGGGATGTCCCAGTCGTCGAACTCCGGGCAGCGGTGATCATCGGTTCGGGCAGCGCCAGCTTCGAGATGCTGCGGTACCTCGTCGAGGTGCTCCCTGTGATGGTGACGCCGAAGTGGGTCGACACTCGCTGTCAGCCAATTGCAGTGCGCGATGTCCTGCGCTACCTCGTCGACGTCCTGTCGATTCGCTGTGATGGCGACGTCGTGCTCGAGATCGGTGGCCCGGACGTCATGACGTACCGCGAGATGATGGAGGTGTACGCCGCTGAGGCGGGATTGCGTCGGCGTGTGATCATTCCCGTGCCGGTGTTGACGCCGCGCCTGTCGTCGCTCTGGGTCGGGCTGGTCACACCGCTCCCGCAGTCGTTGGCTCGCCCGCTCGTCAGCAGCCTGGTCAACGAAGTGGTCGTCCACGACGACTCGATCCGCACGCTCTGCCCGGGACCCCAGATCGGTTATCGGCATGCCGTCCAGCTTGCGCTCGAGAAGGAAGAGGCCCACGACGTCATCACGCGCTGGAGTGGGGCTGGCACCGGCCCGCTCGCCGGCCCACTTCCCACCGATCCGGATTGGTCCGGCGGCGCAGTCCTCAGCGACGTACGGGAGCGGTGTGTTCGGGCGTCACCCGAGGTGCTCCACGCCACCATCTGCGGAGTCGGCGGCGCACGCGGATGGTACTCCGGCGAGTTTCTGTGGATGGCTCGCGGCCTCATCGATCAGGTCGTCGGCGGGCCCGGCATGCGCCGGGGCCGCCGGGACCCCGACCGACTCCGTGTCGGTGATGCGTTGGATTTCTGGCGCGTGTCGTCGGTCGACCAGCCCTGGCTGCTTCGACTGAGAGCCGAAATGCGCCTGCCGGGCGTCGCCAGTCTCGAGTGGCGCATCGAACCGGCAGCGGACGGAGACGGGCACAGCAGCCGGGTGACGCAAACGGCGACCTTCGTGCCCCGTGGGCTCTGGGGGCGGGCCTACTGGTACGGCGTCGCTCCCTTCCACACCTTTGTGTTTCCCGGGCTCATCGACGGCCTCGCTGCCGAGGCGGAGATCACCGAGGCTGCTGCGTAACCACCACCGCGTCACCAACATGTGGTGGCCGCCACTCATCGCTGTGCCGCACGATCTGTACGCGGTAGCCCACGACGTTGGCGCCGGCTGGCGAATGCGGCAGAAGTGGTGGCACCGATGAACGCGAGGGCGGCGAGGATGATCCACGGCGCGTCGCCGATCCGGGTGTACCAGGTGAGCCCCGAACGTAGCTCGACGTCGTCGATCAGCACTGCGCGTTCGGAAATCGACGTCCGTTCGAGGACGGTGCCGTTCTCGTCGACGAACGCAGTGAAGCCGGTGGGTGCGGCTTGGACGACCCACCGCCCGTTTTCGATCGCCCGCTGCCGGCTCGATGCCACTTGTTGGGTCTGCACGATCGTGCCGGTGTAGCTGGCGCCGTTGGTGGGGTTGATGATCGCCTCGCCGCCGAGTTCGACGCCCTCCCGGGCGCGACCACCAAAGAAGATTTCCCACGAGATCGCTACCGCCAGCTCGGTGCCATCGGGCAGGACCAACAGCGCGGGGTCGGTGCCGGGCAGCGCGTCGCGGCCGATTCGATCGATCGGCGCGCCGAAGAACTCGAGCACGCCGCGCAGCGGGACGTACTCGCCAAACGGCACCCGGCGGACCTTGTCGTACCTGCTGACGATCGTGCCGTCCGGGCCGATCACCACCTGGGCATTGGTCCGGTTCTCTCCTCCGTTGCGCTCCTCGGTGATCCCCACCGCGATCGGGGCGTCGAGGCGTGCCGCTTCAGCGGCGATGATCGCCGGGAGGGTCTCACCCGTTTCGCCGGCGGCCTCAACGACCACGAGTGGTGCTGGCGAAGCGACGAACGACTCGACGTCGAGTGTGTTCTCTGGCCACACGACGAGATCGACATCGTCGTCACGAGTCAGCTCGCGCGTCGCTTCGAGATGGGCGATGAACACGTCGGTCCAGGGCACGTCGGTCGCCGACGTTCCCTGCCGCCCGCCACCCTGCACCGCCGCGACGCGCAGCGTGTCACCCGTGGCGCTGCCACGCGGCGCCACGAGCGCGGCGAGCGCCAGGACGGCGATGGCCACCACGCTCGCCATGGTCGCCAGGCGCACGGTCGGGTCGAGGCCACCGCGCGGATCGCCTTCGACGTCGTCGCCATCTGGTGCCCGGTCGCCGACGACTCGCACGAGCACGGTGCCGATGGCGAACCCGACCTGCAGCGTGAACCACGTGATCAGGATTGTTCCCCCGACGCGTCCGATCCCGGCGAACGGCCCAGCGACCTGCGCGATTCCGAGCGATGCCAACGGGACCCCACCAAAGGGGAACGAGAAACGCAACGCCTCGACGAGCGTGTGCGCCGCAGGTCGCCCGATCACTCCCCAGCGGCCGACCGGAGCGACCCATGCGGCGAATGCGTGGAATCCCGCATACACGGCGCCCGCGACGAGGTAGCCGGGTGCCGTGAGCTGGACCATCCAGCCCATGCCGAGGAACATCCAGCCGGCGCCGAAGGCGTAGCCGGTCGCTGCGCGGTGGCGGCGAGCCCGCCGGGTCGACACGTCGCCGGGGAGTTCGCTGGCCTGCAGCGCCGCGAACACTGCGATGCCGACGAACGACAGCGGCCACCAACCCCACGGTGGCAACGACAGGGCCACGAGCGCGCCGGCGGCGAGCGCGATCGCGAGACGCGCCCATCCGGTTCGGCGGATGGGTTGGTCAGGCAACCAGATCGAGGAAGACGACGATCCGCTGGGCGACCGACCCCGGCGGGTGGCAGGCGAACAGCGTGGCGGTCGGCGTTTCGGTGGGGTTGACGATCCACACCGCGTCGGGGTTGACGATCTCGGTGCGGTTGACGCGGTAGGTGTGTGCGCCCTCGGCGGTGTTGAACACGACCTCGTCACCAGGCGACAGCTGGTCGAGGTTGCGGAACTCGGCGTTGTGGCTGGTGCGATGAGCGGCGACGACGACGTTGCCGTCCTGGCCCGGCATCGCCGTACCCGGCCAGTGACCGGGCCCGCGATCGAGTGTGGTCATGCGGATCCCCGAGAGCATCGGGCTGTCGAGCCCGATGCTGGGAATCGCGATCGACCCGATTTGCGGGCCCGCCTCGGCGGCCTGCGGGTCCGACGGGGGAGCGATCGGTGCGCTCGGCTGCTCCGGGAGCGTGTCCGGTGGCGCCTCAGTGGTCGGCGCTGCCGTGGTGGTCGGCGCAGCGGTGGTGGTCGTCGCGGCTGTGGTCGACGGCGCCGGCTTTGCTGTGGTGCTCGGCGCGCTGGTGATGATCGTCGTCGACGGCGCCACCGTGGTGGTGATCGCCTCGGTCGTCGGCGGGTTGAACGTGGCCACCGCATCGGGAGTGCCGTCGTCGCTGAACACGAATGCCCCGCCGATGCCGACGAGCGCGAGGGCGCCAATCGATACCGACAGCATCGTGCGACGGCGAACGTCCAGCCCGTTCACCCAATCCATCATGACAGAGCTCCGAGGCGCTGAACAGTGCGGTTCACGATTCGTTTCGCATCTCGGACGCATGCCGGAATGCCGATCCCGCGGTATCCGGCGCCGGTGACCTCGATGCCGGCGGGCAGCGATGCGTCGATCGCCTCTACCCATCGGCGGTGATGTGGCCGGTACTGGGCGAACGCGCCCGGCCAACGGGTGATGCGCGCGTCGATCGGTGTGGGATCGATCCCCAACTGGTCGGTGAGGTCGTCGAGCGTGCCCGCCATGATGGCGTCGTCGTCGAGGTGTGCGACGGGCACACCATCGCGCCCGAGCGAGGCTCGCAGAATGACGCCGCCGCCGTCCGGCTGCCAATGCGCCCACTTCTGCGAGCCGAACGACACCGCTGTCAGCGAACGCTGCAGCGACTTGGGGACGAGGTAGCCGCTCAATCCGTGGAGCCGCTCGGGCCATGTCGAGCGCGGCAGGTGTAGCACCACCATCACCACGTCGGCGTCCTCGGCGCGAGCGAGTAGCCCGCTCGCCTCCGAAGCGGACGTGCGCACCATGTGGGCACTGACGTGCGGCGGGGTGGCCAAGATCACTGCATCGAATCGCTCATCGTCGACGCGCCAGCCGCCCTCGCCATCGGGCTCGATGCGGTCGATCGGTCGGCCGGTGGCGATCGTTCCACCACGGGCGCGTGCGGCGTCGGCGGTGGCGGTGACCAGATCGGCCATCCCGCCACGTGGCGCCGCAAAGATCGGGCCGGCCGCAGCCGTACCGGTGCCGGGGCCGCCGCCCCCCGGGAGGAGCGAGCGACTCAACAGGATGCTGCGGCGTGAGCTGGCCAACTGGTGGAGCTGGGGCACCTCGGCCAAGCTGAAGCGGTCGGTGTCGGCGGCGTAGATGCTGCCGACGAGACTGTCGACCAGCATCTCGTGGACCTCGTCGCCGAACCTGGTGCGCACGTACGCGCCCACCGAATCGGGAGCCAGCGATGTTCGCGGCAGCAGCGGTTCGATCGCCGCACGGGCTGTGCCCCGCCGACTGATCAGCGACGAGCGCATCAGTGGCCACGGTCGCCCCGGCACGCCGAGGATCAGTCCCCCGGGAATCGGGTGCAGCCCGTCGCGCCATACGGCGGCGCCCACCTGCTGGGGCGACACCAGATCGAGATCGAGTGACTCCGCGAGCGCCACCGCCTCGGGGACCCGAGCGAGAAACGCGTCGGCACCGGCGTCGAGTCCGGCGATGCCGGCGAATGGGGCACTCTGGATCCTTCCGCCCACCGATGCACCGCGTTCGAAGAGCGTGACGTCGAGTGCGGCGTCGTGGCGCAGCAGCTCCAGGGCCGCCGCGGTGCCGGCGATGCCGCCTCCGATCACGGCGACGCGGCGGGCCGCCTGTGTCATTGCGGAACCGCGGTCATCGCGTCTCCGGAGTCATTGCGGATCGGCCACGGCGCGGACGAGGTCGGCCAGCGCGGCCATCACGGCGTCGTCGGCGTTGACCGACGCAGTGCGATCGAACGCCAGCCCGCGTGCTTCGGCCCGTTGGGCAGCCTCGATGTCGAGGTCGTAGAGCACCTCGAGATGATCGGCGACGAACCCGCATGAGCTGACGATCACCGCGCCGGCCCCATCGTCGGCCAGGGTGTCGATGGCGTCGAGCACGTCGGGCCCGATCCACGGCTCGGGCGTGCGGCCCGCCGACTGCCAGGCGATCGACCATTCGTCGCCTTCGACCAGGCCGAGTTCGCCGGCCACGGCGGTAGCGGTGGCCTGCAGCTCGTCGGGATACGGGTCGCCGCCGTCGATGATTCGTTGGGGCAGCGAGTGCGCGGTGAACAACACATGTACTGGCCCTTGCCTCTGGCTGAGTGCATCGAACCGGGTTGCGAGGTCGGCGGCCAAGAAGCGGACGAATGCTGGTTCGGTGGCCCAACTCTCGATGCCGAGCACGGGGACGTCGCCAGCGCCATCCTGTGCCCGGCTGAGATATTGGCCGATCGAATACGACGAGTAGTGCGGCGCGAGCACCACCCCGACGAGTTGCTCGGCGCCGGCTGCGACCAGGGCGGCGGCGCCGTCCTCCACCTTCGGATCGGCGTGCTTCAGCCCCAGGCCCACCCGAAACCGGCCCGGCTGTCCCGCCTCGGTCGCGGCCGCGTCGAGGTGAGCCTCGATCGCTGCGGCCTGCGCCTCGGTGAGTTCGGCCAGCGGCGACACTCCACCGATCGCGGCATAACGCGCGGTGAGATCGGCGAGTGCCTCCGGCGTGGGAGGACGGCCGCGGCGGATGTCGGTGTAGTACGGCTCGATCTCGGCGGGTGTACGCGGTGTGCCATAGGCCATTACCAACACACCGGTGTGTGGGCCGTTGTGTGTGTCGCTCATCGAGCTTCCTCCATCTTCGGTTCCACAGCAGCCCACGGTGCTGCATCGGCGGCCGATGTCACGTCGTGGACGACGTCGACCACGTGCTGCAACACGCCCGGGTCGGAGTCGGGATGGACACCGTGGCCCAGATTGAACACGTGACCCGGGTGGCGCTTCCCGTCGATCAGGTTGTCGTTGAGTACCCGTCGGGCGCCGCTCCCGGCGACGTCGCTGCCGGCGAGCACCAGCGCCGGGTCGAGGTTGCCTTGCACGACGAGATCGCCGCCGAGTCGAACACGCGCTCCACCGATCGTTGTTCGCCAGTCGAGGCCGAGCGCGGTCGGCCCGGTGCCCATCGCTTGGTGCATCGATTCGAGGAGATGGTCGCAGCCGATCCCGAAGTGGATCGCCGGCACCTCCGGGTGGCGCGCCCGCAGCTCGGCAAACACCCTGGCGCTGTGGGGGAGCACGAATCGCTCATAGGTGCGCCGATCGAGCGACCCGGCCCACGAGTCGAACAGCTGGAACGCTCGGGCGCCGTGCTGTAGCTGCGCGTCGATGAACGTGATGGCCGTGGCGGTCAGCCGCTCCATCACCTCGTGCCACAGCACCCCGTCGACGTGCATCAGCGCCTTGGTGTGGCGGTAGTCGCGGCTCGGTCGGCCTTCGATGAGGTAGCTGGCCACAGTGAATGGCGCGCCGGCAAAGGCGAGCAAGGGCACGTCGGTGGGGAGCTCGTCGGCGAGCAGTTCGACCGTGGCGATCACGTGGCTGAGATCGTCGAACTCAACGGGGCGAAGTCGCGCCAGGTCGGCACTGGTGCGCAGCGGGTGGTCGGCGACCGGCCCGGTGCCCGGGGCAACGTCGATGCCATATCCAGTGGCGTGCACCGGAACGACGATGTCGCTGAAGAGCACTGCGGCATCCACGCCATAGCGACGCACCGGTTGCAGGGTGACCTCGGCGGCGAGCTCCGGCTGCGCGATGGCGTCGAGGATCGATCCGCTACCGCGGACGCGGCGGTACTCCGGAAGCGAACGACCGGCCTGGCGCATGAACCACACCGGGGTGTGCCGCGGCGGCCGGCGGTGGACGGCGTCGACGAACGGCGATTCGCTGCTCGGCGCGGCTGACACGCTGGCACGATAGCTGCGCGGGCGAAAAGTCGTTCGACCTGTCGGGGCGCAATCTCACCGATAGCATTGCTGAACCCCCGTATGACCGAGCAACACCCGGACCTCGCGGACGAACAGGCGTATGTCGACCACGCCTACGACTGTCTGGAACGCAGTCGAGAGGCGGCGTGGAAGTTGCGCGAGCTCAACGAAGCCGACCTCGGGGGCACCTTTCAGGCTCGTTTCGAGCGCAACGCATTCGACGAGGCCCTGCTGAAGCGCCTCGCCGACCTCGACCTGGGAGATGCCGCACTGGTGTTCGGCCGCATCGACCGCGCTGCGGAGGCGCCCGGTGCGTTCGAGAGCTTCCACATCGGACGCCTCGCGGTGGCCGACGAAGACCGTGAGCCCGTCGTGATCGACTGGCGAGCCCCGGTTGCCGAGCCGTTCTATCGGGCGACCGGTCGTGACTCGATGGGTCTGGTGCGCCGCCGCCACTTCGCAGTCGAGGGCCGCCAGGTGCTCGGTCTCGAAGACGAACTCTTCGGCGACGGTCACCTTGGAATTGGTCACGACGAGGGTCTCGGCGACGACGGCTCCGGCGGTCGCGGTGAGGGCCAGCTCGGCGACGGCTTGCGCGGCTACTCCACACTGCTCGCCGCACTCGAACGCGGTCGCACGGGCACGCTCGGCGACATCGTGGCCACCATCCAGGGTGAACAAGACGAGATCATCCGGTCGCCGCAGCACGGCGTGCTCGTGGTCCAGGGTGGCCCTGGCACCGGCAAGACCGTGGTCGCCCTCCACCGCGCCGCGTACCTGCTCTACACCCACCGCTTCCCGCTCGAAGACCAGGGCGTGCTGGTGATCGGCCCCAACCGCGTGTTCCTGCGCTATATCGAGCGGGTGCTGCCGTCGCTCGGTGAGTCGGGCGTCGAGCAGGTGGTGCTCTCCGACCTCGTGCCGGGTGTCGACTTTCGGCGACCCGACGAAGCTGGCGGCGACTCACCAACCGCGGCCCGCCTGAAGGGCGCCGCGTCGATGTCCGACGTGATCGACCGGGCCATCGCCGATCGCGAGCGACCCCTTCGCCACGACCTCGAGTTGCCGTTCCGTGCCGGGTATGTGCGACTGCGCGCCTCGGAGTCCAAGCGCATCGTCACGGCAGCCCGCCGTCGCTTTCGGCGGCACAACGCCGGACGTAAGTACGTCGAAGGCGAGGTGTGGGCCGCGCTCGCCGACAGCTTCCACGACCCTGAGATCGGACCACGCGACGTACGCGACACACTGCGCGGCGAGCCCGAGATGCGCGCCGCCCTCGACAGCATGTGGCCGGTGCTCACGCCGGCACAGCTGCTGCACGATCTATTCGGCTCCAAGGCGCTGCTGCGGTCCGCGGTGCGCGGCGTTCTCGGCGACGACGACGCCCTTGCCCTGTTTCGCGAGCGCAGCGAGAACGTCGACGACGTGCGTTGGACACCGGCCGATGTGGCGTTGCTCGACGATGCCCGCGATGCGCTGGGCC